>JAFGTG010000337.1 GCA_016934255.1 Sedimentisphaerales bacterium
ACGACGCTCGTTGAGGACTCGGCGGTTGTCGAGGAAACCTATTCGGCCATGGTCCGAGTGGCCGGTCAAAATGTCCCTGGGATTTCCAAGGACCGGCGCCGGCAAGTGCTGCAAATGGTGATTGAGAAATCAAGGAACGAAGGTACAAAGCGGGCGGCACGAAGGGCCTTCGGTAAACTTCGGTAAGCAGACCTATCGAGATTTACTGTGTCCGAGGCGTAGGAGTATGAATATGACAGGTAGAATGTCTCTTTCGAGACGACGGTTTTTGAAAAGCGGTTTGGTTGTTGCAGGTTACGGTCTTTGGGGAATTCACTCAGGGCGGGCCGGTGCGGACGGTAAAAAAGATCGTCCCAATATTCTGTGGCTCACCAGTGAGGATAACAGTATCTTTTGGGTGAGCTGCTACGACGGAACAAATTGCCAAACACCAAACATTGACAAACTGGCCGAAGAGGGATTTCGATATATTCATTGCTTTGACAATGCGGCGGTCTGTGCCCCTACTCGCTCGACCTGGATCACCGGTATGTATGCGATTTCCAACGGCACGCAACCCATGCGCAGCCGGAATGATATCCCGCACGATGTGATTAAGTACTATCCCGATCTGCTGAGGAAAGCGGGATATCATACGTCGAACTGGATCAAGACGGATTATAATATCGGTGGACGCCCGGACCGCGACTGCTGGGACGTGATGGACAGAAAGATTCGGTTCGGCTGGCGAAAACGCAAGCCGGGCCAGCCTTTCTTCGCCGTCGTCAATTCGACCAGCAGTCATGAAAGCCGGGCGCACGGCGATGTCGAGAATACACGAAACGATCCGGATAAGATGACGCTGCACGCTTATCATCCCGATTTGCCCGTCATTCGGAAAAACTACGCCAAGTACGCCGACGCCGTGGAGAATATGGACAACGACATCAGGCAGACGCTGGATGCCCTGAAGGAAGACGGCCTCTTCGAAGATACGATTATTATCTACTGCTCGGACCACGGCGGCGTCATGCCTCGGAGTAAGCGGTTCTTATATTCCAGCGGGACGCATTGCCCGTTGGTGGTTCGTATTCCGGAGAAATACAAACATCTCTGGCCGGCCGAAAAACCGGGCATGACCGTCGATCGCATTGTTAGTTTTGTGGACATGCCGAAGACCTGGCTCAGTTTAGCCGGAGCACGGATACCCGACACATTTCAGGGCACGGTCTTTCTGGGCGAAGGCATCGAGCCGGAGCCGAAGTACCACCTGAGCTTTCGCGAACGCGCCGACGAACGGTGCGACTGTGTGCGCATGATTCGCGACAAGCAGTTTGCCTATTACAAGAATTATATGCCCTATGCCCCGGCCGGGCAGTATCTGGAGTACCTGTGGAGAGCCCCGGCTACGCCGGCGTGGGAAAAGTACCACAAAGAAGGCAAGACGGACGAAATCACGGGACGATTCTTCAGGCCGCGCGTCTCCGAGGAATTCTACGATACCGTCAAGGACTTTGACAACGTTCATAATTTAATCGATGACCCAAAACATCGGAAGAGAATCGCCCGAATGAAACGAGCGATGCGAGAAAAACAACTTGAATTGTATGATTCAGGACTCTTGCCGGAATCGATGCGCGAGCGACGGGCTCGACAGCATAACACGACGATCTATGAAATGGTCCGCAATCCCAAGCTCTATCCATTGGAATCCTATCTGGATGCCGCCGACAGGGCTCTGGAACGCAACGCGAATAACCTGTCGGCGTTCATCAAGGGAATGTCCGATTCGGACAGTGGTATTCGGTACTGGGCGGTCGTGGGGCTTCACTTGCTGAAAGACAAGGCCGAGCCTTCCGTTGAGGTACTCAAGAACACCCTCCGGGATGACTCGGACGAAGTAAAAATCATGGCGGCCTGGACGCTGGTCAACCTTGGTCGAAAAGAAATTGGCTTGGAGTGTCTGAGTCATCTCTTAAATGAGGGAACAACCGCCGAACGTAAACTTCTCAACGTGCTGGACTGGATGGGCGTGGACGCCGTACCGCTCGTTAGGGAATACCTTCAGTCCAACCCGAACAAGGCGAAGAATATCCTGGCCAAGATCGCACAAGATCATGGGATTGAGGTTCCAAAATAAATAGATATGAAGCTTTCGAAAGTGTACTGCTGAAAAAGTCAATGCGAAATCCTGGTGTTATCGCCCTAAAATGGAAAGGCATATCATGATGAAGAAAAGAAAAGCCATCATCGGGGGATGGATTTGTGCGGTTATCCTTTTAGGGGTCGGGACGGCTTGGGCGGGTCGAAAGCCGAACACCGAGCCGCCCGTTGCGATCGCGCCGATCAAAGCACCGTTCGAGATGCCGCAGCTTAAGCGTCCCTCGTTTCCCGACCGAACGTTCGATATTCGTGATTACGGGGCCGTTCAGTGCAAGTGGGAAGATGACGAAAAGCGCAAGAGCACAGAAGCGATTCGTAAAGCGATTATCGCTTGTCATGAGGCCGGCGGCGGGAAAGTGCTCGTCCCGAAAGGCGATTGGTTGACGGGTGCGATTCATTTAAAGAGCAATGTGAATCTGCATATCGCCGAAGGTGCGGTTGTCCATTTCAGCAATGATCTGGAGGATTATCTGCCTATTGTCCATGTGCGCTGCGAAGGTGTGGAAGCCTACAATTACTCTCCCCTGATCTATGCACCCCATGTCGAAAATATCGCGATTACCGGTCGAGGCACACTCCACGGTCACGGCCGATGGTGGTGGTCCTGGGCCAGAAACAACAATCGAGGCAATCGTATCGAAGAAACCAAACTACCCCTGAAAGAACGCCGGTACGGCAAAGGCGGCGGGCGGGAAGGCATGCGCCCGACGTTTATCGTGCCCTGGAAGGCCAGGAATATTCTTATCGAGGGCATCACGCTCGAGGAATCCCCGATGTGGAACGTTCACCCGGTGTACAGCGAAAACATCATCGTGCGAGGGATCACCGTCCATAGCCTGGAGTCGCCCAACGGCGACGGCGTTGTCCCCGATTCCTGCAAGAATGTTTTGATTGAGTACAATCATTTGGAAACCGGGGATGACGCCGTGGTCATTAAGTCCGGCCTCAATGAGGATGGTCTTAAGATTAACATCCCCAGTGAAAATATCGTGGTGCGCAATTTCACAGCCCGCGACGTCCGAACCGGCAGCGGCGGGATTGTTTTCGGCAGCGAGACGTCCGGCGGCATTCGCAACATTTACGTGCATGACGCTTATTTCGACGGATGCGATCGCGGCATTCGCTTCAAGACCACACGCGGCCGTGGCAATGTCATCGAAAATATCTACATCGAGAACGTCGAGATGAAGAACATCGAATCGCAGGCCATCAACTTCAACTCCTACTACGAACGCAGGGCCATCGGCAAATCGCCTTTGTTCCGCAATGTGTACATCAACAACGTTCGCGTCAACGGCGCCCGAACCGCCATCGAAATGATCGGTTTGCCTGAGAAATGGCTGGAAAACATTAATATCAAGAATGCCGTATTCGAAAACGTATCGAACGGCGCTATCGCTCATCGAGTCAAGGAACTTACCCTGGAAAATATCTCCATCACATCCAAAGGCCGTCCGATTACGCTGAATGACGTGTTCGAGACAACCATAAAGAATGCAAAACTGTCCGGGCAACGTCCCCCTCTTCTCGTCGATGGTTCCGAGAGCGGCGCGATTGCTATCGAAGGTCTCGATCCCGACCAGGTAGAATGCACGCAAAACGTGCCGCGAGGGGTTGTCACTGTCGGTGGGGCGAAACTACCCTGAGAGATGGGAGATAGAGGGGTATTATCGGTTTGGATTCGATATTTTTACATCCAAAATCTTTCCGGGATCATCGACCCATTGATCTTTGCTGTAGTCATAGGGAATCGCCACAAGTCGATCCGATGTGACTCGAATCACGGTGATTTCCGTCCAGGCCGATTTCACCGACGGCAGTTGTACGAAATTCACATTACGATAAGACCTTACCTGCGCCTTATGGTAATGTCCGCCCAGCACCATAATGACATTCGCGTCACCCAGCGCGTCCACGAATGCGTCACGATTGGTCATGGCATCGAGACATAAATGCGTTGCTACTACGATGGGGCTACCGTGAGGTATCGTTGACCATTTTTCAGGTACGAGATCGGGAGAATAATGACGATGCAGATTTTGACGAATAAAATCCAGCGCATCGGTCGTTATATCCTGCGCCGGATTTCCGAGACTCTCGTCGTAGGCCGAAAAGGGACAAACAAAATGAACTCCACCCTGATCGAACGTGTAGCTCAAATCCCCATAGCGCCTTTTGAGCCACTCTTTCATAATCGGCGGTGCGTTTTCTACTCCTTCCGCCCCGGCGTCGTCATGGTTGCCGAGTATTTCATAACTGGGATAGTTCAATCGTTTCGTAATCAGGTCCTCATAAGCCTTTTTCGCCTGATGCGTGGGCCATTCGGTAATATCTCCGCAATTAAACACAAACGCGGGCGTCTCAATCTTGGCGCCAATATTCTTTGGATACGCCTTGCCCGGCAGTCGATTCATCGCGTCAACGGCCGGCCACAACTTGCTCGCGTCACCATGAACCGGTATATGTGTATCCGACCAGCCAAAAAAGGTTAACTGTGTTTTACTCTCGATACCTTTTTGTGCACCTATGAGTGTTTTAGGCAGCGCCATTGCCATTGCTCCGACGCCTAACGACTGCAATATATCTCGTCGTGAAAATCCGATACTCATGGCGGTCTCCTTATACAAATAGTGTAGCCTCTATGTTAAAATTCCTTTGGGGGAACGAATTGTTTTGTCCCACCATCGCCCGGTTTTGGTGTCGATATGTGCGATGGTCTTGGACGTCATTTGTTTGCCTTTAGCTTTAACACTTTTAATCAAAACCTGTTTCGGTTTGAATTCCTGTTGATGGATGCGCAGACCTTTGACAGGTTTATACTTGAGGTAGAGCGAGTCCGGCGTGCCGATCGTACAAAGTTGGAGTTGGGCGTCTTTAGGAATATAAAGGTAATCACGGTTCATAATGGTCCCCCCAATTTCAAAACGCTTGATATACGTGACGCCCCATTCGGTATAGACCGCCGTAAAGATCAAGTCGCGTTTGTAAAGGCCGCACCAGATCAGGTTGTCGTCGATATAATAGGTGGCCGGGGGCGGCATCACCACGAAGGTGCCGTCAATTTTGACGATCAGCAGTTTATCGAGCGACGAGCAATATAACAACGATTGGCCTTTCACGGAGTGGCCGAGGAATCCTTTTTCCTCGTCGATGTTGATGCTCAATTCGTTGGAGGTGAGCTTGCGTACATCGAGGGCCTTGAACCGGTCGATCTTCGTGCGGCGGGGATAGATCGTTTTGTATTTCCGGATGAGTGCCTTCAGATAGTTGATGGCGTAAGGCTTAAGGTTCTCGAGATTTTTCTCCACCTCGGCCAGCTCTTTCAGGATTGCTTCGATATCCTTGCGATTCTTCTCGATATCAAAGCGAGAGATGCGTTTGATTCGCACGCCCAACAGCATTTCGACGTCGTTTCTGGTGGCGTTCCGTTTGAGTCTGGACCGGAAAGGTTCGAGGCCGTCGAACACGGCCTTGATCACCGCTTCGTAGGTCTTGCACTCCTCGATTGTTTTGTATATTCGGTTCTCGATAAAGATCTGGATCAGGATTTTGTTGTGAAAATCTTCAAGCAGATTATTTTTTTTGAGCGTTAATTCCCGACGGAGGACGTCCAGAAGCTGGCGCACGTTCTCGCGGAGGACCTGTTCGGTGTTCATCTCCATCGGGCGTTTGTTCCAGATGACTATTATCCGGCTGGAAACGGAGACCTCACACTTTGTGAAGGCATAGAGGGCCTTGATCGCCTTGTCCTGGTTCGCGCCCTGTGAAAGAGTGATTTCGATGCCCACGTTCTCCGAGGTGAAATCATTAATGGAACGGACCTGCACTTTTTTCCTTTTTACGGCCTCCTCGATGGAACTGATCACCGATTCCGTGGTCTGCATGCAGGGGAGTTCCTGGATAAGCAGTTTATTTGTGTCTTGTTTCTCGATGAGCGCGCGGACCTTGACTTTGCCGAGTCCGTTGTCGTATTCGCTTACATCCATGATCCCGCCGGTTTGGAAATCGGGCAGGACGTTGATCTGAGCGGGGGTTCTCTTCTTTTCCTGGATGATTTGGATCTCGGCTTCCAGTAACTCGATTAAATTGTGGGGCAGAATATGCGTGGACAGGCCCACGGCAATCCCTTCGGCGCCGAGCATCAGGAGCAGCGGCAGCTTCGACGGCAGCGTCACCGGTTCTCGGTTGCGCCCGTCGTAGCTGGGGATAAAATCGGTCAGGTCTTTGTTAAAGAGCTCGTTGCGCGCCAATTCGGTCAGGCGGCACTCGATATATCTGGGGGCCGCGGCGCTGTCCCCGGTAAAGATATTGCCAAAGTTGCCCTGGCCTTCGATAAGATATTGCTTGTTGGTCAGCGTGACCAGGGCATCGCCGATGGAAGCGTCGCCGTGCGGGTGATACTGCATCGTATGGCCCACGACGTTCGCAACTTTGATGAAGCGTCCGTCGTCCTTTTCCTTGAGGGCATGCAGGATACGTCGCTGGACCGGCTTGAGTCCGTCGGCCACGTTGGGAATGGCCCGTTCGCAGATGACGTAGGAGGCATATTGCAGAAAGTTGAAGTCGATCAGATTGGTCAGCGGCCCGTGCCGTTCATGGACCGGGAGATGATTGTTCGGTTCATCGTTATCGCCGTCACCGGCGTTTTCGGCTTGCGGTTGCCCGGGTGTTTCACTTTTCGGTTCGAGTATATCTTTGATGGTTTTTTGCATACCTTCATCTTTTTTTTTGCTCGCGCCGCGACG
>JAFGTG010000338.1 GCA_016934255.1 Sedimentisphaerales bacterium
CAAGCATTATTTGCTCGTAGCGCGGATAACAAGTCTGGTCGCAGCCGGCTTTGGTTTGGCCCTGGTTCCTATCTTCATGAAAGATACCATTTACGGCGCCCATAGCATGTTCACGGCCGCCGTGACACCACCGGTCCTGACGGCGATCCTCCTGGGGATTACGTGGAAACGCTATTCGCCCACCGCCGCCTTTGCAACGATTGTGGGTGGAGCGATTCTGATTGGCTTATCTTTTGTCTGGCCCGATGCTCTCGTTGGACCGTTTGATTTTGGTATGGGGCCCGACAGTTATAAGTTCATGCGGGCCTTGTTCGGTTTATTGGCGGCCGGCACGCTGGGCGTATCCGTCACATTACTCACGAAGCCCAAGCCTGAATCCGCCCTGAAAGGTCTCATCGCCGGAACTCAAAAAGACGCCATGCGCCGTTTCAAAGGGGGCGAGCCTAATCGTCGGCCCGGCGGCAAAGCGCGATTACAGGTTAAAATCGATTCGAATCTTTTAGAGGAAAACACGATTATCGTGCCCCAGGCGGCATTGGATACAATGGCCGCCGAGCCGGGTGACCTGCTCTACGCCAGTCATGTTCGCTGGTGGTACGGAGGATTGCGTTCGGTTCACGTGAAAGCCGGTCCGCCGTGCGACTGTGAGGACTGTGGACTCGTGCGAATCAGCCCGGAAGATGCCGCGACGGCGCACTTCAGCGACGGACAGGAAGTACTGGTCGAGAAAATCATATGAGTCTTGAAGGATTACTCGATACAACGTTTGATTGCGAATGTGGTCGGCGTCACAACGTTCCTGTTAAGAGAATCATCTATTCGGAAGATGCCCTGGAACGTCTGCCTGAAGTGCTGAGTTCCATAGTTTCTGGCCGTCGCATTGTTTTGACCGCCGACAACCGAACCTGGGACATCGCCGGTTGCAACGCCGAAAAAATCCTCGAACGAGCCGGCTGGTCCACTGAGCACATTATTGTCCCGGATATCGATCACGGCAATCCCGTCTGCAACGAGAAGACGTATGATTGGCTCAGTGACAAGCTGCCTTCTGCGGATATCGCACTGGCCGTCGGTTCCGGCGTCATTAACGATCTAACGAAATGGGTCGCCTTCGACCGCGATCTGCCGTATGCTGTTTTTGCCACGGCCGCGACGATGAACGGCTACACCGCCGCCAATGTCGCCCCGACGTTGAAAGGTGTTAAAAGTCTCATCCGTACCCGACCGCCCATAGCTGTTTTCGCTATTCCTTCGATGATTGTCGAAGCGCCTTTCGAGTTGACGGCTTCCGGTCTCGGCGATACCCTCGCCAAACCCGTTAGCACCGCCGATTGGATTTTCAATCATATCTTTTTTGATGAATATTTCTGCCGGTATTGCAGCGAGATGATTAACACACTGGAACCGTATTACTTCGACCATCCGGAAGATATCAAAAACCGCCAACCCGATGCGATTGAAGCTTTGTTCAAGGCCTTACTCTACTCTGGTATTGCCATGACCCTCGTGGGCACGTCCGCCCCGGCCTCCGGCGGCGAACATCTTCTCAGTCACACTCTCGATATGATGACCAGCGTGGATGGCGTCGCGCACGACCTTCACGGTCGACAAGTCGGCCTCGGTACTCTGTTTTCCTCAGCCATATACGATCGGATTTTCCGGATAGAGGATACCGTCATCCATGCCTCTTCCTCTGATATTGATACGACGTTCTGGGGGCCTTTGGCAGAAAGCGTTAGCCGGCAATACGAACAAAAGCAACCACTTTTGCAAATCCTTCGCGAAAAATTAACTGACGGCCAAGCCTGGCGAGCTTTCCTTGACGCCGGCCGGGACCAGGTTCGCCCTCCCGATCAGATCAAGCACTGCCTGAGAACAGCCGGGGCGGCTCATACCTTCAAGGACATTGGATGCTCCCACGGACGATTGCGAGACGCTATCTTGCATATGCATGAAATCCGCAAACGTCCGACAGTGATCGATCTGGCGTGGATTCTGGGCATTCTCCCGGGAGCCGCGGATGAAATCATCGATCAGTGGCTAACAACGTGATTTTTTAGCGAAAAAGGGGAAATGGAGCCTATGGGATTCGAACCCACGACCTCTTGCATGCCATGCAAGCGCTCTCCCAACTGAGCTAAGGCCCCGTGTTTCGAGGATTCTAACAGATCAAACACATCCTGGCAAATAAATTTTTCGCCTTTGATTTTCTCCATTATAATACCCACCTAAGAACACCCCAGGGAGGCGGGCGTATCAAAGACTAACAAAAGGTAGAATGTTGAAAAAAAGACAAAAAATATCGATAACGGGGCAAGTTCAGGGGGTGGGTTTCCGCCCGGCGGTGTATCGAATCGCTCGTTCGCTCGATTTGACCGGAATCGTCTATAACGACACAAAGGGCGTCACCATTGAACTCCAGGGGGGCGAAGAGAAAATAACCGAATTTGTCGCCCGGCTGCAATCCGACGAGGATAAACCTCCTCTGGCGAAGATTCAATCCTGTCAAACCGTCGATATTCCGCTCATCGAGGCGGAGGATGATTTTATCATCGAAACGAGCGATTCTTATGGGACGCCGCTGTCACAGGTCACCGCGGATATGGCCACGTGCCGGGATTGCCTGACGGAAATGGCGGATCGAGAGGATTTTCGCTACGGTTACCCATTCATCAACTGCACGAACTGCGGACCACGATATTCCATTGTCAGGACCATTCCCTACGATAGACCAAATACGACAATGTCGGTCTTTGAAATGTGCGATAAATGTGCTGCACAGTACACAGACGTTGCCGACCGCCGTTTTCACGCCCAACCGGTGGCTTGCCCTGCATGCGGGCCTCACATTTGCCTGATCGACGGTTCCGGCCGAATGATCGAGACGCAAACGGAAAAAGTTATCACGGAAACGGCGAAAATGCTCTTAGCCGGGAAGATCGTCGCGATCAAAGGGATCGGCGGGTTCCACCTTGCCGTCGATGCGCTTAATAACGAAGCCGTAGAGCGACTGCGAGAGCGTAAGAAACGAGACCATAAGCCTTTTGCACTGATGGCTCATTCAATCGAGAAGATAAAAGAGTACGCTCTTGTTAGCCAATCGGCTGAGCGACTTTTGAAAAGTCCTCAAAGTCCGATTGTTCTGTTGCCAAAGAAAGAAAACAATCGGATCGCACCATCCGTCGCTGAAGGCGTGGACTCCTACGGTTTTATGTTATGCTATGCACCGCTACACTTTCTACTCTTTGCTCAAAATATCGACGTCCTCGTGATGACCAGCGGTAATATTTCTGATGAACCGTTGATCTGTAAGAATGACATGGCCCTGAAGAAACTGGGTGACGTTGCCGATGCCTTCCTGATGCATAACCGGGAGATTTACCGCCAGGTCGATGATTCGATTGTACACGTGATTGAGGACCAGCCTGTTCCTTTGAGGAGAGCCAGGGGCTATGTCCCGACGCCAATTTATATTCGTTGTGCGTCGCGCGTGATGCGTGATGCGTTAGACAACGAAAAACAAAATATGCACGACGCACGACGCACGACGCACGACGAAACAGACATTTTCGCAGCCGGTGCGGACCTTAAGAACACCTTTTGTTTTGCCAAGCGAAATCAACTTATCTGCAGCGAGCATATCGGCGACCTCGAAGACGCCGAGGTTTATCATCACTACATCAATTCGATCGAGCATTTGCGAAAACTCTTCGACGTCGAGCCGAAAGTGATTGCTTGCGACCTTCATCCCGGCTATTTCTCCACACGATATGCCCAGTCCTTGGCTAACAAGCCTCTCTGTCATCCTGAGGCGAAGCCGAAGGATCTCTCCCCCGGCAAAAGAGAGATTCTTCGCTTTGCTCAGATTAACAAGACGTCGATTAAGCTTATCCAGGTCCAACATCACTGGGCGCACATTGCCTCTGTTTTGGCTGAGCATGGCTACGACGAGCCGGTCATAGGTCTTGTCGCCGACGGGACCGGCTACGGAACGGATGGTGCGATCTGGGGTTGTGAGTGTCTGATCGCAACGTTGGAAAAATTCGAGCGATTCGGTCATTTAGCCTATTATCAATTGGCTGGGGCGAATAAGACAAGTAAAGAAGCCATCCGGCCTACATTATCAGTACTGAAACAGACATACGGCGGTACATTCGATTTGAAGGAATTCGATTGGCTTCTAAAGCGATTTGAAGATGAACCGGATAATCAATCTCAAATCTCAAATCTCAAATCTCAAATTATAATGGAACAGCTTGAAAAAGGAGTGAACTGTGTCGAGACGTCGAGTTTGGGTCGGGTCTTTGACGCCGTCGCGGCGATGCTCGGCTTGGGAAGCTATAACCACTTTGACGCCCAGTTACCTATGGCATTGGAAGCGGTTGTCGCGGATAATATTGAGGACTATTACGATTTCGAGCTTAGAAGCTCAACCGACAATCCATTATTGATTGAACTAAGTCAAATGTTCAAACAGATCGTCAGCGACGTGCAGAAAGATAAAGTCGTCGGAATTATCTCTGCGAAGTTCCACAATACACTCGCTGCCGCTTTTCTGGAGATGGCCAAAGCCGCCGGGGAATCCACAAAATTAAACACGGTGGCTCTAAGTGGCGGCGTCTTTTGCAATCGCTATCTGGCGAATCGCCTGATTAAACTCTTGAAAAAGGCAGGTTTTTCCGTATTATTCAACCGGGATGTCCCGGCCAATGACGGCGGTATTTCCCTCGGCCAGGCAGCGATTGCCGCTAAGATCACAGAGAATCAAATGAAAATAACGTCGTTGCACGGATAATGAAGGACTTGAGTAACGATTAAATATGAATATGACATTTAATCATTATCATATTTACGATGAGGGGTAAAAAATGTGTTTAGCCGTACCGGCAAGAATTGTTGAGTTGGAAGGAGATCGAGCGATCGTGGATGCGCTGGGCAACCGCTGGAAGGCGAAAACCACGCTGTTGCCGGAGGCGAAGCTGGGCGATTTGGTGTTGATTCACGCGGGTTTCGCCATCTCGCTCGTCGATGAAGAAGAAGCGAAAAAAACATGGCAGCTTATCGCGGAAATCAGTGAATTCGACGACACACCGAATAAGCTTTCTGGATAGAAAAAAGGAATTTAAATACGAAATTCGAAGCACGAAATTTGAAACAATATCAAAATTCTAATGCTCAAGTGACGAAAGCTATGCGTTTTGTGCTTCAAATTTGGGTCGTTTGAATTTGTTTCGAATTTCGAGATTGGATATTCGGATTTTTAATTGAATCATGCTGGATAGAATTAAAAAAGCACAGGAATTGATGGTTGCCGCGTGTGAATCGATGGGGCGGCGAATTAATATCATGGAAGTATGCGGTACGCATACGGTCTCTATCTTTCGCAACGGCATTCGATCGGTTTTGCCGGCGAACCTCAAGCTCCTGTCCGGCCCGGGTTGTCCCGTCTGCGTGACCGATCAGGGCTACATCGACGCCGTTTTGGAATTGGCCGACTGCGAAGATTGCATGATCGCGACCTACGGCGATATGATTCGCGTGCCCGGTAAAGACCACTCGCTTGAAACAAAACAAGCCAAAGCGAACGTCAAAGTTGTTTTAAGCAGTGAAGACGCCCTCCAACTCGCTAAAGACAATCCCGATAAAACAGTTATTTTTGTTGCGGTTGGTTTCGAGACAACGGCCCCGGCTACGGCGGTCGTCATTAAAGAGGCGGCTGACGAATCCATCGACAATTTCTGTATATTAAGCGGGCACAAATTGGTCGTCCCGGCCATGCGAGCGTTGCTCAGCAGCAAGAACAATCATATCGATGCTTTTTTATGTCCGGGACATGTCAGCGTCATCATCGGTTACGGCGCCTTCGCGGAAATTACCAAAGATTTTCATCGACCGTGTGTGGTGGCCGGTTTCGAGGCGGTGCAGATTATCGAGGGGCTTAGCGAAATTTGCCGACAACTTTCAAAAGACGCGCCTGAATTGAAATCCATGTATCCCGCCGTGGTCACGGAAAAAGGCAATATCGCCGCTCAGAAAATGATTGACGAGTGTTTCGAACCTGTGGACGGCGACTGGCGGGGTTTGGGAGCCATACCGAAGAGTACGCTTAAACTTAGGGAAAAATACGACCGATTCGACGCCTTTAAACGATTTAACATTCACCCATCGGCTGGCGAAGAAAGAAAAGGTTGTCGATGCGGCGACGTATTATGCGGATTGATCGATCCACCGGAATGTCCACTGTTCGGCCGAAGCTGTACGCCGCAGGAACCCATCGGGCCTTGTATGGTTAGTTCCGAAGGGGCTTGTGCCGCGTGGTTTAAGTACGGCCAAGAGAAAATACGCACGTGACGAAAAAACACAAGAACGACAAGATACTTTTAGCGCATGGCGGCGGCGGACAGCTCATGGACGACCTCATCCGCCATCATATCCTGCCAAGTCTTGATAATGACATCCTGACGGAAATGGGGGATTCGGCCCGGTTGGATCTTCCGTCGGGTTCGCTGTGTTTAACGACGGACAGCTATGTTGTTAAGCCACTGTTCTTTCGTGGCGGGGATATCGGTAAGCTGGCCGTTTGCGGAACGGTGAACGATCTGGCCGTGGCCGGGGCGCGACCCGTTGCCCTGACGTTGGCGCTGATCATCGAGAATGGCTTTGAAATCGAGTTGTTGGACAGAATTTTAGCCAGTATCGGTGAAACGGCCCGCCAATGTGGTGTGAATATCGTCACCGGCGACACGAAAACGGTCGAAACCGGCTCTGCCGACAAGATTTTTATCAATACGGCGGGTCTCGGCGTGAGATTACCCGGCGTGGATTTGGGATTCAAAAATATTGCCGTTGGGGATCAAATTATGATCAACGGTACGATCGGAGATCACGGGATGACCGTTATTTCTCAGCGGGAAGATATTCAATTTCAAACCCAACTACAGAGCGATTGTGCATCCCTGGCGGGATTAACGTCTCAA
>JAFGTG010000339.1 GCA_016934255.1 Sedimentisphaerales bacterium
CCATCAGCGGTAGCGATAAATCCATAACCCTTTCGCGGATTAAACCACTTGACTTTTCCGTCTGACATAAAAGGCTCCTTACACAAATGAGGACCGACTCTTCGCTCCGCGCCACACAACGTATTGTCGCTGACGCCCCCCGCTTGTCCTGGCCACACTGTGCTGTGGGCGGCGGTTTATATACAAATCAATTATACCGTCTCGGCCGACTCGACAATGGGAGCACTCAAATGCTCCCGCATCACCCGACCCATCTTAAACTTCACCGTTCGCTTTGAAGGAACCTCGACGCGCTCAAGGGTTTTTGGATTCTGGGCTGATCGCGCCGCTCGGGTTCGGGTTTCAAAAACACCAAAATCTCGAAATTCCAATCGATTGTCGTTACATAATTCTTTTGTTATCTCGTCCAGGAAGGCCTGGATAATGCTCTTTACGGTAACTCTCTTGGCTTGGGTACGCTCTGCAATCCTGTCGATCAGTTCTTTCTTTGTTATTGTCGCCATAGACACCTCATTTCAGGAAAGAGAAATTAGGAACCTGGATTCTTTCAATCTTGAGACAAGCTGTCGTGTTACGACTTAATTTTCGTTTTATTGCCCAACAGCTCATCACACATTTCAGCCGATCTTTGCCAAGCAAAGACCGACGCTCCCATCATGCTTTGCAGGATCGCAACCCATCCCTCCACTTCAAAAGCCACCGACAAAGCACAGATTTAAATTCTGCAACTTACTATACAACAAAGACTTCTAACCGGCAAGCACTTTTTGGATAAAAATTACGTGAATCCAAGAAAATTTTTAAAAGTCACCGAGAAATCCGAAAAATCCAAAATAATGTCTTTGATAAAACTACACGCCAACTGGAGCTTGTCAAGGGGAAAAGCCAGCGGTTCTGTTGTACCGGAAAAATAAAGAAAAAATCCTCTTATAGCCTTTTCGAACAGGTCGATTCTGAATGGAAACCTTCGGCAAAATGGCTCCGCATAAATTAGTTTGTTGACCCGAAGGAGATTTAAGGGCATAATCTCTGTTTTCTATCGCGACCAGAAGGATGAGGCATGGCGTTACCTAATTGCAGGATTGATTATGTCGGTAGATAAGACTGAGAAAAAGAGTTCCGGCAGCTCCCCCCAGAAAAAAGACCGGGCGGCCGAGATCGCAAACACCTTCGAATGGCTGATTACCGCGTTTATTTTGGCCTTTGTCTTCAGGGCTTTCGTCATGGAAGCGTTTCGCATCCCCACCGGCTCGATGGCTGATACCCTCAAAGGGGCTCATTTCCGTCTGGTGTGCCCCCAATGCGGCTACAAGTACGAATACGGTTTCGTGCCGCGCGACTACGGCCTGCCCGAAGATACGGTCCCTTCGGCAGAGGCTCCGTTACCGATTACTCGCTGCCCGAGTTGCGGCCATTATCCCGCGACGTTGCGATGCCGCAGATGCGGGCAGACGTACGATACCCGCTCCTTGATGATGGAAAACAAACGCCACCGAACGATCGGCTCGACCGATGAGAATGTCGGACTGCCTTCGCATTGCCCGAGATGCAGCGGCGAGTTGATGAGCGATGAGACCATGCCGGTAGCGAACGGTGATCGTATTCTTGTTCTCAAGTGTATCTATCAATTCTTCGAGCCGAAGCGCTGGGACGTCGTCGTTTTCAAGAATCCGCCCGAACCCACCATTAATTACATCAAACGATTGATCGGCTTGCCGGGAGAAAAGGTGCAGATCATCGACGGCGACATTTATATCAACGACCAGATCGCCCGTAAACCCCCGAAGGTCCAAAACGAGCATTGGATGCCGGTCTATAACAACGACTATCAACCCGTCCGGCCCGAAAGAGGCGCCTTTAAAGGTCGCACCTGGCGCCAGCCGTTCCGGAACGTCGGCGATTCGCAATGGATCACGACGGGCAATGATAATCCGACCCAGTTTCGTTTAAACGGCCCTGCGGGGCAGACCCATACGCTCGTTTATGATACGACTGTTGGAAATAGTTTTCGGGCAACGTACGCCTACAACGACGTGGACTATTATGATAATCTGCCGTATTGCAGCGATTTGATGCTGCGCTTTGATTGTTTTGCGGAGAATCCGGAATGGAGTATTGGAATTGCCCTGAACAAATACGAAACGACGTACCGGGCGAAGGTTGATTTTAGCTCCAAGACCGTTCTCTTCACGAAGCAGGAAAATGGCCGGGCGACCGTTGAACTGGCTGAGATACCGATCGAACAATTCACGGCGGAAAAGCAAACGTTTGTCGAATTCGCTCATGTGGATCGTCAATTGGTTTTCGAATACGACGGCACGAAATGGACGCACGATTTGGGGCGCCGTTCGGAAGAGGCGACTACGATGCGAAAGGATGTTGAGCCGCGGGTGGAGATTTTCGGTTCCGGCTTACTCACCCTCTCGCACATTACCCTTTTCAGAGACATTCATTATACCGAAATGCGGTATGGCAACAACGGCGAATACGGCAGAGCCACGGATGAACCTTTTGTGCTCGAAAAAGACCAGTTCTTCGTCCTTGGCGATAATAGCCCCAACAGCGAGGACTGCCGGTGGTGGGACAGACCCGGAATCGCCAACGAGGGAATATCCGAGTACCGTACGGGCATTGTCCCACGAGATTACCTTGTGGGCAGGGCGTTATTTGTCTATTGGCCCAGCGGGTTCAAACCCTTTGCGCAATTTCCGTTTGGCGTCATCCCCAACGTCGGACGGATGCGTTTCATCTACGGCGGCTCAAACGGCCAACAGAAGCAGTAGAGTTCTCGCAGCTTCTTTACGGTTGCGGCTCCGTCTGGGCCATTGCATACGTCGTTTGTGTTCCACTACATTCGTCACAGCCTGTCAGTTGCGCCAGGATCTCTTCTCTATCGGCGGAAACGATCTGGACGATTTCTCCTCCCGCCTGTTGATATTTCACGCAGAAGTCTTTCCATGAATTAACGTATTTTTGATAGGTCAGCCTTCTGTGTTCCGCTTGTTGGCTTAACGCCTGTATTTCCACCGGGTTCCAGAACGAAATGACCTTCCGTCCGTCCCCAAGGATAAAATCGGCGCTGAGGACCTTGCCTTCCATGCTCAACAGTCGATTCATTCTGAAATCGATATGGTTGTCCTTGAGATAGGCAATAATGATTTCCTTGCCGTTGTTTTCGTCGGTCAGACGCTTCAGTTTTCTGGACTGGGCTAATTGCTGAATTTCTTCTTTACGGGCCTTGATTTTTGCGATCTGATTCTCTCGCGTTTGTTTTATCTCGGCTATCTTACTGGCGGTATCCTTAACAACTTGGCTGCAATCGGAGTGGATCTCGGAAGCGCCTTTGTATATACCGGTGTCCGGATCATAATAGATCGAGTCCATGCAAAAGGCGTAATCATTCACCAGCCCGGACCGGTGGTTGTACGAGTGGGCGTAGGGAGAGTAGCGAACCCAATACGGAACCAGGCCGGAATGACCGTACGTGTGTGCATAAGGGCTGTAGCGAAGATAATTGGGAACCAGGCCGTGGGCGTGCATGGACCAACGAACGCCGGGATACCAGGAACCGTGATAATAACCTCGACCTGTTGTTAGGCTGGTTGTCATTAACAAGAGTACAGCCGCGAAGAGTGAAATCCTTTTCATTGTAGTCTCCTTTCTATTTGTACATCTCAGTGTTAAATCTTAACTAATCGTTGCCACCTCCATTTCTTAAAAAGCGTGTAGAATTCTTGGGATCAATTGGTTGAATCCGAAAATCAGGGACTTTCCTGGTAGGATATCGATTGAGATATGCTTCAAGACGTGGCTTCCACGCTTCGGTGAAGCAACGCATAAAGACGAATCCGGCTGGAACACAACAGGCTCCAGCCGGTTCGCACAAGGTTTCGCTCCGTCGAAAATACCGTTCTTCTCCATAAAAACGGACATCTCAATTTCCTGAGCTATAAGCAAAAATTTTAGAGAAGACCCTTAACGGGACAGGAGTATTGATAATACACCATCTTCCTCCACACCCGTCACATCCTTTTTCATCCACCCTTTCCGAATTGATATGGTAAGTGTAACGGCGCGGTTTGGAAAAGTCAAGAGAATAAAAAATTTGTATGGAAATTTCTGTCGGGGCGGCCCCCCGTGGCCGCCCTCGCGTCGGAGGAAATAGGGCAATCCCGTCAGGGACACCTTACGGCGCCACATGGGGTTGCCCCTGCAAAGTGAAGCGATGATTTATCGTTTCTTATTGGGACGAGGCACTTCGGGAACATTCGTTGTGGGCAGCCATTGTGCGAACTGCTTTTTGACCTCGGCGTATTTCGGATCGTCGGCGAGATTGTTCCATTCGAGCGCATCGTTGTCGTGATCGTACAATTCCTCGGTGCCGTCGCTGTAGCGAATGTACCGGTACCGCTCGTTACGCAGTGAATGGTTGTTTTGGCCGTGGGTCGTCAGGGCCGGACGTTCCCATTGTGCCTCCGGATTCTTCAGAAGAGGTACAAGGCTTGACCCTTCCAGTTCGTTTTTGGCCTTCAGGTTGCATAACTCGATGAGTGTTGGATAAATATCCAGCATCGTCACGGGCCGGGAGCAGCGCCGGCCGGGCTTTGTGACGCCGGGCGCGACGACCATCAGGACGTTATGTGTCGCTTCTTCCCAGAGGGCGAACTTGCGCCAGTGCAATTTTTCGCCGAGATGCCAGCCGTGGTCGCTCCAGAGGATGACGATGGTATTATCCGCGTACGCGCTTTTGTCCAGCGCATCAATGACCCGTCCCACACAGGTATCCACGAAAGTAATGGAGGCGAGATAGCCCTGGACGGCCTTTCGCCATTGGTTATGTTTGAGAACCTTCGCGTGATCGCCCTGGGGTTTAGCCATTTGCTTACCTATCGGCGGGACGTCGTCAAGATCATTTTCTTTGACGTTAGGCAGCGTGATCTTGTCCGGCGGGTACATATCGAAGTATTTCTTCGGCACGTACCAGGGCAGGTGCGGGCGGAAGAAACCGCAGGCCAGGAAGAACGGTTTGTCATGTCTCTTTTTTAGCTGTTCAATCGCCCATGCGGCTACTTTCCGGTCGCCCATGTCCTCGTCCGGGTTACCTACGGGGCCCCAATCGAAGTGGGCCGTTTTGGGTATCCCGTTCACCGGGCGATTCGAGGGAACCGGATCATCGGGTTTGTTTTTTGTCTGAGAAGGAAAATAGCTCTGCCACGAAGGCGGATCGGGGAAGCCGCCGTGGTAAATCTTGCCGCCGCCGACGGCGCTGTAACCGTGGGCCATGGAGTGTTGCGGGATGGTAACGGCGTTTTTCAGGGCCGGCGACATTCGCCACGGGTCAGGATTGTGATAGACACCGGACGTCGAGGGCAGAATCCCCGTCATCAGGCTGGCCCGCGACGGATTGCACGCCGGGGCCGAGCAGTGGGCGTTGGTAAAGAGCACACCTTTGCCGGCGAGTTTATCGAGGTTGGGCGTCTTGACATCGGGATGGCCGCCCAGGCAGCCGATCCAGTCGTTCAGATCGTCAATCGCCATAAAGAGCACGTTCGGTCTGTCCTGAGTCGAATTTGCCGAAAGCGTCAGCGGCATCGAAAGCGCCGCCGCCCCGGTTGCTGTCAATCGCAAAAAGTCCCGCCGATTCATTAGATTCGATGTTTGATTCATTCGTGTCGTCTCCTATAAACCCATATCAAATCCACAAGGAAGTCTAATCCATACCATGCGGTTCGTCAAGGTTTACAGGGCGATCCTTCTTGGGACATCTTTCTCAGGTGGTCTTCGATGCTGGCCAAACGGGCGCAAATCTGCAACATGGTCAATGTTTTCGACTTGGCGTAAACCAGGTACGTAAGAAGAACGGAGATGAGAACCACGACGATCAGACACATATCCGAGAAACGGATGAGCCAGAATTCTTCTCTGGTTAAAACGTCTTCCGTGTTGTAATTCAACAGATACACTTTCAAATTATGCATACCTACGGCATACAAAAATGTAAATACCCAGCTTATTCCGGCAATCCATTTTTGCCGTCTAAGTCGCGTCTTGTGTTTCTCGATGGTGTTACGTGTCGAAGTCGAGAATAAATCCGTTGTCTCGACGGAATAGCCGTCCATTTGTTTGAGAAGCTCTTCTTTGATGTCTATTTCTTTTGTCATGTTTATTTCTCCATTTCTTTTTTAAGCGCGAGCTTGGCGTAATACACGCGCGATCGAACCGTGCCCGGGTTGCAGCCCAGAACCCCGGTCATTTGCTGATACGACATTTGCTCTAAGAAACGCAGCATGAGCACTTCTTTATGTTCGGGCCGCAATGCCTTCAGGCATTCGTGAATCTTCGCTACGTCTTCGAGAGAAATCGCTTCGTCCTCGTTCTCATTTGGAGCCGGGAAATTTTCGTTGAGTTCGGACCAGGTCTTTTTTCTTCTAAGCTGTTGATACACCTTGTTTCGCGCGATGCGATACAGCCAAATTGAGAACGCTTCAGGCTTTTTCAAGCCGGATATCCGACCGATCACGGTCAACCAGGTATCCTGCAAGATATCCTCGGACGCCTGCGCATCATCCAACAGGCGGCTGATGAAGTAGCGCAGCGGCCTCTGGTATCGTTCGATCAGCTTGACAAATGCCTCCTTATCGCCCATCTGACAGCGAAGGATCAGCATTAGTTCGATCAGTTGCTCACGTGAGTTCATGCGATATCCTTAGCCTATACAGATGCGCCGGCAGTCGATACGTTCAAATAATTCCGGATTTTCCTTATTGGAATCCCGGAAGGCAACCTGAACAATAAAAAAACTTGCCAATCCTCGGTATAGCCGTTAGGCTATCGTTTTAATGTAGTGAACTAAAGTGACTAAAATGAGCTAAAGTGACTAAAGTGAATAGTAACGCGCTGGCGTTGTTTTTTTAACTTTAGACACTTTAGTCACTTTCAACTTTAGGCACTTTTTTTGCATTGTAAACCTTTGATAATGGGAAACGTGTGATGAGTGTATCCAAGAATCCGGGCCTGTCGGAACTCGACGAGCTTTGTATCCAAACGATCCGTTTTTTGTCCATGGAAGGCGTACAACAGGCCAAATCCGGCCATCCGGGGATGCCGATGGGCATGGCGCCCGCGGCGTACATCCTCTGGACCAAATATATGAAGCATAATCCCGCCAATCCGACATGGCACAATCGC
>JAFGTG010000340.1 GCA_016934255.1 Sedimentisphaerales bacterium
GAAGATATTTACCGGCGGAAGGTACGTTCGGTAAGGCATCAGCCTTTTACCTTCCCCTGTTTGGTTCCGGCTCGACCGGGTTAGGTATCTTAAATCATTACAGTGCCCAACCCTGTCGATATTCCTTTGTTAGGTATTGATTTGCCTCGGGCATGTTGGTGAATTTGAATTGCCCGGCATCCCAGAACAGCTTCGTACTGAGGAGCTTTTTCTTCAAGGCCGGACGAAGAGCGATATTACCCATCAGAACCACCTGGGCCAGCAGGCCAGCATGGTCGGGGAAATTCGAACCGGCCGGCTTGCCGCCTTTACAGGCGATGACCCATTCCTTGTAGTGGCCGGGCGAGCGCTCCAGCTTTTGCGGCGGCTTGCCGTACTCTTGCTGTCGGGTTTCCGGGATCAGCCGGCAACCCAGCATCTTGCCCTTGTCGCCGACATAGAGCTGGCCGTTCGTGTCCCAATTGCGGCCGTCTTCCAACTCCGCCGGACGAGGCGGCTTCATCCCGCCATCGTACCAGTGCAGTTTCACTGGCGCCATATCGCCCCGGGCGGGGAACTCGTATGTCACGCGCGACGCGACGGGGTAAGTCTCATTGTTGACGAGCGTGCAGCAAGCCTCAACGCTGGTCGGGTACCCCAGCTTCAGCGCCCGGAACACCGGATCCATCGAGTGACAACCGATATCGCCAAGGGCCCCGGTGCCAAAATCCCACCAGCCGCGCCAGACGAACGGATTGTAGGTCCGTTTGCCCACGTATGGACGCATCGGCGCCGGACCCACCCAGAGGTCCCAGTCGAGCGTATCGGGGATCGGATCTTCCCCCTCCGGCCTGTCAACTCCCTGTGGCCAGTACCATTTATCGATCCCGTTGAGCGGTCGATCCGTCCAAATGTGGACCTCACGAACCTGCCCAATGGCTCCATCCCAGATCGCCTCGCACATCAGCCGGGTCTCTTCCGAGGCCTGGCCCTGGTTGCCCATCTGCGTGGCGACTTTATGCTCTCGGGCGGCCTCCGCCAGCATTTTGGCCTCAAGCACCGTGTGGGTTAGCGGTTTCTCGCAATAGACGTGCTTGTCCCGCTTGATGGCGGCCATGGAGACGATCGCGTGCGTATGGTCCGGCGTCCCAACCACAACGCCGTCGATGTTTTTATCCTCCTTGTCCAGCATCTCGCGAAAGTCTTTATATTTCTTCGCATCAGGATAACGTCTGAACGTTCTGCTTGCATGTCGCCAATCCACATCGCACAGGGCTACGATGTTCTGCTCCTTGAATTGGTCGATGTCGTGACCGCCCTGACCGCCGATGCCGATGCCAGCGATGTTGAGCTTTTCGCTCGGCGCCACCTGACGCGGTCCTCCCAGCACGTGCCGGGGAACGACCGTGAAGGCTGTCGCAGCCGCCGCGGCGCCCATAAAATCGCGCCGTGATAGTTTTCTATTCTTTGTTTCGTTTGGCTTGTTGTCGTCTCTCATGGAAATGTTCCTCATTCAATCGTAAATCGAAAATCGTAAATTTATGCCTTAGGTATCATAACTTGTTAAAGCGTCCAACCTTCGCGGTACGCATGGTGGATATATTTATTCGCCTCAGGTAAATTCGTCACTTTCATATTCGGGCCGTCGTAATACAGCTTCAAACCCTTCTCGTACAATTGCTGTCCCATCCTCAGCGCGACGTTGCCTAACAAGACCACTTCGGTCAACGGACCGGAAACGTCGAAGTTCGAGCCGGCCGGTTCGCCGCTTTTACAGGCGTTAATCCATTCTTTGTGATGGCCCGGCGAGCGCGGAAGGACTCTCGGAGGTCTGCCGTATTCCTTGCTTCTCGCTTCCGGGATCAGTCTGTGACCCAGCATCTTGCCTTTGTCGCCGATATACAAATTATCGTCGGCATTGCCGAAACGCAAACCTTCCTCAAGCTCTTGCGGGCGAGCGGGCATCAAGCCGCCGTCGTACCAAGTGAGCTTGAGCGGGGGCATATCGCCGCGGGCCGGAAATTCGTAGCGAATGATAGAAGCCAGAGGCGCGGTTTCGGCATTGACGCCGCTGGAGCAAGCCTCGACACTCGTCGGATAACCGAGCTTAAAGGCCCGGAAGATCGGGGCGAATTGATGGCACCCGATGTCGCCCAGGACACCCGAACCGAAATCCCACCAGCCGCGCCATGAAAATGGGAGATAGCATGGATGATAAGGCCGGTACGGGGCCGGACCAAGCCACAAATCCCAATCGAGCGTTTCGGGTACGGGCGGTGTGTCTTTCGGGCGATCAATGCCGCGCTGCGAGATCGGCCTGTTGCACCAAGAGTGAATCTCGCGCACCGGTCCGATGGCATCGTCCCAGATGTACTCGCAGACCAAACGTGTCCCCTCGGACGCCTGACCCTGGTTGCCCAATTGCGTCGCGACTTTCGCTTCTCGTGCCGCCTCGGTGAGCTTACGAACCTCGTAAATCGAGTGGGCCAGAGGTTTTTCACAATAGACGTGTTTTCCCATCCTGATGGCCGTCATTGCAATCACGGCATGTGAATGGTCCGGCGTCGCGACGACGACGGCATCGATATCCTTCCGGCGATCCAGCATCCTGCGGAAATCGCGATATTTCTTCGCGTCGGGGTAAATCTTGAAGACACGCCCGGCGTACTTGTCATCCACATCGCACAACGCGACGATATTCTCGCTCGCCAGCTCGTGAAGATCGCCCGCGCCCCGACCGCCGATCCCCACGCCGGCGACGTTGAGCTTCTCGCTCGGCGGAGTACGACGGGGTCCGCCCAGCACGTGACGCGGGACAATGGTAAACGCCGTCACCGCCGCGGCGGCACTCATGAAATCACGCCGTGTGACCTTTGCTTTTCTTCTTTCTTTCATAGCAGAAGATCTCCTTTGCAGCATAGCTGCCCGTCGTGTTCGTCCGCTTGAAAAAGCGTCGGGTGGCAGCATCCCGAAGGGATAAGGCTACCACCCTTGTTTATTGACTTATAGCATTTAAACCGACCAGCCGACGCGGTAAAACTTGGTGATATAGTTGTCGGCCTCGGGACAATTCGGCGAACGCATCGTCTTCGAATCCCACTCGACGCGCTGTTGGAGTCGGACCGCCAGGTTGCCGACCAGCAGTGCTTCAACGAACGGCCCGGCGTACCAGAAGCCGGACTTCGCATCTTCGGGCTTGCCCGCTTTGCAGGCGTCGATCCATTCCTGGTGATGCCCGGGCGATCTCGGTAATGTTTTAGGCGGTCTGCCGTATTCTTTTCTTTTCGCCTCGGGAATAATCCGCGGCGTACCCGCATGACCACCGCCCATCAGCGAGCTCTTCTCACCCACAAACAAAATCCCATTGCCGCCCAACTTGAGACCTTCATCCAAATCACGAGGTCTGGGGGGCAATTTTCCGCCGTCGTACCAGGTCATCTTAATCGCAGGGCGATTGCCCTTGGCCGGGAACTCGAAACGAATGATATTCCAGATGGGCAACGTCTCATCGTTGACGCCGCTGGTCTCGGCCTCGACCGCCGTCGGGGCGTCCAGGTCCAGCGCGAAGAAGGCCGGGTCCGCATTGTGAACCGCCATATCACCGATGGCGCCGCAACCGAAATCCCACCAGCCGCGCCAGTTGAACGGGCAATACGTGGCCTCGCCGCCTCGACCGTTGGGGAACTTGGCATAAGGCCGCCATCGAGCGGGACCAAGCCATAGGTCCCAATCGAGAGTCTCGGGAACCGGTATGCTGCCTTTCGGCCGGCCGATACCCTGCGGCCACCACGGCCTTTCAGCCGTGCCGGCCCGGTCGCTCCAGACGTGGACTTCTTTAATTTCACCGATCGCCCCGTCCTGGATATATTCCTTGTAGAGCCGCAGGCCGTCGCCCGCATGACCCTGATTGCCCATCTGCGTCACGACACCGGTTTCCTTGGCGACTTCCGTCATCCGGCGCGCTTCGTAAATCGTATGCGCCATGGGCTTCTCGCAATAGACGTGCTTGCCCATCTTCATCGCCATGATTGCGGCCGGGGCGTGGATATGATCCGGGGCGCCGATAACGACGGCGTCAATGTTCCGGGCTTCCTTCTCCAGCATTTTACGAAAGTCACGATACACCTTCGCGCTGGAATACTTCTTAATGGTATCCTTGGCCCGATTCAGGTCCGCATCACACAGGGCGACGATGTTCTCACTTTCCACGCCTTTCAGGTCGCTGGCGCCTCGACCACCGACGCCGATACCGGCGATGTTAAGCTTGTTGCCCGCCGTGCCGGCGACGACGCGCTTCGGTACATACGTAAAGGCCGCGACCGCCGCGGCGGCACCCATAAATTGACGGCGGGATATCCTTAACTTTTTCTGTTTACCCGTTTCTTTCTGGTCTGACATAACAATATTCCTCGGTCAAATTCAAAAATCAAAGAGCAAAATGTAAAATAAAGGAAGTCGTCCCAGCTTGCCGGGACTCCACAATTTTTATTTTTGATCTTTGCATTTTACATTTCCAGCGACCAACCTTTACGATAATGCATCTGCACGTAATCGTTGGCCTTCTCGTCGTTGGTGACGCGCATGTTCTCGCCATCCCAGAGGAGCTTCTTGCCAACGTTCTCCGGACGGATCGCCAGATTCCCCATGACGACCATCTCAGTGAACGGCCCGGCGTAATCAAAGTTCGAGGTCGCCTTTCCACCCGTCTTGCACGCCTCGAGCCAGTTCCCCTCGTGGCTGGTCTTAATCCGCTTGAGCGTCTGCGGAGGTCGTTTGTACTCCCTCATCATACTCAGCGGGAACAGATGCGGATCGTTCCCATATTCACCGCAGCGAAGAACTCCCTTGCTCCCGATAAACAGAACATTACTGGAGTCCTGTTCCAACCCCATTTCGCCCAGGGCCTCCGGCTTCTCCGGCTTGAGGCCGCCGTCATACCAGTGGATCTTGACCGGCGGCATTCCCTCCCGAGCGGGGTATTCAAAATGGACCATCGAGCCCAACGGGAACGTCTCTTTATTGACCGGCGTGCAACTGGCTTCCACGCTGGTCGGGTACTTCAGCTTCAGCGCCCAGAAGACCGGGTCCAGCACGTGACAGGCCATATCCGCCAGCGCCCCGCCGCCGAAATCCCACCAGCCGCGCCAGGCAAACGGTGCATAGCATTTATTGTAGGGACGCTCGGG
The DNA here is from genome assembly GCA_016934255.1 of Sedimentisphaerales bacterium. Classification (GTDB taxonomy): domain Bacteria; phylum Planctomycetota; class Phycisphaerae; order Sedimentisphaerales; family Anaerobacaceae; genus JAFGTG01. The sequence continues at coordinate 5,166 of JAFGTG010000340.1, forward strand.
CGCCGGGCCGAGCCAAAGATCCCAGTCGAGCGTACTGGGAACCGGATGCACTTCCTTGGGCCGATCAATACCCTGGGGCCAAACGGGCCGGTTCGTCCAGGCATGGACCTCCCGAATCTCGCCGATCGCACCGTCCCAGATCCATTCACAGATGTTACGCACGCCATCTCCGGAATGGCCCTGGTTGCCCATCTGCGTAACGACCTTGTACTTGCGGGCCGCCTCGGTCAGGGCACGCGCCTCGGACACCAGGCGGGTCAGCGGCTTTTGGCAATACACGTGTTTGCCCCGCCTCATCGCCGCCATCGAAGCAACGGTATGGAAATGGTCGGGCGTTGCGACGATCACGGCTTCGATGCTCTTTTCGTTATCGAGCATCTTGCGAAAGTCTTTGTATTGTTTGGCTTTCGGATAGCGTTTGAACGTCTCGGCCGCACGATCCCAGTCCACATCACACAATGCGACGATATTCGCACCGGCCCCAGCGCACGCGCGGGTATTGCCGCCTCCCATACCGCCGGAACCAATCGCGGCGACATTGACCTTTCCGCTCGGCGGCTGAGCCATCACGTGGCCGGGCACAAATGTAAACGCCATCGTCGCCGCGGCGGCACCGCCCATGAACTCGCGCCGCGAGATGGTCTTATTCTTCTGATTTGTCTTTTGCTCTTTCATGATCGTATTCCTCAATTGTACTTCTGATTCCTCGTTTCCATCGTGTATCGTAGGATGTAGGGTGTGCAACTTGTTGCACACGCGACAAATCGCACCCTCCGCGTGGGCAAACAAGTTGCCCACCCTACGATTATATTTACAACGTCCAGCCCTCTCGATAAGTCCGGTGCAGATACTTATTGGCATCGGAATCGTTGGTCACCTTCATATTTGCGCCGTCCCAGGAAAGCTTCTTTCCGGCCTTGAGCGCCACGTTACCGAGCAAAACAACTTGCGTCAAAAGCGACGCGAACTCGAAATTGGACCCGGCTGGCTTGCCGCCTTTTATGGCTTCGACCCATTCGTTATGGTGACCGATCGACCTGGGCAATGTCTTGGGTGGGATTTTGTACGCCCTCATCTTTGTTTCCGGGATGATCCGGGGCGCGCCGCTGTATTCGTCGCTGATGATTTTGCCCTTGTCGCCCACAAAGATCGTGCCACTCTCCGGCATTCTCCTGCCGGCCTCCAGTTCCTTGGGACGCTCCGGCAATCTCCCCCCGTCGTACCAGGTCAATTTCAGCGGCGGCATGTCACCCCGGGCGGGAAACTCGTAATAGACCGTCGAAGCCGAGGGATAGGAATCATGATTGAAAGGCGTACACTCGGCACGCACGCTAGTCGGATGTCCGAGTTTCAACGCCCGAAAAACCGGATCGAGAACGTGACAGCCCATGTCACCCAAAGACCCCGTTCCGAAATCACACCATCCGCGCCAACGGAAGGGCATATAAATCGAGTGATACGGCCGATAGGGCGCTAAACCCAGCCACATCTCCCAATTGAGGCCTTCGGGAATCGGTTCGCTGTTCTTCGGTCGCTCGACGCCCTGAGGCCACGCGCCGGCGGGCCGGTTCGTCCAGGCAAGTACCTCACGGACCGGGCCGATGGCCCCGTCCCATATCCACTCGCACATCAGGCGCGTCCCCTCCGACGCCTGCCCTTGATTGCCCATCTGCGTAGCGATTTTGTACTCACGGGCCGCCTCGCCCATCTTGCGCGACTCAAAAACCGTATTGGTTAAAGGCTTTTCGCAATAGACGTGCTTGCCCTTCTTCATAGCCGCCATCGACGCTACGGCATGCGCATGATCGCACGTTGCAACCAGAACCGCATCGATGTCCTTTCGCTGATCCAGCATTTGGCGAAAATCCACATAGGTATCGACTCCCTTAAACGTGCCGGACGGTTTAGACTTGGCGTAGTGTTGCTCGGCGATCTGCTTAGCCGGTTCGTAGCCGGCCGTGCCGCGGAAGTAAAACTCGCTATAATCGCTGACCTTATTGACGTCGCAGACGGCGATCACTTGAACCTCGGGAAAATCCAGCATTCGTTTCAAATTGACGATACCCTGTCCGCCGGCCCCGATAATCGCCAGGTTAATCTTTTCGCTCGGAGGCGTGTTGCCGGCTCCGCCGAGAACGTACCGGGGAGCGACGGCAAACGCGGCGACCGAAGCCGCGACGCGATTCGTAAAATCACGGCGGGATATCAATGATACTTTTTTCTCGTTATTCATATCGACCTCGCTTAGTTAGAGTTCAACCAACCAAATATTACGAAATTGCACGGGATTGCCGTGGTCCTGGAGATAAATTCCGCCGGGCTCGGCGACGTTGTTATCCAGCGCTCCGCCGGTCGGCCCGGGGAGCACCCTCTCATCGTGTATCGTCACGCCGTTGTGGACGACGGTAACACGCGCATTTTGTGCTATCGCTCCGGCGTTATCGAACCGCGGCGCGGTAAACGTAATATCGTACGTCTGCCATTGCATCGGCGGCGCACACATATTCACAAGCGGCGCCCCGACTTTGTAGATTCCTCCGCATTCATTATCTTTACCTTCCAGACCGTAACTGTCCAGGACCTGCACTTCGTAGCGTCCCTGGAGGTACACGCCGCTGTTGCCGCGTCCCTGGCCGCGCGCCTCGGGCATACACGGCGTGCGGAATTCCAGATGAAGCTTGAAATCGTTGAATTTCTTTTTTGTGACGATGGAACCGGCGCCTTTGACGACTTCCATCGCACGGCTCTTCACCCGCTTCCATTGCACTTGATCGACGCCGGGCTTTTTCTGCGTAGGCTCCCATTCATTAAAGTTCTTACCATTGAACAGGACAACGGCACCATCGGGAGGCTTCATCCCCAACGTCGGCGAAAGACGAATCGTTTTTTCTAACTCGAAGCTTCCCGCTCCGGACGGTCCTCCGAACGTGCCGTTAAGTTGATCCGCTTCAATCGTCGCAGACGCTTCGATATCGAAAGTTCCCACATTGGGATCGACTTTGGTCATGCGCACCTTAGAACCTTCAAGCTCGCCATTCAAAGCCGCCAACGGCTCGGAGGGTACGTCAAACGCGTCGTAGAAAATGACGCGATATTCCCCCTTGCCCAGCGCGATCACCCGGGCCACGAGCGACCCGGAGTCCGTCCCGTCGTTCAGCTTCCACCCGCCCTGATAATCACCCATGAAAGGATCGCAGCACTCAATGGTTTTCTTCGCCTGAAGAACGGGATCGCCCCCCGGCCAACCCGCGCACGAACATAACAACAAAGGCACGGTAATAACGACTACGGAAATAATCGTCCTGTGAACATTCAAAGCAAAACCACGCCCAGTGATATTTCCGCTGACTCCTGAAACCATTCAATTTTCTCCTAACAAGGCTGCTTCTTAGGGTTGCCCGATTTTGTCGATCACCTCCTGCGCTTGTCCACGTAACGGATCGGTTTCCTTCGTTTGCGCAATAATTTTCTTTAACGCCTCGGCTGCTTCCTTCGGAAAATCATCGCAAATACCCGAAGCGATTTTGACCGCCGCCGAACTTGCCTCTTTGGACAGGGCTTTGTCATCAAGATAACTCACTGCGATTTTAAGGGCGGCCGGTGACTTGACGTTACCCAGACCCGACAGGACTCTTTGCTTCTCACCGACATCCGGAGCCAGATTCATCGCCTTCTTATACATTTCAAGCAACTCTTCGGCGGAACGTTTGCTCTCAAGTCCGAGCAGACGAACAAAACCGCGCAGCGCCAAAATCCGATGCACTTTATTTTCCGAACCTTCCGCCACCTTGAGCAGATCATTGATTGGCTCCGGGCTCGGCCATTCGGAAAGCGCGCGGATCGCCGCGGTTTGCACCTCGGCATTTTCATCCTTCAGCGCAGCCATCAGGACCGGCAAGGCGGTATTGTCCCCGATCTTGCCGAGAACGCCCAACAAGGAACACCTTCCGTCAACGGATTTGACCTTCGGCAATACGGCCAGCACGGCTTCGGCCTGGCGGTTCTCGTCCTCGATCTTATGAGCCACGGCGGCAACCGTCTTTTGGGCCTCGTTGCGATCGGAGGAGCTTTGAGCGTTAACGAGTAAATCGACCAGCGCCGGCATATCCGCCGGGCCGGCCACGACCTTAAGCACTCGCAAGGATTGGATGCGCACTTTGCGATCTGAATCCTTCGCCGTTCCCAACAGAATGCTGACGCCTTGACGGATATTCCGTTCGCCCACAGCGTCGATAAGCTCGACCTTCACCTTAGGCTCGGCTTCGGGAATCGCTGCAATAATCGTCTGATCCACGTCCGCGCCGCGCAGGCGATACAAACTGTCGCAAGCCGCTTTTCGCTCCTCGCCGGTCGTGGTAGCCGCCGCATGCGCCAATAGCTCGACACTCGACGCATCACCTAATTGGCCCAGTGCCCGCAACGCGGCAACCCGGACCGACGGATCTTCCGCCTTGGCCGCGGCGTTGACCGCCGGTAAGGCCGCCGCATCGCCGCGATCGCTCAGCGCCGAGAGGAGCATCACCTGGCTTCTCGCCGAGAGATTCGGCAGCTCTTTCGCCAGGGCTTCGGTCACATCCTTCCCGGCCATGTCCTTGACCATCGAGATGGCCACCGCCTGCATTTCCTGGTCGCTGCCCTTAAGAATTTCCAGAACAATTCCAATCGCATCGTCCTGCGCCGGCTCCGCAGCCCCGGAATAAACCACACAAGAACAAAGGATCAGAAGAGTTACCGTCTTACAAATCAAGTACGTAACCTTCATCTTTCACTCTTACTATTTCATCGCGTTTAACATGCCGGTCGTCGCAGCGCTGCGAATCGGGCCCGGCAGGCCTTCTTGCCGAAGCTCTTTATAGATGGCCAAAGCCTGAGCCTTGTTGCCGTCCGCCACAAGCTGATCGGCGCACTTCAGATAGGCATCCAGAACCACCATCTGGAGCTTGCCGGTAGCCTTATCCTTCGCTTCTTTCAGCGCTTCGGTGGCTTCCGCATTGGCGATCTGACCGAGCGCGGCGGCCGCGGCGATAGCGGCTTCTTCGTTCGGCCGGCCCAACGCCCGGCTGAGCATTCGAACGGACCCCGCATCCCGGCGTTGCCCCAACGAGTTAATGATGCCAATTCTCGCGTTGCCCCTGGCCTTTCTAACCGCTCCCCTTAGAGCCTGATCGACGGCCGAACCGGGTATGCGCTCTAGCGCGTATCGAGCCATGTCGGAGGTTTCCTCGTCGGCCAGCATACCGGCCAGCACGGGCACGGATTGCTCGGTGCCGATGAGGCTCAATTCACGACAGACGAACTGCTTGCCGGCCCGCTTGGCATCCGATTCGAGAACGCCCAGCAGGGCCTTCTCGATCTCCGCCAGCTCGGTCTTATTGCCGTGCGCTTTTTTGATGATCTCACTCACCTCGGTCAACGCCAGACGGCTTTGACCCCAATCATACGTCTTTACCTGTGCTAATAATTCCTGTAATTGTGCCATGTCTGATCCCTTTCCTGAACTAACGATAGGCTGAGGCGTTGTATCTACTTTATAGTCACCCAATGCGAACTGAATACCATCGAGATAATGCTGCACGATCATCGGGGTCCAGAAGATGTGGTCGTTGTGCCCCAATGAGCAATAAAACAACCGGCCCTTTCCCCAGGTCTTGATCCAGGTGATGCCGGTATCTTCATCCGAAGGCTTGACGTCTTTGACGTTCCTGGTCGTCGGATCGCTCATATCCAGACTCATCAAGACGCGCTGCTTGCTTCGCGAATAGAGCGGCGGATCGGTCCTGTAAATCTCATCGCTGATTTTAAA
>JAFGTG010000341.1 GCA_016934255.1 Sedimentisphaerales bacterium
GCCGATTTCCATAAGCTGTTGTCTGAGTAATTCGATCTGCTGAGCATCGAGCCCGGCCATTTCGCAAAACGTCACAAATCCGGCTTCCGCTTCTCTCAAGACGTCCTGATCCTCCAACAGCGCCCAGCCGAGGGGATATTTTGCATTTTCATCTTCAATTTCAATTCGGACCTTCGCGGGACCGACCTCGAATTCCACCGGCTCGGTGACATACGGCCAGGCCGGACCGTAAGGCCCTCGAATGATCTGGGCATTCCCAAAGAATCCGTTTTTAGTACTGATATCACCCATAAGGCTGATATCGTCAAGAGAAGCCCCCTTGTTTAATTCGCCCGGTTGATCTTCGAGGTTCCATTGGGCCAGGAGTTCCTGATATTCGGCTTCGTCGAGGGCAAATAAATCGGAAAAATCCGGCTCGTTCGGACGCTCGATGACGTCCGGGTTCAATTCCTCCATGGTCGCCAGGGCGTACTTTACCGCCGAATCGCACGCATAACGAGCCTGGCTGTAGTCGATCATATACTGGTTTCGATGGCGTCGCGAGGTCACCCGGCTGGTCAGGGTATATCCCAGGGTAACCAGCACAACCAACAGCATCAGCGTCATGAGTAATATAACGCCCGGTCGGCTTCGTGAAAGGTTTCGATTGTCCTGGTTTTTACCCGTCATTCGCGTTTCCCTTTTACCTGGGTCGTTTTCGACGATTCATTTTCACTACTCTCGGAAACGTCCGCCTCTTCGCCTTTATCTTGTACCTTACCGCTCTGAGCGCCGACAACATTGAACTGGATTTTCCGCGTCCGGTCGATGGCAATGGTTCGTGTGAATTTCTCCTCCTCCGGCACATCATACGAACCGTCCACGTTTTTAAACGGTTCGGCGAACGAAAGGGTCACCACAATGCCGGTCGGCGGCGTTCCGCCCCACCTATCCACAAGGTTTTCGCCGGATGTGGCGCTGATGTTGAAATACGTCACGCCGCTGCAAAGCGGCACGAAAAGCTCTTTTTCCCAGTCATATTTGTTCTGCTGGAGCACTTTGTCTTCCAGGTTGATTCCGCTATGGCTGCGGTAGAGCACCAGGCCATCGGAAAGGCTCTCGATATTATAGCTGCTCTGCCAGATGACTTCCTCGAAGATATGCTCTTTACCACTGGAATCGGTGATCGTTCGTGTAAAGGACAGGCGCGCAGCGGGAATCAATTTGCCGCTGGCCGTGCTTTCGAGTTTATTCTGGATGGTGACTTGCGCATCCGAACCTGACGAAATCATACTGTCGAGGTCTTCGGCAATGTATTGGAGGACCTCACGGGGCAGTTGGGACTCGTCAATCCTGAGGAGGACGGCATTGGCCGAACGTTCGGCCCGATGGTAAACGGCCAGCACCGCCACGACGACCATGGCTCCGATAGTCATGGCCGCAAGGACTTCCGCCAATGAAAAACCTAACCTCACGGAGGCTAAGCCGGAAGCGTTATTCCTATGACGATGGATCGTTATCGACGTCATCAAGTCCTAAAAATCCTCTGTTTATCGGTTTTGCATAAGATTCCAAATTTCGGAGAAATCCATCTGTTGGAGTTCTTCATACGTCAGGCCCGTTTGGGAATCGACTTGGCCAGTCCCATCGGATTGGCCCCCGGTTTCCTGCCCGGATTGGTTTAAGCGTTCTCTTAATTCCGCCGTCGATTTGATTTGTTTGCTCTTTGCGTCGTCGCTCGGTTCTCCATTGTTTTGCTTAAAGAGATCGAGGTTGCTCTTGATAAACGAGCCGTCCTCGGCCGTGATTAGGCCGTTTTCAAGCCATTTCTCGATGGTCTCGACATCGACGCCGGCGTACTCGGCGGCGTCTTCCACGCTTTCGAGAAGCTGTCCGGCGATGTCGTCTTGTCCCTCGCCGTCCTGCTTCATCATTTGCAATAATTGTTCTTTTGACAAATCAGTCAGCCAGTGGGTCAGTTCGACGGTTTGCTCGTTGCCGTTCGGATCGCTATACTGGGCCGAGCAGACGCCCCGGAGCCACATCCTCGCCGTGACCGGTTCGTAGAAGGTCTCGACGGAGGTCTGCCACGATATGGCCGGGTACTTATCGCTCTCGCCATAATCGACGCTCTCCTGGACCGAAGGCGAAGCCAGCAGCGCTTCCATATTTTCGCGGGCGACCTCGAAGGCCTGCATTTTTAGCGCCGAGGTCGCTGCCGAGCTCGCACAGCGATCAATCACGACCAGCACGCTCGAGCTGGTCAGCGCAAGAATGGCCAATGCCGTCATGACTTCCACCAGGCTGAAGGCCTTTTCTCGTGTGTTGTATGGCTTAGAATCGAAGTTCATTTTTTAATTTCGGCTCCAGGAGCTGGATGTCGCCTTCCTCTAATGTTACGATTCGATTAAGTGCATTGACGACAATCGAATAGGGCTGTTCCTTTTCGTCGTGCAGGACGATTTTGCCGCCGTTTTGCCAGCCGGCCGGTCCGACGCGGAACCAGGCTTTCGTATTCGTATCGATGCCGTCGTCAAACCACACATAGACCAGCCTGCAATTATTTGTCAGATTGTTTTGTACGATCACTTCGCCGGGTGTCTCTTCCGGACGATCTACATAAATTTCTGAGCCGAGAATATGTTTCAGCTCGTAACTCTGTTGTATAATATCAATGGTTATTTCGTATCGTTCACCGGTCTCAGCGGCGGCCCGGGCCGCCATTTGGATCGTCGAGACCAACTCTTGCGTTTGCGCTTTGAACGTGTTCTTTCTAAGCAATCCGAACAGATGGACCTGGATCAACATCACAAACAAGGAGATGATGACCAGCACGACCAGCAATTCGGTCAGGGTGAAGGCGTCTCGCGTATTGCGTCGTGCGTCGTGCGTCGTCGCGTGTGTTTCATTATTCGTTCGCATGACGCAATACGTATCACGCACGACGTTTTTAGCTTGCATCCGTGCTGAGCATGTCATCCTCGGTGCCCTCTTCACCGTCCGGGCCGGCGCTCCGAATCGCAAATTGTTTCCCGCTCTCCGGATACGCCTCGTAGATAAACGGATTTCCCCATCCGTCCGGCGGTATGTCCGTCGTCTCCAAATAGCCTCCCTCGGGCCAGTTCGTTACATCCGGCGGCATTTCGACCAGTTCCAGAAGTCCGACGTCTTCGTTCGGAAATCGGCCCGTGTCCATCCTGAATTGACTGACGGCCGAGTGAAGCATTTTTAAATTCGCCTTGGTGGTCAATAAACGCGCCTGGTCAATTTTGCTCGCGACTTTTGTGACGACCAATGTCGCAAGCAAACCGATGATTATCAGCATCGCCATCAGCTCGACCATCGTAAAACCGAATTTGACACGTTTGTTTTTCTTTTTATCCTTCATAAACATCTCCTGAGTGGGCTAAAAATTTCCCGCCGAGACTTCCAGAATCGGCAAGATGGTTGCATAAGCAATAACGCCGATCACGCCGGCCATGACAATGATAATGAGCGGTTCGACCGCCGCACTGAGTCTTTCGATCACGACATCCGTCGAGGACTCGAGATTGTCGCTGATACTTTTGAGCATGATTTCAAGCTCACCGCTTTTTTCACCGACGGCGACCATGTGGGCGATCGCCGGATCGATCACACCGCTTTCCCGTAACGGCGTGGCGATATCGGCGCCGGCCAGAATCCTCTCACGCGATTGCTGGACGGCTCGTTTCATCAGCACGTTACCGGTGACTTCGGCGACAACTCTCAAAGATTCGGCCATCGCCAGGCCGGAACCTAAAAGCGTCGAGAGCGTGGAGGCAAAACGCGCGACGACCCGCTGCTTGATGAGCGGGCCGAACATCGGTAGTGACAACAAAATTCGATCTCGCAGGTACGCGCCTCGATGGGTTCGGAGAAACCACTTGACACCCCAAACGAGACCGACGCCTCCTGCAATCACGACGATCAGCCACCAACTGGTCAGTACATGCCCAATGTCCATCAATCGCTTCGTAATCCAGGGCAGTTCCTGCCCCGATCTTTCGATCTGCTCACCGATCTTCGGAATCACCTTGATGGTCAACACCAGGATGGCCGCTACGCAGAAGACGACCAAAACGATCGGGTAGATCATCGCCGTCATGACTTTCGACTCGACGCGGCGTCGCTTTTCCATAAATGTCGCGATGGTGGTCAAACACTCACCCAATGTTCCGGTGACCTCGCCGACGCGAACCATACTAATATAGATCACGTCGAAATAATCGCCGTAATCTTTCATCGCATCGGTTAATGATTCGCCCGTCACGACGCGCTCGCGAATATCGACGAGAGCGTGACGGAATCGCGGATCGGATGTCTGGAGCGTCAGGACCGAAAGGGCCTCGGTCAGCTTGATCCCCGACGACAACAACGTGGCCATCTGCTTGGTGAAGTCGATAATCTGAGTTTTGCCGCGTTTGGCAAAAAAGGAGGAGAGCGTGGATCCGCTTTTGATTCGGGAACGAACTTCCGTGATCGAAGAAGGGTGAATGTTCCGAACCCGGAGCTGTTTTCGGGCGGCATAAGGGCTTTCCGCCGTGATGCCGCCTTTGACCTTCTTGCCGTTCGTTGCTATCGCTATGTAGTTATATCTGGGCATTTATGATTGATTATTGATTATTGACTATTGATTATTGTTTTGGTCGTATCCTTACTCCCTCTTCGGTAAAATGTTTGCACCTCAAATAGTCAATAGTCAGTCGTCAATAGTAAATTACAACACGTCTGATTGGGTTACTCTTAAGACCTCGGAAACGGTCGTTATCCCGGCCAACACTTTCTTGGCGCCGTCCATGCGCAGCGTCTGAAGACCCGCGTTGAGGGCGGCCCGCTTTATTGTACCGGCACTTTCCCTTTTGTATATCAGGTTTTGAGCTTCTTCATCGACCATCATCATCTCATAGATGCCCGTTCGGCCGCGATACCCGGTCTGAAAACATTTTTCACAGCCGGTGCCGACGTAAAAGTTACCGACGTGCTCGGCCTCTTCGTCCAGCCCGAGCTCTCGAAGATCGTTGAGCGAGGGTTGAACATGCGTTCTGCAGTCCGGGCAAACTCTTCGCACGAGACGTTGCGCGATAATGGCAATCAGCGAAGAACTGACTAAATACGGCTCGACGCCCAGGTCTAACAACCTGCTGACGGCGCCCGCCGAGTCGTTCGTATGCAATGTGCTGAACACTAAGTGGCCGGTCAGTGAAGACTGTATGGCCATACGGGCTGTTTCGATATCACGGACCTCGCCGACCATAATGACGTCCGGATCCTGTCGAAGCACGTGCCGAAGTGACGTGGCAAAGGTCATGCCCTTCTTGCTGGCGACCTGAATTTGGCTAATCCCTTCGAGCTGGTACTCGATCGGGTCTTCTATCGTGATAACGTTCTTTTCGGCCGAGTCAATTCGATTGAGACAGGCATACAAAGTTGTGCTTTTTCCACTGCCCGTCGGGCCGGTTACGAAGATCACACCGTGAGAACGGTTGAGCAACGAATCGAATTTCTGCAGGTCTTCCTTACTCAGACCTAATTCGTCAAGCCCGTATAGCGCCGTACTCTTGTCCAGCACACGCAAAACGCTGCGTTCGCCGAAGCTGGTCGGCACGGTGCTGATTCGCAGATCGACTTCTCGCTGGCCCAGCCGGACGCTGCACCGACCGTCCTGGGGAAGACGACGCTCGGCGATGTCCATACCGGCCATGACTTTAATACGAGAAACGATCAGTGGAAGAACGTTCCTGTTCAAGCTCAGCGCATCGTACAGGATACCGTCGATACGATAGCGGATTTGAATCTTGGACTCAAAGGGATGAACGTGAATATCGCTGGCTCGCAGTTGGAGCGCGCGAAAGAGAACGTCGTTGACGAGCCGGATGACCGGTGGTCGATTGACGACGTCCAGTAGGTCGTCCGACGTGGAGACCTCATCGACGAGCTGGTCGAGGTTTTGCGAATCCAACTCTTCCGCCACTTCTTCGATGACCGTCGATCGCTGCTCGTACGCTACGTCGATCACGCTCGTTACAGCCGCACGCGTGGATATGGCCGCTTTCACGGGCATGCCCGTCATCTTCGAGACGTTATCCAGGGCGTTGGCGTCCAGCGGCTTGGAGAGAACCACGGTCAGCTCCCCGTTATCGGCTTCGGGCTTGATCCCGATGAGATAATGATGCTGAGCGTACAAGGCCGGGACGGCTTCAACGAATTCCGACGGTACTGCCTTGGCGGAGATTTCCGGCAGAAATTCCATCCCGAGCGCCTCGGCGAAAAGCTTCAACACCACGTCTTCCGTAAAGTACGGGCAACTAAGCAGCACATCGTCCACTCGCCCGCGTCCGGGATTTTCTTCGAGGAATCTGGCCAACTGCTCGGCATCGACCAGACCCGTCTGCCTGGCTGTTTGAATAAGGAGATCTTTCATAGCTATTGCGCGTCAAGGACGTTGATCGGTTTCATCGATTTCGGTTTAATGCCGGGCCAGTCGTGATATTCCTGGAACTCCTTCTCATGTTCTTCAAAAGCGTCTCGGTTTCTGTCGGAGATCTGCTGCAAATGCGATTCCGCCTGAGCCATGTCCGTGTCTATCGGCCGAATGATCTCCGCCTTGACGAACACGTACAGATTACGCTGGATGTCGCTGTTGCTCGTGCTTCTGAACAATCCGCCGATGAGAGGAAGATCGCCGAGAATCGGGATTTTCGATCCACCCTTGCTCTGGTTGAGTTTAATCAAACCACCGAGGATGATCGTACTGCCGTCCGGGACGGTCACCGTCGTCTCAAGATTACTGCCGGACGTGTCCGGCGGCTTCTGCCCCGTGATCGTTCCGAAATCGTCACGGTTCATCAGAATATCCAGGCGCAGGAAATCCCCTCGGCTGATATGGGGCCGGATTGTCAGTTCGATACCCGCGTCGTAGGGATCGTATTGTTTTCCCGTCTGAACCGCATTGGTCACACCTTCTATCACCGTGCCCGTTGTCACCTCGACATACGTCACATCCGTCGTGCTGATTTTACCTTCCTCGTTGTCGTTGACAAGAATCTTGGGTTTGGCCAGGACCCGCCCGTAATTTTTCTGCTGGATAGCGGTCAGAAGAAGGTTGATGTGCTTATCGCCATAGAAGGCCGTTCCGGCGCCGCTCTTGGACGCAAAATCAATAAATCGGTCCCGGCCGCTGCTTGTCAGTCCCGCTACGGGATTCGTATTGTCATAGACGGCTTCACCATCAGCGTTGAGGCTGCCCATAATGGCGGAGGTCAGACCCGACGTACTGGTCAGATCCGGAAAACTTGAGATCAGATCCAGGTCGTAGTTAAAGGAATCCGTCTTTTCGACCTGCACCAACGTGACATCGATTAAAACCTGGGACCGTCTCTGGTCCAGTTTTTCTATGAGTTTACCGATCCATTCCTGGTTTTTCTTACTGGCATAGACGATGAGCGAAAACGTATTCGGATCGGCGACGATTTCTATTTGATCGTCTTCCTGCTTCTTCTTCACTTCCTGGACCGCTTTGCCTTCCTTATCCATAATCGTTTCTTCGATAAGGGGACGGAGAACCTCTTCCAAATGATTTGGCGATTGATTTTCAAGGGGATAGATCACAACGGGCATCTCATCCGCGTCCGTTTCTCTGTCCACGTATTCCTTAATTTTCTTAATCTTCGCGTGCTGTTCTTCGGTGGCGTTCACCAGCAATGAGTTGATTTGCGAAATGACGACGACTTGGGGTTCGTCCAAAGGCGCTTCCATCATTTCATCCTGCTGCATTCTCATAGCCGCCGGCGTCCTAATGGTTGATCTGGCTGCCGCCGTGGATGCCGCTGCGGGAGATTTATCATCACCGGTCAATCTCGGACTGTAACCGTACGAGCTCGTCATTGTGGGAGTGATAATACCAAGCTCTTCCAGCTTCAATTTCACTTCTTCAGCGTCAACATGCTCGATTTTATACAATTCCAGGCTCCGCAGATCCTGTTGTGCCACGTCAAGCGTGTCGATAAGTTGTTCAACCTCATCCAACTGGTCCTTAAGACCGATCATCAAAATTCGATTCGTTCTCTCGTCGGCATCTAAATAGACGGTCGGAGTCGTTGTTTCAGCTTGCGAGGTCGAAGCGCCTCTTTGAGCGGCGGTTCGTGCTCTGGTCTGCGCCGTACTCCACTGGCGAAGGCGTGCAGTGTAGGCGGTTGACGATTCACCCGGGTTGCGTGTCGGGCGAGGGGTTGCTTCCGACGTCGCATCTTCCGTTGCAATCGTAATCGAAATCGTCCCTAATTGCTCGGCAAGGGTCTGAATCTTTGGCGCGAGTGTTTCGGCCATGGTATATTGCAACGGCCTAAACCTGAATTTTTTCGGCTCTCCCGGCTTATCGACGATACGTAAGAGCGCCTCTATCCTCGGCATACGATAGGCATAAGCGGTAATAATCAGTGTCTTCGTTTCGGGAACTTCCGTTAGGTTCGTCGTGAGCTTCATACCCTCCAGAAGACTTTTCGCCGTGCCCGTTTCGATGTGTTTGAGCTCGAAAATACGCTGGATGATACCATCGCCAAGTTCGATCTTGCCTTTCTTGTCATCGATCAATGTCGGATCGATATCCAAAGCGTTCGCAACGGGTGCGATCGTAACAAGATTACCTCCACTTCGCGTCATGACAAGGTTTTGTTTTTTTAACACGGCCTCGAGCAAAGGATATAAATCTTTGACTTTAATCGGCCCTGCGTACTTTCCATGCGGATTAATAGTGATCTCCTGATCGATGTCTTTTTCCGTATATAAAAAATCCAGTTTCAAATGCGGACCGACCAGTCCGAGCAGTTCGACAATCGTGAGTTTCTGACGCTCGCCTAAGGCCAGGTTCACCACCTGCTCCCCGTTGACGAGAGACGGCAATTCATAGGACGAATTGTCGGCAGAAGCCTCATCCATCTGGTCCGATATGGCATTGGGATCGGTTTGGACCTCGCTATTCGCAGATAAAAGAAATTTCGCTTCGTTGAATAACTCATTGAATTGAGAGACCGTTTGTTCTTCCGGAACGGCCGGCCGGTCTTGTACCGTCGGCTTCATCGGCTCGTTAAAACCTTGAAAGCCCGTCGATTGTCCCAATACGGACACAATTCGATCCATGAGGCTCGGAGGGGCGATCGCAATGACAGAATTGTTATGGATGTCAATGATGGCCCTGATTTTAGCATCCCGAGAGGGCGGATTGGAAAAGCTCCCAATGGAGACGCCTCGGGTCAGACTGGGACTGAGCTTGGCTGCAATCTGCTCATTCGAGGGAAGGGTCCTGGCCGCAGAAACCGGGAGAATCGATTTGATGACGAACCGGCCCGGCTCATCGACAAGATCGAGAATACTTTTTGCTTTGGTTAGCTCGACCGACTGGGCGGTGACCAGTAATGAAGACGAGCCGGGGAAATGCGTAACGGTTCCTCTGACGACCTCGGCGAGGTATTGTTTACCCTGTTCGACGGAGATGTGCCTCAGGGTAAAAATCTCGAATTTCGCTTCCTCCGGCGGGCTGGCGTGTTCATTCGCCACGACACGATAACCGGTGCACAAGAAAATTAACATCAACGCAAGAATCCCGATGTGTCCCCCACCCAGAAAACGTTTTTTTTCCTTCATAAAAACACCCCTTCGTCCGATATACGACCTAATATCTACATCACCCTTAGCTCTTACTGGACCTGGTTTCACAACTGCCGTTTACGTAACTCTTTTCATTTTATGCCCTTACACTTACACCCTCTTCTTTTGACTCTGTCAGCAGTCAAGTACCAGACATTTAATCAGACATCCCAAAAGGCCAAAAGTTCCCGTTATCAGTTAAAAAAGCGGGAATTTTCCCGGTCTGAAGCACTATTTGTTGATCTCTTTTTTTTACATTTTTCCGGGGATCGAAAAGGTAGGTTTATATAAAAAAGATAAAATATATCAACCTTTGATAACGATACATCGTAATAATAACCTAAACGTGGTAGAATTTCGAATCGCACCAACGAGAAAATGACCGAAAGGGAGCATAATGAAAAACAAGAATCTTGTTTCGTTCGTTGTAGGAACACTATTATTGGCTTTCGTTATATTGGGGGTGTACCGATCGAAAACGGTCCGGAAAGAACAAGCACCGGAACCGAAACCAGAATCCGTCGTTATCGTGAACAACTCCGGTGGAACGATTATTCTATCCGAAACGATCACTCAGTTTGCAGCCGACGGGCCGGACGGGCTTGTCACAGTCGATATCGATCAAGGCATAGGACAATTACCGGCCGGCAAGTACCAAATCGGTTCGTGGCGGGCCGAACGCAAGGATGAGCAGAACAACACATGGACATTGATCGGGCGCCAATACAGCTCTGGAGATCCCTTTGAGATCGCCGAAGGTGGTCGGATACAACTACCCAACGTCGGCGAGCCGATCATCGCCATTGTTCACGGCAGTAAAATCGGCCCAAAATACCATGCCTTCACCCAATCGCTTCAAGGCCGACTCGACGAAAGTATCACACTCACCCGCAACGGATCCCGGCCGGGAGCACCCAAGCTGCGTATCAAGAATAAAGACGGTACGTACGACCGGACATTCGCATTTCAATATGGCTGAGGCGGGACCTGTTCGCTCTCGTGGCGAGAGCCTGAAAACGTCGCTGGACCGTTCACCGCAACGCTTGTCGTCCCCGGCCCATTCAAAACCGAAGATAAACCCTACACCATCGGCATGTAAATAAAAGGAAAGGCCCCTGCTTGCCGAGGTGAGGGAATACCCATTGACGGCAGGGGCCAAAAGAACCCTCATTTAAAACTCACCCATGAGCTTTACGTTATAATACCAGGAAGGATAGGCGCTCCGCTATTGTGGTAACTACGTATTTTTTCTGGACAAATATCATCCAGAATACATGTAGGAATGAAGGTAATTACGGTTACGATTTACGCAGATTTAGTAATCTTTGAACTTTCTCATCCA
>JAFGTG010000342.1 GCA_016934255.1 Sedimentisphaerales bacterium
AAACTCTATATTGGCGCCGCCTATTCGGGGCATTTGCTCTGTTTCGATCCGAAACGGGACGTTCTTGAAGATCTCGGTGAAATCCATCCAGGCAAGGCGTCGTTTCCCTGTCGCCTGGACGAGGATCAGGAAGGCCGAATCTGGATCGGCAGCTATGGAACCGCCGACCTGACGTGTTATGATCCTAATGAGGCCAAATTCTCCCGTTATGGTCGCATGGACGAGGTCGATATGTATAATTATCCCCTCGTGAATAAGGATGCAAAGGTCGCCTGTCTGATTCGTATGACCCGGCCTCACATCGTGATGTTCGATCCTGAGACCGCTCAAAAAGAAAGTGTCGGGCCGGTTGTACCCAAAGGAAAAGGGAATCTCAATCTGGTGAAGGGCGAAGATGGATGGCTTTACATCACATCCACTGAGGGCAATTTTCGCATCGAGGGTATGCGGGCCATTCCGGTGGAGGCCGTGCCGAAACCTAAACCCGATCCGACACTCTCGGATGGGAGTACTTTTGCTTTTGCCGATTCCGCCGAGCAACTCTATCGCAGGCTTGCAATATCTCGACCCGATGGTAAAGTCCGCACCTACGAACTCGACTACACGGCCAGCGGGAGCGATATCTTCTATGTCCATGCCGGGCCCGACGGTTGTCTCTATGGTTCGAGCTATCTTCCGCTTCATTTGTTTCGCTTCGATCCAACGAACGGAGACCTTGTGGATCTGGGGCGTTGCTCAGCCTCCGCGGGTGAAGCCTATTCCATGGCGAACGACAAAGGCAATATTTACATTTCGTCCTATCCCGGGGCGCGACTCTCTGTCTATGATCCCGGCGAGCCATACCACTTTGGAAATAAGCCGAGGGATAACCCCCGTAACCTGGGACGCATTGACGACATTTCTTACCGTCCACGGTCCACGCTGGCGGGCCCGATGGGTCGAATCTGGTTTGCCTCGCTCCCGGACTATGGGATGTGGGGTGGACCGCTTTCGTATTACGATCCTGAAACGGGCGAGAAGAAAGCGTACTACCGTATTTTTGGAGATGGGAGTTGCTACACCCTGGCTTATCTGGAGGATAAGAAACTCATAGCCGTAGGGACAAACATCGCCGGGGGATCGGGAACGCAACCGAAGGTCGATCAGGCAAGTCTCTTTTTGTGGGACTATCGTGCTGAAAAGAAAGTCTGGAGTGGTAATCTGGATCATAAAGTGGCTGCGTTCAATGCTCTTCTGGTCGGACTGGACGGGAGGTTATACGGTACCGTCAGAGGCAAAGGGAGCGAGCCGGAGATATTCGTTTTTGATCCCAAGTCCTTTCAGTTCGTGGCCCAGATCGCTGTTCCCAAAGGCGATCCGCTTGATTTGGGATTACAGAATGGGCCTGACGGTCAGATATACGGTTTTACGCGATCCTGCATCTACCGGCTCGATCCTGATTCGTTTACAGCGAAAGTGATAATCAGTGATGAGAGAGGGATTAGTGTCGCCGGGCCGATATTGGGCAAAGACATCTATTTTGCCACAGGGCATCGGTTGCGAGCTGCGAGAATTCTTGAATAGCAAAATATTATCCTTACGTCATTAATCTGAAATGTTTAGGAGTCTAAAATGATAACTGCGAGCCGATATGTTCGACTATTTGTGTTGTTGATGCTTCTCGTTATTCCGTCTCTAAATATAGTCGCTTCGGAAGCCATGCTCTGGCCGGTCGATCCCTTAACGAAGGTGATGCGGACCGACCGACCCGCATCCGGTATCTCGAATCTTCTTGAGATATCCGGCGCCCGGGGTGAAACAGTGAGCGCTCAAGCCATCTTTCGTCCGGCCAACAATGAAAATGCCGTATCCGTCGATATCAGTACTTTACAACACACAGAAGTAGACGCTCGAATCCCAGAGACCGCCGTTAAGTTGCAATGGGTGCGTTATATCGACATTGATCGGAATACACGCGGCATCCCGGATGATGAGCTTGTGGCCAAGGCGCCCACGAGCATTCCCGATCCATTCTGGGAAAATCCGACGATGGCTTTGAAGGCAAACCAGTCCCAGCCAATATGGGTCGAAGTGAGCATTCCAAAGCAAGCGAAGCCGGGAGATTATGAGGGCAAATTGACTCTATCAGCATCAGAGCAGTCCTTAGTACTACCCGTCAAGTTGCGTGTCTGGGATTTTGACATGCCGAGCGAGCGGCATTTGTCCGTCATTAACTGGTGGCGTTTTCCGGGGTTGGGCTTCGAGCATATCAAGCCCTATAGCGAAGACTACTGGCAACTCCTGGGGGACTTCTGTCGGTTTCTTGTCGAACATCGTCAGACGGATATCCAGACGTCCATCAATCTGATTGAGGAAAAGAGTAACAATCAGCAAGGTTACGTTTATGAAACGAACCGTCTCGAACAATATGCCGAGGTCGCTTTTAAAGCGGGCATCCGCCAAATACATTTGCATTCCGTGGGTCGACGGACGGCGCGCCTGACCGATCCGGCCAGCCGTATTGCTCCAAATGAGTCCGCTTTGCGTCGTCTGGAGGCCTGGGAGAAGGTCGTCCGGCGTCGTCATTGGCAAGATAGATTTCTGGTCAGCATCTCGGACGAGCCGTTTATTCACCACGAAGAATCGTATGCCGCGATTGTGGACCGTGTTCACAATATAGCGCCGAGCATCCGATGCGTCGAGGCGGTGGAAGCCAAATACCTTGGCGAACTGGATATATACGTTCCCAAATTGAGCCATCTCAACCTGTGGTATCCTCACTTCAAACAAGTTCAAAATGAGGGTGCTGAATTGTGGTTCTATACGTGTTGTCATCCCGTGGGGCGATATCCGAACCGTTTTCTGGATCAATCGCTTTTGAAGGTTCGCGTCCTACATTGGTTGAATTATCTTTACGGTCTTGATGGCTATTTGCATTGGGGGCTGAATCATTTTTCCGGCGACGATCCATACACCCAGGAGGGCATCAGTAAGGGGCTTCCTCTCGGCGACCGAGCCATTGCCTATCCGGGCACGAAGGGATTGTTAGGCTCGTTGCGTTTCAGTGCGATGCGAGATGGCTTGCAGGACTTCGAGTATTTATGGGTGTTAGAGAAGAAGCTGTCGGACATCAAATCGAAATTGGGCCGGGAAGTTATCTGGCTCGATCCACGGCAGAGACCCCTCGAACTCTGCCGACGAGTCGTGTGGTCATTCCATGACTATACGCACGACTCCAACGTTATGCTCGATACGCGGGAGGCTATCGCTCACGAAATTGAAAACCTTCAAACCGATCCATTGCTTATCGTCCAGACTTCTCCATCGGAAGGGACAGTGGTTCCCGCCGGACCGAGGAATATCGGTGTTCGAGGGCTGGTTCCCCCTGGAGCCAAGGTGACGCTTAACGGCAAACCTGTAGAAAATGTTCGACCGAGTGGGTATTTTCTGACGGCGTATTTCATGCCGGATAATAAACCGACGATTACGATCACCGTCGAACATAACGGCAAGAAGCGCTCGATAGAAAGAACATTTCAGGTTGATTGACTGAAAAGGAACCTAAGATCGCCAGCCTCTTGCGATTTCAGAATGGGCCTAACGGTCGGATATACGGTTTTACGCGATCATGTATCTATCAACTCGATCCGGATTCTTTTGCAGTGAAAGTGGTCGTCAATGTCACCGATGGGATCAACATTGCCAGACCGATAATAGGCAAAGACATCTATTTTGCGATCTGTCATCGGCTGCGATCTGAGAGGATTCTCGAATAACCGGTTAAGCTTTTGTAACCGTGGGTGTTTTCAACAAGCGTCGAGCATTCTCGTGGGTTATCGCGTTCGCTATAGCGGGAAGGAGTTCGGATTCCTGTAGTTTGAAGATGGCAGATTCCAGGATGAAGAATGGAAAATGGGATCCGAACAGAATCCGGTTGCCCGGAACACGACTCAACAGGTTGGAAATGCCGCCGACTCCTTCCAACGTGGAAATCTCGAAATAGACATCACCCGCTTGAATTAATTGCGTGATGGCTTTACCGCGAATGATTTGCAATGCCCCCAGCAGAACCAGGCGTAGCTCGGGATGAGCGGCGAGAAGGCCCGGTAGCGGTTTTGTATCGACGTCGGGCACGCGCATTAAGGGAGGCTGCATCCGGGGGTCTTCGATTCGCACAACGAGCTGTACGATGAGTCCGCGCCGCTGGGCTTGCATAAGAAGCTCTTCAAAGATGGGATCGTCGAGACGATAACCGTGGTAGGCCGGGTGGAGGCGGATGCCCGGCATGTGGTAGTCCTCGTGACAACGACGAAGGTCTTCGCGCCAATCGGGGAGTGTGGGATTGATGGAGCCAAAAGGGCGGAGCCGTACTGTTCGAGCTTTACGGCAATCGTCCATCAGCCTGGCGTTCACGCCGCCGATGTCCTTGTGAAACACACCGTCGAAACTCCCCGCCCAGGCTTCAGTTACACCACAGTCGCGGAGCTTCTCGATGAGCCTGGGAAGCTCATCGCAGGGGAGTCTGCGGAACGGCCATCGCGATAGATTGACATTGACGTCGATGATCATAGTGGGATCCTCTTTTCAGCAAAGATCGGGGCGAGCATTCTTTTGATATTGCCTGCAAGAATGAGTCGTTTGGCATTTTCCGGGACGTTGGCTCCAAGGACCTTGGCCAATTGGGAGGCAAAGCTTCGACCCGCGAAGTCACTACCGTACATCACACGTTCGGCGCCGAGTTCGCGAACGGCCATTTCGACAAATCCCGCCGTGGGATCTCCGCCGCAGATCTCCGCTGTGACGTTTAGCGTCGAGCGGATCGCACGGATGCCGCGCTCCCAATCCCCGCCGGAATGGGCGGCAATGAACGACGCTTTCGGATGGCGTCTCGCCAGTTCGGCCAGGTCGGTGGCCGTCGACTCTCCGGGAAGGTTTCCGGTGATCTTGTACCAGGTGTGCTGAAGGACGGGGGCCTTCAGTTGGGTAGCGCGTCGGACGATTGGATCGAGACATTTCTCGTGGCAACGTATGGCAACCCATAGCTTGATACCGACCATCGGACCGTCACGAACGCAGCGATCCAGCTCATCGAGGCTCTCTTCGGTGTGCTTCGGATTGAGATAAACAAAGCCGAACGCTCGTCCGCGAGAATGCTCGACCGCCTGAAGGACCTGGTCGTTCTGACGCCGGACCTCATCGGGCGAGGGATCGTAGGCCCACGGATAGCCCATGAATACGATCACCCGCTCGATTCCCATGCGATCGGCGAACTTCAGCAGGTTATCCATTTTCTCCTCGGGCGTGTTCCCGGGCGAGCTTAGATGTCCGTGCATGTCCCAGACCGGGTAGTCACAGAGGCTTGCGGACGGCTCCGATGCGAGGCATGACGTGTAACGAGAACTCACAGAGGCTGCGATCCCCGCCTGTGCTGCGCCGATCAACATCGCCCGTCGCGTGATTCTGCAATTGGAGGACGGCATTGTTCGTTGCAATTTAGAGTCAAAGCTCGCGTTCTGCATTTTGATTGTGACTTTCTATTTACACCTCAAATAAGAAAACTCCTGACGACGACAAGTCTTATATTAAAGAAGATTTTGTCTCAATCTCAAGAATATTCCTTGTGGCCAAAGGGATTTCTTCCAGTGGGAATTATTATGCGGTTTGATAGCAGGCGTTTCAAGTTGAGAGGAAATTATGATTTGACGAGGCATCATGGGATACATTATGTTAAGAAAGCTACTAAAGAGCTTACGATCCGTCTAAGGAAAGGAGATCATTTTATGTGCCGCTACGCTTTGATGAAGACATTTGTGTTGTTTGCCTTTATGGTCTGTTCCGTTTCCGCCTCCGTTCCGCGCGGTGTGAACCTGGCTAACCTTGCCGATTGGGACATAATCATCGCCGAAGATGCTCTGCCGAGCGAAATGTACGCCGCGGAGGAGTTCCAAAGCCTCTTTGCTCGAGCCGGCGGTATGAACTTACCCATTGTTCGGCAAGCGGATCTTGCGCATAGCGGACCGAAACATATCTTTATTGGTTCCAGCGCCGCGATGCGCGCCAGCAGGGTAAGCTTCAATACGAATGAGTTCGAGGAGGAGGATTTTCGTATTGTTGTACGCAATGATAATATCGCCATCGCCGGTTCGCAACAGCCGGGATCGCGGGGGACACTTTACGGCGTCTATTCCTTCCTCGAAGATTACGCCGGCGTGCGTTTCCTTACCGTTGACCACACGCACGTGCCTCCAATCGGAACGTGGCGTATCGTCGGACCGTTGGACCGTTTCTATCATCCGCCTTTGCGCTTTCGCTGGAGCTATTACGGCGAGACCAACCAAAATCCCGCTTTCGCCACGCGTATTCGGGTCAATACGGTTACCGACGATCCTAAACTGGGTGGCAAAACGGGCCTGAATCTCATCAATCATAGTTTTCACCATTACCTCCCGGCGAAAAAATACGGGAAGGACCATCCGGAATATTTCGCCCTGGTGGACGGCGAACGCAAACTGGAAATGGGCGGGGGAGGCCCGGAACTATGCCTGACGAATCCCGACGTTCTTCACATCGTGACCGATACGATTTTGGACGCTCTCAAGAAACATCCCGATATGGAGAACGTCTCCGTCAGTCAGAATGATAATGACAAGTACTGTCGGTGTCCTGAATGCGCCGCTATTGACGAGCGGGAAGGCACGCCGATGGGCTCGATTTTGACGTTTGTGAATGCGGTCGCCGACGCCGTAGCGAAGGACTATCCGGATGTTATGATCGGCACGTTGTCTTACTGGTATTCACGCAAGCCGCCCAAGACCATCAAGCCCCGGCCGAACGTTCAGATTCAATTGTGCAGTATCGAATGTTGTATGCTGCATCCGATCAACGATCCGAACTGCGAGAAAAACGTTCAGTTTTGCCAGGACCTGGCTCGCTGGGGCTCGATGTGCAAGAATATTTCCATCTGGAACTATAATACGAACTTCAGCAATTACCTGCTTCCCTGCCCGAATCTGCGTGTGATCGAACCGAACATCCGCTACTTTGTCGCTAACAATGCGATCGGAATATTCATGCAGGCGGCGGGCAACGCCCTCGGGGCCGAGTTGTCCGATTTGCGCAATTATGTGATGGCGAATCTGTTATGGGATCCGAACAAGAGCGGTCAGAAGCTCATCGACGAATTTCTCGATTTGCATTATGGCCGGGCCGCGGAACCGATCCGGCGGTTCATTAACCTGACTCACGAACATGCCCTCGCCAGCGGGTTGCACCGGAACTGTTTCGGCAGAGCGAAAGACTATGCCGTCGATGACTCGATCGCCCAAGCGGGTCTGAAAGCCTTTGCCGAGGCAATGGAACTGGCCGAAAACGATGTGATCCGTTCCCGCGTGGAGAAAGCCTCGATCTGTGCTTACCGGGCGGCTCTCGAACCCATCTGGTATATCAAGGACAAGTCAAAGATCGATCCTGATGTGGCCGAGCGTATGCGGCCGCTGGTCGAACGCTTCATAGAGTTATGCGATAAATATGGTGTCACGCACGCCAGTGAACGCGAAAAGATAGAAGACGCGAATGAACGGATCAAACACATCGTCGGGCTGTAAGAAGGGTCAAAAATCCTGGGTCAGGATATCGGTTAATCGCCGGCATAACTCCCGGCCGTAGTCCGTCCATGTCCCTTCACCCCAGTACCGGAAACAGCTTGTCTGTATAATCATCAGATGGAACAACGCGTTGAGATAAGCCGGATGTGATGTCGGGACGTCACGAGACAGGACCTTTTCGGAAAACAGGGCGCTTGCTTTCTGCATCGGTCCCAAAAGGCTTTCGTAGCCTCGCACCCACGAGATATTGTTGGTCCAACTGCCGCCTTCCATGTGGAACCGGTTGTCTTCTTTCTTGAGATTCTCTATGAGTTTTTCCAATGCCTGCGGACCGGATCCATCCGTGAATCTATCCCAGATACGGCATTGCATGACCGGCTGGATAGCGGGGAAGTCCGTTTCTCTAATGCCTATACTCTCAAGGTATTCCAGGTATTCCGTCGGATTGGCAGGGGGGCTGGAGCCGTCCGTGGCTTCGGACATCACATCAATATACTTGGGTGGGAATTCGTTCATCATGACGCCGCCGTTTTCACCGTCTGCGATTTGAGTGACCAAAGGAGGAATGGATTTCCCGGCTAATTCCCAGCGATGAAGTGTTTGAGCCTCGTAATAAGGCTGCATTTGGCCGACCAGTTTCGTATCGCTGCCTTGTGTTTTAATAATCGCCGTGATGTAAAGGGTCGCGCCGAGTGAGTTCTTCGCGACCAGGCGGTGAGGGACGTGTGGATCATTCACAGGTCCACCATCTTCAAGTCGTTCGATGGTGTGTTCCTGTACGAGAATCCACTGGTAGCCGCAATCTTTGAGGGTCTTGACGAATTCATAGCATACGTCCGGATGGTTGGGTAAAGCCATTTCGGATGGGGAGAATCCCCTCACGCGGCTCAGTGCCTCGAATCCGAACAATGCCGCGAAGAAATGTTGCCAGGCGCGAACGTGTAAGCGATAGTCCTGTACCGGCGTGGAGGGAGCGACGGCGTGCCCCCAGGGGGTACCGAGCCATTCGACACATTGGCGATAAGCCGGATCGCAGGTGACGGATTGGAGGCTGTCTATCACATCATACAATCCCATTTTGTACAGGCCGTGGAGCAGACAA
>JAFGTG010000343.1 GCA_016934255.1 Sedimentisphaerales bacterium
GCTTGTTTCCAGCCATTTCAAAGAGTAATTTGTGGAGTTGACGGTCGGCGGCGAGCCATTTGTTCAACCACACTTCTTCCTTTCGCGCCTCGCTGGGGCGACATTGGGCCAACCGTTTCATCTTCTTGAAAATGGTATTCAATCGTTGACACTGTCTTTTCGTACCCCGCCGGGCGGCCCAGCCGGCCACGGCGCTTTCGATCTCTATTTTCAGGTCGAAGATATCTTCTATTTCACGCACGGTGAGCATATAGACGCGCTTCCGCCGATTTTTCGTGATAATCAGGCCTTCCTGCTCGAGCTCGTGAAGGGCCTCACGGACGGGCGTTCGGCTCAATCCGAGGTCTTCGGATAGAGCCGTTTCCGTCACGGCCTGGCCGGGCTGGAGCTGTGAATTTAGGATCAGGTCCTTGATTTTCTCGTAGGCTTTTCGTTTGGCATGCCCGTTTTTTCTCATAACCGTTTCTTTGGCTGGTAGGCCCAGTCCCGTCCCGTTTTTTGACGATTGACGATTGACTATTGACGATTGAAATGATAACACGCGAAGACCAAAAAGCTTCTATGCAAATAGTCAATAATCATTTTTCAATAGTCAATAAACAATTGCATTGCTTTCATTAACAACTGGCGTCTTTGAAGACTGTCCCGAAGCTCTTTTTCGATTCGGTCCGGATCGAATTGGCTCAGGATGCACGTTTTTAATTCTTTTCGGATCGAGGCGTATTCGTCTCTCTTGGCGAGATTATCCCATTCCTCCGGATCTTTTTCAAGGTCGAAAAGTTGCTCATCGTGCTCGTGGATATCGATATATTTGACCTTTCCCTTGCGGACCATGAAACAGGTCGTATAGACGCCTTCGGAATGCATCTCCGAATCAACCACACGATTGGACATTTCCTTGTCGTTCAGTAAGGGCGTTAAGCTCTCGCCGTCCATATCCAAACGGTCAGATGCAGGGACGCCGGCAAGGTCCAGAATCGTGGGGACCCTATCGATCAATGAGGCGGGTGTTGTCGATACATGAGGCACCCATAATGAGTCTGAAATCAGACCGGTGGACAGCTTTATATAGTGACGTCTATCCAGCCCCGCGCGTTGAATACCTTCGTGAACGTACATGAGTTTTAGCCGCTTTCTTGATAATGCACAAATATATGTATTTTATTATCTCTCAAATTGTATACAATTTTGAAGAGGATGTCAAGCGCACTTATGGCCTTATAAAGCCGATATCGGACTTTTTATATCGTTTTACAGAAAAAAACCTTAAATTAAAGGGATTTTTTATTGACGGCTGGTCTTGGAATATGATATAAGAAATGAGAAAAATCGGGGATGAGAGTAAGTCGTTGGATTTTTAAATCTCCGTTAACGCCGATGCTGGACTCGTGAACCTTAGGAGGTCGTGACATTTCGTAAAGGAACGGCTTGGGTTAAACCGATAATCCATACAACGAATCCGTTTTGAACCATATCGGAAGGAGGATTGTCATGAACAGAAAAGTTTTTATTGTCATTACGCTGGTTTGGGCGTTGACGATTCCCGTTGGTTCTGTAAAAGCGGACTTGACAACAGGCCTTGTCGGGTATTGGCCGTTGGATGGAGACGCTGAAGATGTGAGCGGCAACGGCAACAACGGAACGATCGTCGGAGATGTCGTTCCCGTCGCTGATCGATTCGGCACCGCGGATTCCGCTATGAATTTTCCTGGTGACAGAAACAACTATATCGACCTGGGCCAGCCCGACGTGCTGCTGATTAAAGGCGCCATGACCGTCGCGGCCTGGGTACGGGCCGAGACCATGTTGCAGAACGGCCGCGTCGTCGCCAAGCAAGGCCCCAGCAGCGGGCGATCATGGTCCATTCAGCTCGAAAGCTCCGGAGGATTCGCTCGCTTTGATGTCGGTGTCAGTCCGACGGAAAGAATACGAGCGGACTCCGATGCTCTATCCTACGGTCCCGACGAGTGGTTCCACATGGCGGGTGTTTTTCGCCCGGGCGAATCCGTGGAGATTTATCTCGATGGTGAGCTGGCGAAAAGGGAACCGACGGCTGAAACCGTTCAGTGGATCGAAAACGATCTGCCGATCAATATCGGACGACGTCCCGAGCCGGGAACACCCTGGGATGGGGACATCGACGAGGTCTATATATACAACGTGGCCTTGTCCCCGGAGGACGTGCAGGACTTGATGAACGCCGGCTCTATGGCGTTCCCGAAAGCCCGCGGTCCCAGCCCGGCCGACGGCGCCGTCCATGAGGATACGTGGGTGAATCTTAGCTGGACGGCGGGGGATTACGCGGTTTCGCACGATGTCTATATGGGCGACAATCTCGCCGAGGTCGAGGACGCTACGCGAGATGCCGAGGTATTCCGCGGCAATCAGACGGCGACGTTTTTCGTGGCGGGTTTTCCCGGATTCGCGTTTCCCGATGGTTTGGTTGGGGGAACAACTTATTATTGGCGGATCGACGAGATTAATGAAGATAATCCGGATAGCCCGTGGAAAGGCGACGTTTGGAGCTTCACGGTTCCGCCCAAGACGGCTTACGCTCCGAACCCGGCCGACGGCGCCGAGTTTGTCGGCCCGGATGATGTGACGTTAAGCTGGACGGCGGGCTTCGGAGCTAAATTACATACGGTCTTTCTGGGCAATGACTATGATGAGGTCAATGACGCCACCGTCGGTATCCTGGCGGGGAATGTAAACTATAAGCCCGGCTCGCTCGAACGGGAGAAGGTCTATTATTGGCGGGTTGATGAATCCGACGGTCTCGTAACCTATAAGGGCGATATCTGGGCCTTTACGACGCCCGGTGCGGCCGGGGCGCCCCAACCGGCAAACGGGGCTGAGGATGCCGAGCAAGCGCCGATTTTGACCTGGACGCCGGCGGAAACCGCCAGTTCGCACCAGGTGTATTTCGGTATGGATAAAGAGGCGGTCAATAACGCCACGGTAGAGTCGGCGGAATATAAGGGCAATAAAACCTCCGGGGCGGAGAGTTATGATCCGGGTCCGCTCGAATGGAATGTCACGTATTACTGGCGGGTGGATGCCGTTTACAGCACGCATGCCGTCAAGGGGCTGGTCTGGCGCTTTACGACCGCCAATTTCCTTGTCGTGGAGGATTTCGAGAGTTATACGGATGACGACACCGCCGGCCTGGCGATCTGGCAAGCATGGATCGACGGTTACGGCATCCCCGATAACGGCGCGCAGGTAGGGTATTTATTGCCTCCATATGCTGAGCAGTCGATCGTCCACGGCGGCGCTCAGTCCATGCCGTTGCTCTACGACAACACGCTCGACGCCCGGAATTCGGAAGCGACGTTGACCTTATCCGCCTCAGGCGGACTGAGGGACTGGACAACGGGGGACGTGGCCGAGCTGTCGCTTTGGTTCCGAGGCAGTCCGACGAATGCGACGGAACCGCTGTATGTTGCGGTCTCGAATGCCGCCGGAACGCCGGTCATTGTCGCCCACGACGACTCGACCGCTGCTAAGAAAAGTTTCTGGTCGCATTGGACGATCCCACTGCAAACCTTTGCGGATCAAGGCATCAACCTGACGAACGTGGATACGATTGCGATCGGTTTGGGTAGTAAAGCCGGCTCAACAACGTCCGGCGGTTCGGGAACGTTATACGTTGACGATATTCAACTATACCGACTCTAAGAGAACGATAACATGTAAAAATAAAGGAAATTCGAAAAGTAACAGTCACCTCGGCACGCCCGGATTAATGCTGCTTTGATGTTTCTGCTTTGTTTGATATGAACGGTGTGCCGGGGTGTTCCATTATCACAATTTTCTATCATTTTTAGGAGGACATTTGTCATGCGCCAACAATTGATTCATCTGGCCCTCGTCGTTTTTTGTCTGAGTCTTATCCCGGCGAGCATTAGCCGGGGCGGTTCGAGCAATGCCCTTGAGCCGTTGTACGTGGCGCTGGCCAACGCCACCGGTTCGCCCGCGATCGTCGCCCATGACGA
>JAFGTG010000344.1 GCA_016934255.1 Sedimentisphaerales bacterium
TATGTAACCGGGGCTATGTGAGGTGAAAGCTATGAAAGGTTTACTCGAACATAAGCATTTCTATCGGATTCTGCTGGTTATTGTTTTGCTCCTGGTGATTTCAGGCCGGGGTTATCCCAAAACACACGCGTGGGAGGGCACGGTAACGATTCCCACGTATGGATGGGAGGAGGATATCAATCCCAAGTTCTGGGCGCTCGAAACCGACGTCAAGTTTTCAACCACGGTCAAGGGGGCGGTTGTTTACCCTTATACCATGCAGGATCATCTGTCCAGAACGAAAAAAGATCGAACGTACAAGGCGTTGTTTCTTGAAAACGAATATCTGAAGGTGACGTGTTTGCCCGAACTGGGCGGCCGGCTGCATTCGGTTTTCGATAAAACCGAGGGAAAGGAAACGTTTCATCTCAACAACGTGATCAAGCCGGGGATGATCGCGATGCGCGGCGCTTTTATCAGCGGGGGCGTGGAGTGGAACGCCGGACCCCAGGTGCATACGGTCACGATTGTCTCGCCGGTCGATGCGATTCTCGGACAAAGTCCGGACGGCTCGTCCTACATTCAGGTCAATAACCTGGAGAAGAGCTTGCGAACCCAATGGACCGTGCGGGTAACGTTGCATCCGGGAAAGGCTTACCTGGATGAGCGGATTCGCATCTGCAATCCCATCGACGCAATCAATCCGTATTATTTCTGGAACTGCACGGCCTTTCCCAATCTACCCGGGACGCGCTTCATCTATCCCATGACGCTCGGTACGGATCATTACGCCGTGAAATTTTTCGGCTGGCCGATTCACGAGGGTAGGGACATTTCCTGGCTGAAGAACTATGAAACGTGGGCTTCGATTTTCTCCGTGAATTGTGCATTTGATTTCTTCGGCGCCTACGACGTCGATATGGATCGGGGCATCGTGCAGGTCGCGGACCATCATGAACTGAGCGGCAAAAAGGCCTGGACGTGGGGTACGTGGGATTTCGGCCTGGTCAGCCAGAAGAACCTTACCGATGAGGACGGTCCGTACATCGAAGTCCAGAGCGGCCCGTTGCCCACGCAGTCCGATTACGGTATGTTGACACCCCGGCAGGTGATCTCGTGGCAGGAATACTGGTATCCCGTGCACGGATTGGGCGACGGCTTCGAGTATGCGACAAAAGACATTGCGGTTCAAACGGACCGTAAAAATAACGCGCTTGAATTGCGACTTCTCGCAACGAGCGATTTCTCGGGGGCAAACTGTACCCTCTCTCAGGAGGGGCGGAAACTTCTCGCAAAAACGGTGAACCTGACACCTCGGGAACCTCGTGTCGTAACACTTGACCCGGCGCCGGAAACGCCTGTGGATGTCACGATAAAGGACCAGGCGGGCGGGGTTCTCGCCTCCTTCACGACACCTTTGCCGATTCCCAAGACACCCGAGCCCGAGCCATCCAAGCTGATGAGGACGCCGGATGAAGAGTTGACGTTGGAGCAGGTCTATCTCAAAGGTCTCAAATACGACTTAGCTACGAATCGGACAAAGGCCCGCGAATACTATGAAAAAGCGCTGGCACAGGATTCGGAATTTTCGTCGGCGCTACGAGGTTTGGCCGTGCTGGATTTCGAGGCGGGACTGTACGATCAAGCCGCTCAACGATTAACGAAAGCTTTGAGGCGAGACAATGCGGATGGATTGTCCTGGTATTTCCTGGGGAGGAGTCATTTGAAATTAGACCATACGACCGAAGCGATTGGGTGTGCCACCAAGGCCGTCCACTGCCTGGGGACGGCCTCGCTGGGTCGCGATTTGGCCGGATGTGCTTATATGCAGTTAAGAGATTATTCCAACGCCGTCACGGCTTTCGGACAGGCCGTTCGGCTTGATGCCGAGGATCGGAAAGCCGAAGACCATTTGCTCCTGGCTCTCTACGCCGCCGGGCGTAAGAAACCGGCCTTTGCGCGTGCGAATGTAAGGATCGTTCAACATCCGACGGATCTGGTTCCGCGGGCGTTGATGGCGTTACGTAATGAGGCCCAGATGCAGCGGTTCGTAAGTCAGGCGAGGGCGTTCGTCGGAGAGGATGATTTCGAGATGTTGGAGACCAGCCTCATCTTCGCGGACCTGGGATTGGTGAAAGAAGCCGAAACGCTCCTTTCCGCCGTGTGCGTTCAAGCCGTACCGGAAAAAGAGCGCAGTCCTTTGTCGTTTTATTATCTGGCGTATTTTGCATCCCTGCAAGACGAGCCGGTCCGGGCGAAGGCTTATTTGAAACAGGCCGTTAGTGCGCACAAGGATTTTGTTTTCCCATCCCGCCCCGAAGCCGTCGAGATATTGGAATATGCGATCAGGAGCAATCCTGACGATGCTTTGGCCCGTTTACATCTTGGCAACCTGTACGCTCACCTCGGTCGTGTGGATGAAGCGGCCCGGTGCTGGCGGCAAGCCGGTGATTTGAATCCGTCCCTGAGTATCGCTTTTCGCAATCTCGGCCTTCATGCCTGGGCGAAGGAAAACGACCTGGCCAAGGCAGAGGAATTCTATCGCAAGGCCATCACCGCCCGGCCGAGCGATCAGACGTTGTATCGGGATCTGGCGGATGTTCTCTTGGCAGCCAAAAGACGCCCGGAGGCGATTGAGGTTCTCAAATCGACGCCCTCCAAAGGGCTTAAGCGTGCTGATATTATCATCATGCTCGCTCAAGCTTATTATGATGAGCAGCGATATACCGAAGCGATCGACCTGCTCGAATCGACGCCGTACTTTGTGAACTGGGAAGGCCAGACGGTTACGTGGGAGATCTTCCATAAGGCCCACGTCAGGCGGGGTGAGAAACGCTTTGAAGAAAAGGATTATGCCGGGGCTTTGCATGATTTCGAGGCGGCCCTGACCTACCCGAAAAATATCGGCGTCGGGCGCTCGAACGAGCCTCGTGAAGCCCGCGCCCAGTATTGGCGTGGAAAGGCCCTGGAGGCGCTCGATCGGCGTGAGGAAGCGCGTGCGGCGTGGAAGGAAGGCGCCGCCGGGCACGAGCACTCGGGCGAACAGAACAAATACCGCGAGCTTTGCCAAAAAGTGCTCTCGACATTGAAATAATTTGTTGCTTATTGCATTCTTGAGGCAAAAAGGGGATCGTAAACATGGTTAAGAATGCTAATTGGATCGATAAACGCGATAAGTGGCTTTTAAACGTTAAAGACCTGTTTGATACGATTCGGATGTGGTCGGAGAGTCAAGGGTGGTCGGTTCACGAGGATGAAAAAACGATCTCAGAAGATCACATTGGTTCTTACAAAGCGCCCACCTTAGTGATCCAGTGTCCGAGCGGGCGGATTCATATTGACCCGATAGGATGTAACATCATTGGGGCTCATGGACGAGTTGACATTCTTTCTTTTCCTTCTCTGAACCGGTTGCTGCTCATCCGGATCAATGGTGACTGGAAGATCAAAACGGAATCTCGAATGGATTGGCCTCGTGCATGGAGTCATGAAGCGTTTATCGATTTAGTGAATTCACTCACATCAGTCGTATGAAAACGCAAGATCGAATATTGCAAATTAAATCCTGCGAGCAAATGTGTTACGCCGGCAAGGCGGCAACGGCATATTTCTACAGTATCTGCTATACCGATCCATCCCAATTGCAGAGAGAATCGATGTTTCGTCTCCGTGATATTCGTGATTGTTACGAAGATCTTGAAACCACGTATCTTATTCGTCTTTTTGCTGTGTTCGAAGTGACGGTTCGGGATTACTGGCGTGACGGCTGCGGTAGAAAGAGTTATCCTCTGGTTAAAACGTTGCTGAATAGGGCGGCATCACAATGCTATATGCAATACGACGTTCTCTCAAATGCTCATTCGGTCCGAGATTACAGAAACTCTTTGGTACACGGAGGGGCCGCGAAAGCGATGACACTCTCTGAAGCGAGAGGGTATCTCTGCATATTTCTTTCATATTTACCTTTTGAATGGTGACTTTTATGGATTTGAGTGCGATTGGAATTAAGACGAATTTCACGGCCGTGGATTGGTGCATCGTCATTGGTTATCTGCTGATTGTGGTCGGGATCGGCGTTTATATCAAACGATACATCAGCAATGTGACGGACTTTATTGTGGCCGGGCGGGGCTTGAAGACGTTCCTCGCTATTGCGACGATGATCGGGACCGAGCTCGGACTGGTGACAGTTATGTACTCCGCCCAGAAGGGCTTTACCGGCGGCTTTGCCGCGTTCCACATCGCCCTGGCCGCGGCGATTGTCACGCTTCTTGTCGGTTTGACGGGATTTATCGTCGTGCCGTTACGGCGCATGGAAGTCATGACCATTCCGGAATTCTACGAAAAGCGGTTCGGTCGCGGCGTTCGGATTCTGGGCGGAATCATCCTGGCCTTCTCCGGCATTCTCAATATGGGAATGTTTCTTAAAGCCGGGTCTCTCTTTGTCATGGGGATCACCGGATTAACGGAGGACATGCATCTCAAGATTATCATGACCGTCCTGCTGGCGATGGTTTTGCTCTATACGACGTTAGGCGGCATGGTGTCGGTCGTGGTTCTGGATTACATCCAGTTCGTCGTTCTGTCGTTTAGTCTTCTGGCGGCGAGCTTGCTATCCATCCGATATTTAGGTTGGAACAATATTATTTCGACGGTCTCGAATATCAAGGGCGAGGCGGGATTTAATCCGTTTCACGACGAAGGTTTTGGCGTTTCTTACGTTATATGGATGTTCTTCCTCGGCCTGGTGAGTTGCGCCATCTGGCAGACGGCGGTGATTCGCGCCTGCTCGGCCAAAGACACCGGCACCGTCAAGCGGATTTATACGTGGGCGTCCATCGGATTTCTCATTCGGTTTTTGATACCGTATTTTTTCGGCATTTGCGCCTTCGTTTTTATCTCGCAGCATGAGGCATTGAGAGCGGTTTTCATTCCTGAGAGCGGCGAGGTGGATTCCGAGGTCAGCCTGATGGCCATGCCGGTTTTCTTGAGCCAATTGCTCCCGGCGGGATTGATCGGGATTGTGTCCGCCGGGATGCTGGCGGCGTTCATGTCCACGCACGATAGTTATCTCTTGTGCTGGAGCTCCGTGCTCACCCAGGACGTCGTGGCGCCCTGGTTCAGGCGAGGATTGTCTTCAAAAGCACGTATATTACTGACGCGAATCTTCATTGTGGGGATCGGCATTTTCATCTTGGTCTGGGGCTTATGGTATCCCCTGGGTCAGGATTTGTGGGATTATATGGCGATTTCCGGGGCCATGTATTCCACCGGTGCGTTCGCCTTGCTGGTCTTCGGTTTGTACTGGAAACGAACGAGTAAAATCGGGGCCTATGGGGCGCTGCTCTGTGGATTTCTGGCGATTATCGGTTTGACGCCCGTGCAGAACCGGCTTGGCTTTTTATTGAATCCGATCAAGCTGTACTTCGGGTTCACAAAAGAAATACCCGTCGAAGAAGTCACAGAAACAGCCGTCCGGGTCAACCCGGCCGTTCCTCTCGACCAGATCACGGAAAAAACCGTCCAGGTCTATGAGACCATCGGCAGTGAGATCGTCGGTTTGACGGTTATCGTGCTCGTCGTTGTCGTTATCATCGTTGGCTCTCTATTATTTCCCAGTCGTAAAAAGACGTCTTAAAAATGGAGTAACGTTATATGAATGTCTGGATCAATGTGTGGACGCTTTTCTTTCTCGTGAGTCTTGCGCTGTTTGGCGCTTTGGCTGTCATTGTCTCTATCGGCGGGTTCTTCGATATTCGGGCGCTGTTTAAAAGCCTAACCGAAGGCAAGAGCGACTCCACCGATCGTAAATCATAAATCTAAAATGACAATGACCCGGCGGGAAAGATTAATGGCGACCTTGCGGGGCGAACCGGTCGATCGGCCCGCCGTGAATTTCTATGAAATTGGGGGATTTCAGATCGATCCGTCCGATCCGGACGCGTTCAATGTCTATCACGATCCGTCCTGGCGTCCCTTGCTTCAACTGGCGGAGGAACACACCGATCTGATTCGAATGCGCAGTCCCGTCAAGTCGCGCTGTCACGAGATCGATGTGTCGCATTACAAGGTGGAGGAGTTTATTGAGGAGGGATGCCGTTGCCAACGAATCACGTTAAAAACAGGGGGGCGGACACTCACGTCCT
Source organism: Sedimentisphaerales bacterium (assembly GCA_016934255.1). GTDB lineage: Bacteria > Planctomycetota > Phycisphaerae > Sedimentisphaerales > Anaerobacaceae > JAFGTG01. The sequence continues at coordinate 6,126 of JAFGTG010000344.1, forward strand.
TGACGCGCCGCAACCCCGACGTCGATACGATCTGGACGTTAGAGCATTTACTCAAGGACGTCGATGACCTTAAGGCTTATCTGGAAGCGCCGGACGAAATTTTCAAAGAAGACGTCGATGTCACGGCTCTTATCGAAGAGGATGAAAAACTGGCCGACCGCGGCATTATCATGATCGATACGGAAGATCCGCTGTGTGCCGCCGCATCGCTTTTCAGCATGCAGGATTTCACTATTATTGCCTTGACCGAGCAGACGTTGTTTCATCAACTGCTTCAGAAGCTATCACGTCACATCTACGCCAGAACGGAGATAACAGCCAAAGCTTTCCCCGGTCGCTTGTGGCGCATCTACGGGCCGGAGTACGCCACAGAGCCTTATCTACCGCCACATTTGTTTAAAGAATACGTGGTACGCTACACCGGTCCGATGGTGGAGATGATCCAAAAGCACGGCGGTTTTGCCCGCATCCATTGTCACGGTAGGATTCACGCCGTTCTGGATGACATCGTCAGTATGAATCCCGCCGCCATCGATCCCATCGAGCCGCCGCCGCAGGGGGACATGGAGCTCCGTGAGGTTCGCAACCGATACGGTAAAGAATTGGTTTTATTTGGAAATATTGAGTTCGCCGATATCGAAAACACTGAACCGGCGGAATTCGAGAAGATCGTCACAAAAAGCCTAAAAGATGGAACCGACGGCGAGGGCAAAGGATTCGTTCTCATGCCGTCCTCAGCGCCGATCAGCCGAACGATCAATTCCCGGATCATGACGAATTATGAAACCATGGTCCGGCTGGCTACGAACTTTAACGCGTAGGGTGGGCCTCCCTGGGGGATGCCTGCCGTAAGGCATACCCAAGGTATTACGGTATTGGCCCACCGAATCTCCATACGAAGCAAGTCCTTAATAACAATAATGGTGGGGCGAGCCCCACCCTACTGTTTACAATGGCAGAGCGTCGAAGACCAGCACCTCAAAAGGCTCTAACTCAAACGTATGAGACTCATCCACAGATAAAATGATAGCTGTTTTATCTGAGTCTTGTTTCCACGGGCTCTTCAGGGAATATTTTTGAGCCGCTCCTTTGGGTAGTTCGAATGCTTTTCCTATATCAACAGCAAACCGACCTGGCTTGTCGGATGGATTACGAAGCGAGAGAATGCCTTTTTTCTTGTTCCAGGAGGCCCAGCCGTAAATTTCGCCCTCGGCCGGGTCGCCTCCGATCCAGTGCGTATCGACCAGGACGTCCGCATTCTCACGAGACCACTTTGCCGCCTCCGCCAGGGCATCCCAATGTTCCGGCTGCATTAGGGACGGTGTGATATAGAGTTCCTGGCAATTCGTCCCGCTGGCGAAGAAATCATGAATATCTGCGACAAGACTTTTACTCTCGTCCGGCAATCCGTGATTAGCGAACATGACGCCCTGAGTCATGAGCGAATTGAGCGGATAAAGCGGGGCGCGCTTGACGACGTTATGATACGTTTCCTTATCGCGATAGGTAATCTGCTGTTGGCGTTTCGAGCCCCAGCCGTGCGTACCCCAATCCCGGCCGGACCGCCAGATGGAATCGCTGTACCACAGCCAATAAGGCGAAGCCCATGTTCCCGTCGTCGTATTGATGAACACGTCCGGCCGGACTTGGCGCAGCTCGCTAATCAGCCGGAGCAAAGCCTGCATATCGCTCGCGAATTCGGCGGTCGTCCCTGTCGGTCGGCCGCCGACGCCGATGCCGTCGAATTTGAAATAGTTCAGTCCGTACTCGCGAAGCATGTTAGCACAGACCTCGCGAAACCTGCCGAAGTAATTCGGCCCGGCCAGCGAAAAGCCGCTCTTATTAATCTCGAAGCCTTGCTCGGCGCCATACTTGAGCCGTTCCTCTTTTGCTTTGCCGTAACCCCCGAAGGGCGAAAGCCATGCTCCCAGGACCGAATCGTATTGTTCGACCGCCCGCTGAAGCGGGGTAAATCCATTAGGATAGCCCTCGTGAAACCGCCACAGCGAAGCGGGATCGTCCCATCCATCGTCCAGGACGAACGAATCCATTTTCACGCGGCGTCGTTCGATCAATTCCTTTCCGAACAGTTCGGCCACTTTGAGAAAATCGTCCGGCTGTATTTTCTCCGCCCCGTAGCCGATGTCGTACCAGCTATTGTAGTGCAAAAACGGCCTATAGGGGTGTGCCCGCTCGCGTTCGAGATAATACAGAAAACCTCGGCGTAATTGCCCCTGCGGAACGATACCGATAACGGAGCTTTGCATAAGCGGCTCGTTCGGCTTCAACTCGGTGACATAAGGCAGACTGCATCGTAATCGAGACGGCGATCCTTCCTGTATTCGGTTTTTGACAAGAGGGTATTCATAAGCGAAGAATATATTCCCCGTCACAGCCGGTGAGCCGTCCACAATCCCGGCCACCTCCGCATTCGGTGCTGTCAGGTCCAGCATGACGATTTCTTTCATCTCGATGGAACGGTTCTTTGCGCTGAGGACCACTTCCTGCCGAATATAATTCGAGCCATCTCGGAGAATCCCGCGCCATCGAACGGAAAGATTCTCATCAGCGGAATGTAAAGTGATCGTTATTTGTTTTCCGCCGAATCGCTCCGCCAATCGGCATGATGTGCGGTCTGGTTTTAGGTCTGATAGTCGAGGCACGCCAGAACACTTCAGGTCGGAAGATTTCAGGATTTGCTCGTTGTTCTGAACGAGCTGGAAACATTCTTCGTTCTTCAAATCGAGAGTGGTTCCCGAAAGCTTATCCTCAACATGTCCAGGCCGGAGCCGTCCGTCCCGGATGCTCCATGCACATCGGATCACTTCATTTTCCAGAATAAGTTCATCTTGTGTCATCTTTCCCCGTCCCTCACCAGGTATCGGTCCCGGAAAGTCGATCCCCTGCGCCCATCCACAAACCGTGAGGGATAGAGCGATCAAGATCGAAACGAAGAGGGACGGCTTGTTTTGGATTTTCCCTGTCATTTTCTTTTCTTTCCGAATATGGAACGTGCTGAGTCTTGTCCGAAATCACGATCCATAGTATAGTGATATCATTGTGAAAATGGAAGCTGTTCAAATAATCGTATAACTTTAAAGTGGATGTAAAGTGAAAATCAGCGCAAGTTACTGGATGTTCGAGGGGGGATTGGAGGCCCAAAGGCCGATCGCCGAGGCCATGCAGGAAGCCAAGCAGCTCGGATTTGACGCAATCGAGCTGGCTGTGGCGAGCCAGGGGGTGTTGACGCATAAAGCCACGCAGGGGCAATGTGAGGAGATTGTGACGAGGGCCCGTGAGATCGGGATTGAAATTTCAGGTCTTGCCTCCGGCGAAAACTGGACCTGTTCTCCCACGTCAAACGATCCCGAGATCCGGCTCAAAAGCATCGTATTCAATCGTAAAGCCCTTCAGATCGCCAAATGGCTTTGCACGGATGCCTATCTTTACGTGCCGGGGGCGGTGGATGTATTCTTTTTGCCCGAGGCGGATGTCGTTCCCTATGACGTTTGTCACCAGAGAGCCTCTGAGGCGATTCATCAGATTCTACCGGCCGCTGAAGAGACCGGTGTTGCATTATGTATTGAAAATGTCTGGAACAAGTTCCTGCTCAGCCCGATGGAGATGCGGGACTTTATCGACGGCTTTAATTCCGAAGTTGTTGGAGCCTATTTCGACGTGGGCAATGTACTATTAACGGGCTACCCCGAACATTGGATCCGAATTCTCGGTCATCGGATCAAGCGTGTGCACGTCAAGGATTTCAAGCGTTCTGTAGGTACGATGGAGGGATTCGTCGATTTATTGGAAGGGGATGTCGATTTCAAGGCAGTCAAAAAAGCGCTGACCGATATTAGCTATGACGGTTATGTCACCGCCGAGATGTTACCTTTCGAGCCGGGTCGGCCTGAAAAAACGGCGCAAGCCATGAAAGAGATTTTCAAATAAGATGACAGGCAATAGATGGCAGAGTTCGGGTTTTGTAGTATTCGTATTTGTTTGTTTGGTTTCACCGTCATTGTTGTGTGGCCGGGCGTTTGCGAGTGACACTGAGATTGTTCCTCTATCTCACGCGCACGCTCACAACGATTACAGGCATGAGCGTCCTTTGCTCGATGCGCTCGCTCATGGTTTTTGCAGCGTCGAAGCGGATATCTTTCTTGTCGAAGGTGAATTATTTGTCGCCCACGATCGAGAGGAGATAAGGCCCGAACGAACGCTTCGCAGCCTATATCTCGATCCTTTAAGAGAGCGTATCAAGAAAAACGGCGGACGTGTTTATCCGAACGGTCCGGAATTTATTCTTTTGATTGATATTAAAACGGAAGCGGTTTCGACATATAAGGCGCTCGATAACATGTTGGCCGAGTATCGAGATATCTTAACGTCTTTTGAACGGGACGGGCGAAAGAGTCGGGCTGTTCTGGCGATTATCTCCGGCAATCGTCCTTTCGTGTTCATGAAATCGCAGGACGTTCGTTATGCCGCTCATGACGGCCGGCTCACAGACCTGGAATCCGACGCGCCCGCGGACTTGATCCCGATGATCAGCGACCATTGGGGGAGGCATTTTACCTGGAGGGGGGATGGGCCTATGCCCGCCGAGGAACGCATCAAACTCAAAGCAATTGTGCAAACGGCGCATAAGAAAGGCCGCCGCGTGCGTTTCTGGGCGACGCCGGACCAGCCTTCACCGGCCAGGGAAGCCCTCTGGCGCGAGCTGCTTTCCGCACACGTCGATCTGCTCAATACCGACGATCTCAAGGGGCTCCAACAGTTTCTCCTGAGTCGCCGGAGTAAGTAAAATCTTCGCATATCGGTCTTTAATTATGACGATATAGCCCTGTGTACGCGGGATTTTTCTTGACGGCGAATTCTTAATCCGGTACTCATAATAAAAGGTGCGTGTGGGTTCTTTGTTAGATTGAGCGGCAACTTTTCGTTTTTTTGGGATTCTCACGTTCCTTTCTGCAATTCAGGTCGGGCTTTTTGAATAAGGAGGTTAATACCTTGTCGATGGCCAATTTGAAATTGGACATCGAAAATCGAAAATAATTTCACGTCTTTTTTGAAGGAGGATTATTATGTTTAGACGACTGATTTGTTTGGCTTGTGTTGTTCTGGTTCTGGGATGGATTGGCGACGTTTCGGGAGGATTATTAGGACATTGGGAATTTGATGACGGTTCCGGTACAACGGCCCAGGATAGTTCCGGCGATGGTCATGTCGGAACCCTGTTGGGCGATCCGCAATGGGTGGCGGGCGTCATTGGCAGCGGCGCTTTGAGTTTTGACGGATCGGAGGGCCTGGTGGAGGTCGGCCATGATGCCTCGTTCTCTATAGAGGACGCCTTGACGATCACGACATGGATCAAACTCGATAACCTCAGCACGTATTATTTTCTGGTTTGCAAGCAACCGAGCGGCACAGCACGGGATAACTATCCCGGCAACTACGAATTTCGAACCGAGTCCGGGACCGGTCAACTTCAGTTCGGCCACCAGGAAACTGAGGGGGAGCAATATACCTTTTACGATTCCACCGCGGCGATTGTCGCCGGGCAATGGTATCACGTGGCGGTGGTGGTGACGAAAGGGAAAAGTGTCGATTTTTATATCGACGGCATGCCCGCCGGAAGCGCCCTGCAAACCGCGAATTTCGGAGTATTGAATAATGAGCCCATCAGAATCGGGGGCAGAAAAGACGGCTATTCGTTTTTCAATGGATTCCTGGATGATGTTTATGTCTATGATCAGGCGATGACGGCGGACCAAGTGCAAAAACATTTTGAAGGTTTTCCGCCTTCATTTACCGTCGCCCAGAATCCCGACCCGGCCGATGGCAGCTTGCATGAAGCTACGTGGGTCACCCTGAGCTGGTCGCCGGGCGAATCTGCGGTTTCACACGATGTGTATTTAGGCGATCGTTTCGATGATGTTGACAATGGAGTGGCCGAGGTGTTCCGAGGCAACCAGGGAGGAACGTTTTATATCGCCGGCTTCCCGGGATTTGCCTATCCGGACGGTCTCGTGCCGGGGACGACCTACTACTGGCGAATCGATGAAGTCGAGGCCGATGGGACGTCGATTGATAAGGGCAATATCTGGAGTTTTTCCGTTCCGCCCAAAACAGCCTACAATCCCGACCCGGCCGACGGAGTTGAGGTCGAAGATCCGGAAGCCGTAAGGCTTACATGGACATCGGGTTTTGGAGCCAAATTGCACACGATCTATTTGGGTGATGATTATGACGACGTCGATAATGCTGCCGGCGGTGCTCCACAGGGCATAACCGTGTATCATCCCGGTCCGCTTGCGTCAGGGAAAGTTTATTACTGGCGTGTTGATGAGTTCGATGCAGCCGCGACACATAAAGGGGATGTTTGGAGCTTTACGACGCCGGGCGCTATCGGAGACCCGCAACCGGCTAAAGGTGCCGTGGATATCGGAATGAATGCGGTTTTGGGCTGGTCGCCGGCCGATACCGCCGCCTCACACGAAATCTATCTGGGGACGGACGAAGCCGGTGTACGTAACGCCGATACGGGATCGCCCGAGTATAAAGGTTCCAAGACGTTGGCTGATGAAAGTTACGATCCCGGTCTTCTTGAGCCGGACACGGCTTATTATTGGCGTGTGGATGAAGTTGATGATCAAGGCAACACGTCGAAAGGTCCTGTTTGGAACTTTACGACGGGGCATTTCATTATCGTGGATGACTTCGAGAGTTATACCGACGATGATGCCGCCGGGGAGGCGATTTGGCAGAGCTGGATTGATGGTTATGGTGTGGCGGATAACGGCGCCCAGGTCGGTCATTTGATGCCTCCCTATACCGAGCAGGAGATTGTTCATGGCGGTGCGCAATCCATGCCACTCATTTATGTCAACGCGGACGGCGTGACGAATTCGGAGGCGTCAATGACACTAACGGATGTGCGCGACTGGACCGTAGGAGGTATGAGTGCGTTGGTGATTTGGTTCGGAGGCCGGGTGGATAATGCCGCTGAGCCGTTATATGCCGGAATCGCCAATACCGGTGGTTCACTCGTCACTGTGCCTCATGACGATGCGAACGCCGCACGATCGCGCGGCTGGACAAGGTGGGAGATTCCACTGCAAGGCTTTGCCGATCAGGGCATCAACCTGGCGAACGTCGATAAGATTGCGATTGGCCTGGGAACGCAAGGCAATCCCGCCGCGTCCGGGGGTTCAGGTGAGATGCATATTGATGATATTTCGCTTTATTAAGGTGTTTCATTAGAGCATAAGAATCGACTTCATTGGGACCTGTGCTGACATGATTCGTTGGGTACGGGTCCCATTGTATTTGACAATCTTCTGAAATCCATATATCCATAACAAAAAGTAGGTGTTCTGCGGGATTTTGCTTGACAACGGAATGATACATTTAGTAAAAATAGCGGAAGGAGTGCGTGTAGATTCTTATCTATCTTAAAGGAGAGCATGTCTGAAATCTTGTGGCAGGTTTGCATCCGGTTAAGAGTGATCCGGATGAGAGTTTTGAGGAAAGGAGGTGGCGTCACATTCCAGATCATTGTTCCGTTCGCATACGGACAGAATTTTCTGATAGAACCATTGTCGATTATCTCATTAATTGGAAGGAGTATTGCAATGTGTAAAAAAGTAGCTTTCTTGGTCTTTTCCATATTTGCATTATGCGTGTCGGATTATGCCTCGGCGGGCCTCGTGGGGTATTGGACGTTTGAGGAGGGAGCAGGAACGACGGCATTTGATGCAAGCGGCCAAGGGAATGACGGTACCCTGAACGGTCCCCCGGAATGGGCTATCGGACAAATAGGGACCGCCCTGGACTTTAACGGCTCTTCGGATTATGTAGAAATTCCTCACAATCCAAGTCTGTCCATTACGGATGCCATCACGATTGCAGCCTGGACTTATATGAGTCCTGACGCCAGTGGGGAAATGGCGATTGTCAGCAAAGGAGGCTGGGCGGCTAATAATCTGCCTTATGAACTGACGATGGAAGCCGGAGGGGTGATCTATTGGCAGTTTTACAATGATGCGGGCAGAGACACATGCTCTCCTGACTCGCCGTCCGTGGATGAGTGGCATCATATTACCGCGACGTATGATGGAACCATCTTTAAATGTTACATTGATGGAGAATTGGCCGAAGACTGGGCGTACACCGGCAAAATGCCGCAGAACGCAGTTTCAGTGATGATTGGAAGAAGAAGCACGGGCGGTTGCTTTTTCAACGGTCTGATCGATGACGTGATGATCTACGATCATGCTCTTGCGGAAGATGAGGTTCCACCGATCATGATGGGTTTGGGTGATATGGGGAAGGCCTCAGGACCTGATCCGCGTAATGGGGCGCTGCATGAAGATACCTGGGTGACCTTGAACTGGCGGCCGGGAGCCTATGCGGTCTCTCACGATGTCTATATTTCTGACAATTTCGATGATGTGAATGACGGGGCCGCCGCGGCCTTCCAAGGTAATCAAACCGCAGATTTCATTGTTATTGGTTTCCCCGGATTTCCATTTCCGGACGGACTCGTACCCGGCACGACGTATTACTGGCGCATCGATGAAGTCAATGACGTGAACCCGGACAGCCCCTGGATTGGCGACGTCTGGAGCTTCCTGGTTCCTCCCAAAACAGCGTACAATCCCGATCCGGCGGACGGCGCCGAATTCGTTGAGACGCCTGTCACGCTAAGCTGGACGCCGGGCTATGGCGCCAAGCTGCACACGATTTATTTCGGCGATGATTACGATCAAGTCAACGATGCGACCGCGGGAGGCGCCATCCAAGGCTCGGCGAGCTATAATCCGGGTTCGCTTGAGGCGGAAAAAGTGTACTACTGGCGCGTCGATGAGTTCGACGCCGCTGAGACGTATAAAGGGGATGTTTGGACCTTTACGACGCCGGGCGCCGTCGGCAATCCGAGTCCGTCCAACGGCGCTGAGGATGTGAAGATGGTCGCCACGCTAAGCTGGACGGCGAGCGATAGCGCCGCTTCTCACAAACTGTATTTCGGTACAGACGAGGAGGCCGTCCGTAATGCCGATGCAACGTCGCCCGAATACGTTGGAAGCAAGTCCCTTGGGGCTGAAAGCCACGATCCCGGCAAGCTCGCCTGGCATACGGCGTATTACTGGCGCGTCGATGAGGTGGATAGCCAGGGCAACGCATCGAAAGGCCCGCTCTGGAGTTTCACCACGGCGGACTTCCTCTCCGTGGATGATTTCGAGGACTACACCGACAACGATACGGACGGCGAAGCCATTTGGCAAAGCTGGATCGATGGTTACGGTGTCGCGGCAAACGGTGCGCAGGCGGGCTATCTGCTTCCTCCGTACGCCGAGCAAACGGTTGTTCACGGCGGTCTTCAGTCGATGCCGCTGTTTTATGATAACGCACCCGGTGCGGCGGCCTATTCAGAAGCCACGTTGACCCTGAGCTATCCGCGCGACTGGACCGAAAGCGGCGTCAGCGCATTGGTGGTTTGGTTCCGGGGGAGGGCGGATAATGCCGCGGAGCCGTTATTTGTTTCGGTCGCCAATAGCAGCGGCGCCGCTGTGACGGTCACTCACAGCAACGCGAACGCCGCTCTGATAGGATCCTGGACAAAGTGGATTATCCCCTTACAGACGTTTGTCGATCAGGGCATCAACCTGACGAATGTGAACACAATCGCGATTGGCTTAGGGACGAAAGGCGCGATGACCACGGCCGGAGGAACGGGCACGTTGTACTTTGACGATATCGCGCTGTATTAAAGGAACTTCCGGGTAGTGGATGTTGCTGTTTGATTCCATGTGCTAATGGAATCTTAACACAATTTTAAAATTTGTATGGATTCGGGGCCTGCATGGATACGATCGGTGTAGGCCCCGTTCTTTTGAGCGTGAGCGATTCACTTGTCAATCTTGACATTTCCGATCAATTATGTTAACTGAAAGTAAAATTGAGGTTTAAACGGATTTCGACAATGTTTAGATGAGACGGAGATGGTAGCAGCTTTGTGTGACATGCCCGATGCCCAACGACAGACAAATCATGCAGATGGATTAACGGAGTGGAGAATGTAACATGCGAGACGAAAAAGAAAATGAGGCGGAATTATTCCGATATTTAGACGCCTTGCGCCATTGTGTCGAGCAATCCAGAGAAAGCGGACATACAGAGAGGAATGGGAGCGTAGGGCAATCCAATCGAATTTTTCGAGCCATCTTCGAGAATGCAGCCGATGGGATCGTTTTGGTTGATTTGGAAAACAGAACATTCTACATAGCCAACCGGATATTCTGCCAAATGCTGGGTTATAGTCAGCGTGAGCTCCGAACGCTTGGCGTCGGGGACATTCACCCGGAAAAGGACCTGCCCTATGTCACGGAGCAATTCGAGAAACAAGCCAGAGAAGAGTTGACGCTTGCCAGCAATATTCCCGTGAAAAGGAAGGATGGAAGTATTTTTTGGGCCGACACCAATTCCTTCCCGATCACGTTCGGTCGAAAGACCTACCTGATGGGCATTTTCAGAGATGTGACTGAACGCAAAAAGGCGGAAGAGGAAATTAGAAAGTTCAAGGCGGTCTCCGATCGAGCCGGTTACGGCGTCGGGATGATTGACCTGGA
>JAFGTG010000345.1 GCA_016934255.1 Sedimentisphaerales bacterium
CAGTTCTCTACCTGAAGGAGTGAGACGCCAACAACACTGAAGATCAGAAAAAGACCGCTGACGATGACGATCAACGCGCCGTGACCCGCCGTGAGCTTTGCCATAATCGACGTGATGGAAAATCTCCAGCCGGGTCTGGTAGGGGGGGCTTCTTGGGGGAGTAATATCAGCACCGCGGGAAACAGTAAAAACGTCACGATTAAAGACACGACCAATCCCGCGATCATCATCCAGCCGAACGCAATCACCGGCAGGATGTCACATAGCACTAAGGAGGCAAAGCCGGCAATCGTGGTCAGGACCGTATAAACGCAGGGTTTGAGTTTGTCCAGGACTGTTTCGAGAATCATCTGGCGATTAGGAGCTTGCGGGTCCTGGACGAGAAGTTCCCGGTATCGCACGATCAGATGGATCGTGATGGCCATCGTGATGATCAGTTGCAGAGAAATGAAATTGGACGAAATCACCGTTACTTCCCAGCCGAACCATCCCAACAAGCCGATCATGCAAAGCACGGAGACCACACAACAAAGCATCGGCAGCAAGACCCAGCGGATTCTTCGGAATATGATTCCCAGCATGATGAGCAAAAAGAGCAGGACGCCGACGCCGAACGTCTTGAGATCGTTTTTGATAAAGGTAATCATATCGTCTGCGATCATGCTCACGCCGCCGAGAAACAGTTCGGCGTCGCGGCGATAGTTATCCATAATCGCTCGAATGGCCAGGATATCCTGATGTCGTCGCCGTCTCGCGTGGTCTCTCTGCACTCGGATTTGGTCGGCTTCGCGTTTCAATTGGGCCCGCTCGGCCCGAAGCCCGGAGCCGGAGGTTGTTTCCGCTTGCGATGAATTGGGATCGTGATGGCTGTTTTTGTTAGAAAGATTAATCAGCAGGGCGGTCGTTTGCGCATCGGCGCTGAGCAACAAATCCTGAGAGAACGGACTGTTGCGAAGTTCTTTCCGGGCCAACTCTTTGTCAATTCCCGGAGAGGTGAGCCTGGGTAAGTCGGATGAAAGCTCCTTGAGCGAGACGGGCGGATTCTCCAGTAAGGGGACGTCCAAAAGGGTCAGGACGGAGGACACGTGCTCCAGCGATTCCAAATCGTCCCGAAGCCGGGCCAGGGTGTTCAGAGATTCATCTGAGAACAAATCCGATTTCGGCGTAAAGGTGAGGACCAAAAAATCGTTCTGACCGTAACGGGAACTAATCAGGCGCGAATAACGCAAGTCTTCGTCATTTTCCAAAACCAGTGTTTCCGCGGATGCGTCCAGTCTGAACTTTCTGGCCTGAAAGCAAAGAAAGATCACGACGGCCAGGAGGCAAAAGAGAATCAACCGGGGATGTTGCAGAACGATCCGGTCAAAAAAAAACAAAGCCAATGGGGAGCGTTTCTCCATAATATGGGTCCGATTGAGTAGATACAGGATCAATCTGTTGGCGGTTTTTCCAGCCGGGATAGAAGATCCTCAACCGTACCCCTGCGGAGAATATCATCGAATTGGGACCGGTAGGTTAAGAGGATACTGACCCCCTGTATGTCCACGTCGTAAATCTTCCATTGCTTACCCACTTTACGCATCTTATGGATAATCGTCACTTTTTTCTCTTTGGATAACAATTCCATCGGGATTTCAATGAGATTTTTTTTGCGGACGGCGGGTTTGAACAAGACGTCCTCGTCTGTATAAAGTGAGATTTTCTCCCGGTACGACGTTTTGAGCCGTTCGATGAAAAGCTCTGTGAATTTCTTCTGTTGCGGCGGTGTCAGTTTGGGCCAATGCTCCCGTCCCAGGGCTAATTTAGCCATGACCGGATAATCGAAGATCGGATTGACGATTATGCTGATCTTCTTCTCTTTTGCCTCTTGATCGAGGTCTTTGTTTCGCAAAACGGAAATGACGGCGCGCCATTTGATCCGCACCAGTTCATTGGGATCTTTCGGGTAGTTCGGATCGTTACTTTCCGCCCGACCTGCCTGGCATACAACCAAAAGAATCAGAAGGACACCCCAGAGCCTTCTCATAGTTCACTCCTTTATGTCGTTTGTATGTACTGTTCGAGATTATTTTACTATTCGATCCGCACGGCTGCAAGTATTATTGCGTGGGCTTCCCTCATTTTTCGGCCGGTCCGAGATTTAAGACAGAAAACGACGAACGGTCACATCTTTCCATACGTAACTAAAGATAAGCGTTTGGAAGTACAAAGGTTGGGAAACATCCAAAATGTATAGTGATGGATAAAAATACATGCAAACCACGCTTTTCACATATAGATTGAACCGAGCGCCATGAGTTTGACTGGAGGCCGAAAGAGATGAATCGAAGACAAAATGTCAAAATTGTCAGATCTGCGGTGTTTGTTTCGGCTATTGTTTTCTTTCTATCGATGCTGGCTACGGGCGCCGATGCGCCGAAGCAAACCTCTACAAGCCCCCAGACGGTTAACCCCGGCCCTTCTTCTTTTCGGCCGGACATGACCTTTGAACAGGCCATCCATATCCTTCGTCATTCGACAAATCCTCCTTTGAATATCGCCGTACTTTGGAAAGACCTGGAAGAGAACACCGATATCTACAGGGATACACCCATCGGCATCGATGGGCTTTCGGGAGTGCCGATCCGAAGGCATTTGAAATCCCTGCTCACGGGCGTTTCGGGGGGAAATCCGGTGAAACTCGGATATGTCGTTGACGACGGGGTCATCGTTATTGCCACCATAGACTCCCTGCCCGCCAAGATGACTGCGCGCGTTTATGATGTCCGCGATTTAGTCGCCGCTCCGGCCAATTATTTCTTTATTCCCCCAATGGGAATGCCTTTCGGCGGCTTCGGGGGATATGGAACCGGCGGAGGCATGGGGACGGGTTTTCTGGGAGCGGGAGCCGGGATGACGCCGGGTGGAACATATGGATACGGCAACGGCCTTACCGGGCTGCTTCAAAATCAATATGGAGCCGGCGGCGGGACGTATGGGAATTATCCAACGCGGCCCATCCGTTGACAACGATGGTATCATGCTTGCAGGCTTACTTATCGCACGTCATATCTTAGGAATGAAACAAACGCTCCGGCGAACAGACCCAGGTTAATCAACATCAACAGCCCGGTATCCCATACGGCCAGTTTCAGTGATTGGCCGAGCGTCATGGGATATTCCTGAAACTTCGGGATACTATCGAAGTCAATCGGATTGTGTGAGATCGCCCGCCATGAGCGGGCCATGTTGTGTTCCGGACCGATCAGGTGAAGGCTCTGAGTATCCTCCAAATCCCTGCTGCGAATGAATTCTTTCAAATCGAGTTCATATCGCTTCACCTGCCCGTATAAATCAGCACAACGCCGTATCCCCGTCCCGGCGATCGTTTCGGAGGCCCTTTGGTAAACCACCGTCGGGGACAGACATGCAAAATTACGTCGGGCAAGAGCTTGTTCCAGCCATTTCGTATGGTGTTCCTGTAAAAGTTGATTGGTCACATCCATGACGGCATTTTGCAGGCGCGCTCGGGCGGGAGGATTGTTAATCGGATTGTCAAGATTGTTGGACATACTACCTGCATTCTTTCCGTATCTCTCATGGTTGTCCCAGATTTCCTGACGGGCATCCTCGATGCGCTTTTGTAATTCCTGCTCAGTCGGCTCCTCGAATGTGACATCAAAAATGATCCGGCTGAGACTGGGCAAAAGGATGACCACGACAACCCAGGTTAGTAGAAGAATCGCCATCGCATTGGCCGAATGACTCGTTCTGCTCGAGATAAGCACGCCCAACAAGACAAAAATCGAAAGATAAAGCAATGATATGAAAATTAAAACCAGGATTTTAATCCATTCACCCCCATCGATAACAACACCTTGGGAAGGCACAATGATAAGAAGGCTCACGAGCATCCCGACGATGAGAGGTATGGCTAACGTAATCATCACGCCGGCATACTTGCCTAACAGTATTTCATGTCTGGGTATCGTGTTGGCCAGCGTCAGGCGCAACGTGCCGGCTTCTCGCTCGCCGCAAATACTGTTGTACGTAAAGACCAGTGCCGCGAAGCTCAGGATCAGCGATACGATCAAACCCCAGTCGATATTGCTGAACTGCGGAAGTGCAAAGTTCGCCTGTCCCTTTGTTTTCGGCAGGTCGGCGGTAAACGCATTCACCTGGAAGAAGTTGGGAAGGGCTTTTTCCTCTCCCTCGGCGCACATTGCGAGCCGTTGCGGTTTGCGATAGAGCCCTTGTTTATAAAAGGCCACCTCATACAGCTTGCTCGATCGTTCACGCAGGGCCGAGAGGTTCTCGTTCGTTTTCTTCCAGTAATCGCTCGATTGTTCCTGATAATCGACGACAAAAACATAACCGCAGACGGCAAAAAGGCACGTCGTTAAAAGGATCGATAGAGCAAAACGAAAACTCAAAAGATTTTCGATGATTTCTTTAACAATAATATGGCGAATCATAAGCTTTTCCCAAAAGTGGCCGGATTTGTTTAAACGTGTCAGCGGACGTCATACCTGCTGAAAGCGGTAAAATACAGAGCGAAAAGGATGACATTCATGACGAATAATGTAACCAGGTCCGGTATCGCCCTGCGGAGGTACACCGCAGAACTCGGATGGTAATTGAACCATGGAAAATCCTGCAGGTTGAGAGGCGTAGCCTTTTCGACGTTTTTTTTCTCCCATTCTTTAAGAACTTGTTCGGCCCTGGCTTTCGTCTGTTCGTCCTTTGCCTCTTCTTTTTGGACGTACAGCTTTGTGAACTCGGCTGATTTCTCTTCAGTACATAACGCGAAAAAAGAGGGGGAAGAAAAGTTGTCCGTTTTCGAACGAATGTATTCAACAACTTGATTTCGGTGCATTCTGACCTGGTCAATGAAATCCTCAAAGCTGGTTATACTGGTCCCCGCCAGGATGGCCATTACATTTTCGTATGTTGCAATGGGAGAGACACAAGACAGGCTGCGGGCAAGGCTTTTCTGTGCGAAAACCGTATTGAGATTGCTCTGCTCTATCTCCAGGAATTTGTCGGCGTACCTTAACTGAATGGGGATCGTTAACGCATTCAGTTTTTGCTCGGCATTGAGCCAGTAAATGTCCCTTATTTTCGCATAATACCCCCCGAAAACATCGCCTCCGTCGTTTGTGATGAGGAAATTTGAAGAGTCCATCTTGATGTTGCCGAGCTCTTTGGCAAGGTCGTTTTTGAGAGATGTCACCCGGCCGTTTCGTTTCTCCTCGGATTCCAACGGACGGATTTGTGTGGCCAACTGAACACTGGCGTTAGGAACAACGACGGCAAAGATGATCCAGATAAACAATCCAAGCACCATTGAGATGGCGGATCGTTTTGCCAGACAAGAGAATAACAGTCCGAATTGATACATGACGGCGGTGAACGTCAGGGAGGCAACGAACATCAATCCAATTCGTACCCAATCCGAGCCGCTTATGGCCACCATGGGGTAGGACAAAAGAATGATCAATCCGACGACAAACGTGATGGTCACGGGAACGCTCAGCGTAATCAGCCCGGCGACGAGTTTGCCCAGCACGATCTGGTGCCGGGCGATCGGGTCTGAGAGGATGAGTCTGAGTGTGCCCTGTTCGCGTTCTCCCGAGATGACGTCATAAGCGACCAGGAGCGCCAGGATGCTGATAATGATCTTGAAAATCAGGGACTGGTCGAAGACGGAAAGGATCGGCAAATACGGATTGCCCCCGCGTTCGGTCACGCTCAATTCGGGCACTTTTTCCAGTTCGATCTTCGCAGAGCCGGCCAACTGTTTTTCCAGGCCGGCGCTAAAAGCGGATAATACGGCCGGTGGTCGATAAATGGTATGACGGATGTTCCTGTAAACAGCGACATTCCGAAGCTCCGCTTCGTTGTCGGAAACGTGCCGGTTGTACATCTCCAATCGCTGCCGGTAATCCGCCGCTAAAATAGGCATGAAAACGACCGTCAATAAAACACAGGCAACGGCCCCGACGGCGAACTTGAACGTCATCAAATTCAATATAAACTCTTTCTTGGCAATCTTCCAGATCATCGTTCTCTCTCTTTATTACGATCCCTGAGCGTTCGTAGTGATTCGCCTCTGGCGAATAAGGTATTTCTTCCAAGCTCTTACGGGCATACCACAAACGGGATTTTACGACGTCGTCTCCGCCTCCTGCATTTCACGCATGTAAATCTCCTCGAGATCGGCATGTTTGAAGTCCTGCTTCTTTCGTATGGCCACCAATCGTCCTTGTTTCATAATGCCGACGCGATCGGCAATCACTTTGGCCCTGAAGATGTCGTGCGTGGTCATCAGGATCGCCTTGCCTTGCTCCCGTAAACGGCGCAATTGGTCGAGGAATTCCTGGGCGCTCTTGGGATCGAGACCGCTGGTCGGCTCGTCCATTAAAATGGCGGGGGGGTCTTTCAGCAATGCGATGGCTATGCCTAATTTCTGACGCATCCCCTTGGAGAAATTTTTGAGCCGCATGCCCAATGCCTTCTCGGGCAGACCCACGGTACGCATCACGTCGTCGTAATCTTTCTTTTTGAGTCCCTTCTTACCGGCCAATTCCGCGAAGAAAGCCAAATTCTGACGGGCCGTAAACATTGCATAGAGCTGGACATTCTCGGAGACGTATGAAACGTATTTCTTGGCCTCCAACGGGAACTTGTTACAATCGTGTCCGTTTATGGTAGCCATACCGCTGGTCGGTGGAATGAAATCCAGCAAGATATTGATCGTCGTGGTCTTCCCAGCGCCGTTAGCCCCCAATAAGCAGAAAATCTCGCCGGGCTGAACACCATAGCTGACATGATCCAGCGCCAGCACGCCATCCTCGTACCGTTTCGTCAATTCGTTGATCTCAATCATTTTCTTCCTTTCGTGTGAAAAAGTTAATATTCTTCGATTTAAACCGTTCTTTGATTATCGCACGTCATATCGACTCATCTTGAACAATCCCACTCCGCAAAATAAGACCATATAAAAAGCCAATAAAAGAATATCGAATCCCACTCTTTCCAAGGACTGTGCCAGGCGAGGATAACGATAGGACATTTCAGGCATTTTGATAAGATCGCGATTAAATCCTTCGGGATTAATATATGTGGTTAATCCTCTGTATTGACGTAAAGTATATTGATCGTAAATCGCTTTTTTAACCTGGTCCTGGAATCGTTGGGCATTGTCATTAAAGTTATCCGGCTCGTGCATGCCTGTTTTACACAGTTCA
>JAFGTG010000346.1 GCA_016934255.1 Sedimentisphaerales bacterium
AAAGCCCCGGATGAGAACGTGTGTAAAATGCCGGGCCAGTGGCAAAGCTACGATATTCTATTCCACGCGGCGAAATTCGAGGGCGACCGTAAAGTCGAGAAAGCGCGTATTTCCGTCTGGCACAACGGCGTTTTGGTTCAGAATGACGTGGCGTTGGACAACAAGACGGGCGCCGGTCGTCCGGAAGGGCCGACGCCGGGGCCGATCCTTCTGCAGGATCATGGTAATGAAGTCAGTTTCCGTAATATTTGGATTGTTCCTCTGTAACATTTAAGGTAGGGAAAAATGAAAAGCACAAAGAGATGTACGACAGTATTGTTTGTAAGCCTGTTGATTTCGACCGGTTCCGTTGCGATTGGAGCCGAGCAGTTGACCCTTCGGGTTTCGACCCCGGCCGATGGCACGGACGTGCCGGTCTGTGCGGGAATCGAATTACCGCCGGCCCTGGTGAATGTGCCTTGTGAAAACGTCGCCATACAGATGAAAGAAGCGGGGACCGGGCGGACCACGCCGGGTCAGCTTGTTAAAGCGGCTGATGGAAAAACGGAATTGTGGTGGATACTCCCGCGGGCGAAGGCAAACGAATCGAGTACATGGACGGCAACACTAAAGCGCGGTGCCCAATCCGATGGTAAACGATTTTCCTGGCAGGACCGGCCGGGGCAATACCTCGATCTGCTTTTCGACGGGTACAAGGTCACGCGCTATATGTACGCACACGACACGTCGAGTGAACAACGGACATTCGAGACGTACAAGCCCTTCCATCACGTTTATGATGCGTCGGGCAATCTGTTAACGAACGGCCCGGACGGTGTGAATCCGTATATCAGCGATCAGATTCTGTATCCGCATCATCGCGGCATCTATATCGGCTGGAACAAACTGATGTTCGAGGGGAAGCAGTACGACTTGTGGCACATGCCCCAGGCGCATCAGGTGCATCAAAAGTTCCTGGAGCAGGTCGCCGGGCCGGTCCTGGCCAGATCGACGGTCCTGATTTACTGGAACGACGATAAAGACAATATAGGCGAGCCGATTCTTGCCGAGCGACGTCAAACGACGGTATTTCGCCAAAGCGATCCGACGGTTGTACTGTTTGATTTCCATACCGAGTTGAAGGCCATTCGCGGCGATGTCTTTCTGAACGGCGATCCGGAGCATGCCGGCTTCCAGTACCGGCCGCATGACGCGGTCGCCAAGGGTGGTCCGGACGTCAAAGCGAAATACCTGTTTAACCGGGACGGGATCGATCCGAGAAAAGATCGCGATATGCCGTGGGTGGCGATGTCGTACGGCTTGAGCAGCGGGCGCTATAGCGTTCTGTACATGAATCATCCGGATAATCCGAAGTCCGCGATCTATTCGGCCTATCGCGACTATGGACGGTTCGGGGCGTTCTTCACGAAGGAACTCGACGCCGGCCGGACATTGGAGCTTAATTATCGAATCTGGGTGGGCCGGGGCGATTTGCCGGAACGTCAGGACCTGGCTGATAAATGTTCGGTTTTCGTCGATGCGCCTAATGTGGAAGTCTCGAAGTGATGGGGCGATTCGACGGAATTTTTAAATTGCGTGGTTTTGGGCTCTGGTTATAATCTATGGATTATTTTTTCGAGTTACAGCAAAAGATGAATCGAATTATTTTTGAGTGCAAGTGTTTTCATAGAAGGTGGTTATGACGAATGCGCTCAGTAGGAGGAAAACGCGGCGAAACATCAAAATAGGCTATTTTTCACGTTAAACCGTCTATTTAATTAGGAAACGTTCAACGTATTCTACAAAGTTAAGGAGAGTAACAAATGGCTAGACCTGTAACCCTTTGTACCGGCCAGTGGGCGGATCTGCCCCTGGAAGTCTTGGCAGAGAAAGCGGCAAACTGGGGCTATGATGGCTTGGAGTTGGCCTGTTGGGGCGATCATTTCGAAGTGGATAAGGCCCTGAAAGACGATAATTACTGCAAGGCCAAGCGCGATCTGCTCAAAAGCCACAATCTTAAAGTCTTCGCCATCTCGGCGCATCTTGTCGGCCAGGCGATTTGCGACAATATCGACGAACGTCATAAAGCCATTCTGCCCGAGGACGTGTGGGGCGACGGCGATCCCGAGGGCGTTCGCAAACGTGCGGCCAAGAAACTGATCAAAACGGCGGAAGCGGCTAAGAAGCTCGGCGTCAAGGTCGTCAACGGCTTTACCGGCAGCTCGATTTGGCATCTATTGTATTCATTCCCCCCGGCCTCGCCGGCGATGATAGAAGCGGGCTACGCGGACTTCGCCAAGCGCTTCATCCCGATCCTCGATGAATTCAAGAAGTTGGGGATTAAGTTCGCCCTGGAAGTCCACCCGACGGAAATCGCCTTTGACATTGCCTCGACCCAGCGGGCCATCGACGCCGTCAAGGGGCATAAATCCTTCGGTTTCAATTACGATCCCAGTCACCTCGGCTACCAGGGTGTGGATTATGTCAAGTTCATCCGCATGTTCGGCGGCCGAATTTACCACGCCCACATGAAGGACGTTTGGTGGGGTCACGGGGACGGCACCGTCGGCGTCTTCGGCGGCCATACCGAGTTCGCCGATCCGCGCCGTTACTGGGACTTCCGCTCGATCGGCCACGGGGATATTAATTTCGAAGAGATTATCGTCGCCCTGAACGACGTCGGTTATAAAGGCCCGTTGTCTGTCGAGTGGGAAGACAGCCGAATGGACCGCGAGCACGGCGCGGAAGAGGCCTGCCAATATATTAAGCAGGCGGACTTCAAACCTTCGCAGATCGCGTTCGATGCTCAATTTGACAGATAATTAAAATACTGGAATACTGGAATATTGGAATAATGGAATTTTGGATGAGAACAGGTCTGTGTTAATCCGCCCCATCATTCCATTATTCCATTCCCTTTTTTGGAGAGCTGACTATGGCTGGAGAACGTCGTATCAGCCGGCGCCGATTCATCACACAGACGGCCGGCACTGCTTTGGGGGTGATGGGTTTACCGTACATCGTTCCATCGTCGGCTCTCGGACGGGCCGGTAGCGTCGCGCCGAGCAATCGGATCACGATGGGGTGTATCGGCGTGGGCTGGCAGGGGGGCAGCAATCTCGGCTCCTTCCTGCGTGAAAAAGACTGCCAGGTCCTTGCGATTTGCGACGTCGATAAGAACCATCTGCGGGATGCCGTCAATCGCGTGAACAAACGTTTCGGGAACCAGGACTGTGCCTCTTACGGCGACTTCCGCGAGCTTTTGGCGCGGGACGATATCGACACGGTCTCACTCGGCCTGCCCGATCATTGGCACGCCATCCCGGCTATCGAGGCGGCCAAGTCCGGCAAAGACATCTTCGGCGAAAAACCGTTGTCACATGATTTGAAACAAGGCCGGGCCATGTGCGATGCGGTTCGTCGTTACGGGCGGATATGGCAAACCGGCAGTTGGCAGCGCTCGCAGGCGCACTTTCGACGGGCGTGCGAGCTGGTGATTAACGGCCGGATAGGAAAGATAACAAGAGTCGAGGTCGGTTTACCTTCGGGACATAGCGATTTCGGCAAGACCAAGGGTCAGGAGGGAATCACGGCTCCGCCGCCGGAACTCGACTATAATTTTTGGATCGGGCCGGCGTTGTACGGGCCGTATTGCCCGGCGCGCGTGCATAAGAACTGGCGATGGGTGCTCGATCATGGCGGCGGCCAGTTGATGGACTGGGTGGGCCATCACGTGGACATCGCACACTGGGGGCTCGGTTGCGATTATACCGGGCCGTCTGAAATCGAAGGCTCCGGCGAATACCCCAAAGACGGCTTATGGAACAGCCCGACAAAATATCGGCTCACGGCCAAATATCCCAAGGACATTACGATGATTATCGCCGGCGGATACAGTGACATCCGTGGGGGAACGAAATGGATCGGTACGGACGGCTGGGTTTGGGTCAATCGAAACAACAGCCTGGAGGCCGAGCCGAAGAAGATCCTCGACGAGAAAATCGGACCCGACGAAATTCACTTGTACGACTCGCCGGGCCATTGGCGGGACTTCCTCGATTGCGTTAAAAGTCGAAAGACAACGATCACGCCGTGCGAGGTCGCGCATCGTTCGGCGACGCCGGGCCATCTCGGCCGGATTGCGATGCGATTGGGCCGGAAGATTCGATTTAATCCGGAAACGGAAGAGATACTGAACGATCCGACCGCTGCGAGCATGCTCGGCGAAGCGATGCGAAGCCCGTGGCACCTATGAGATTTGAGATTTCAAATTTGAGATTTGAAAGTAGAGGCGTTTTTATGGTGACGAAAAATCAGATGAACCGGCGACAGTTTATTAAGAGGGCTGTCGGTACCACGACTGCGGCGATGACGTTTCCTTATCTTGTTCCCGGGTCTGTTTTGGGTGGGGACGCGCCGAGTGAGCGGATTACGCTGGGCTTTATCGGCACCGGCAAGCAGAGCAAACATTTGATGAAGTCGTTTCTGAATTCTCCGGGGACGCATGTGCTTGCCGGCTGCGACGTGGATAAGCTCAAACTCGAACGCGGCAAGAAGATTGTCGAAGATTACTACGCGGGTAAGAACGGCGGCTCGTACAAAGGGTGCGATACGTATCATGATTTTCGCGACTTGTTGGCCAGAGACGATATCGACGCGGTCGTGATCGCCACGCCGGACCATTGGCACGCCATTACGGTGATTCGATCCGCCCAGGCCGGAAAGGATATCTATTGCGAAAAGCCGCTCTCGCAGACGATTGCCGAGGCCAGGGCAATGGTTAACGCGGTCCGGCGCTACGGGCGGGTCTTCCAGACCGGCAGTATGCAACGCTCCGACTGGCATTTCCGCCTGGGTTGCGAGCTGGTTCTCAACGGCTACATCGGTGAATTGAAACACGTGACGGTGAGTGTCGGCGGCCCGGCTGAAAATCCACCGCTGCCGGCCCAGCCGGTACCCGATTATCTCGACTGGGACATGTGGCTCGGCCCGGCGCAGTGGAGGCCGTACAATGAAGAATTGTCACCGCACCTGAGCTGGGACGGTTTCCCGCATTGGCGCAATAACAGCCGGTTCGGCGGGGGCGGCATGACCGACTGGGGCGCCCATCACTTCGATATCGCTCAGTGGGGCATGGGAATGGACGAAAGCGGGCCGGTGGAAATCATCCCGCCCGACGGCAAAGATATTAAGGTACTTACGTATAAATACGCCAGCGGCGTGACAATGACGCGGGATAAGGCTGACGGCGTTCTCTTCACCGGCACCAAAGGCACGGTCGAGACCAATCGGGGCCGCCTGCGCACGTCGCCCGAATCCCTCAAAGATCAGCAGATAGGTACGAATGATATCCATCTGTATGAATGCCGGAATCATTACGTTGACTGGCTGGACGCCGTCCGTAAGCGCAGCAAACCGATCTGCGATATCGAGACCGGCTGCCGCTCCGTTACCGTTTGTCATTTGGGCAATATAGCATACAAACTCGGCCGGCCGCTCAAGTGGGATCCGAAGCGGGAAGTGTTCGTCGGAGACGATGACGCCAATCGCTTACTTTCGCGTCCGATGCGCGCTCCGTGGCATCTGTGAACAGTGTTCTCGAAAAGGAGATTGAAAAATGTCACACAATAGAGTCATCAATCGTCGCCGGTTTTTGAAAGAAACAGCCGGTACGGCTCTCGGTGCTTTTGCGTTTCCGTATGTTGTTTCTTCATCGGCCCTGGGCAGTGCCGAGAATGTCGCCGCGAGCAATCGTATCGTCATGGGTTGCATCGGTGTGGGCAGCCAGGGGTCCGGCAATATGCGGGGTTTTCTTGGCAAGAAGCAGGCGCAGATCGTCGCCGTTTGCGACGTCGATAAAAGACACCGAGACAACGCCAAGAAGACCGTGGACGAAAAATACGGCAATAGCGATTGCCGGACGTACTCGGATTTTCGCGAATTAATAGAACGAAAAGACATCGATGCCCTTTCATTGGCGCTGCCGGATCACTGGCATTCGATCCCCGTCGTCACGGCGGCCCGGGCCGGCAAGGATATGTACGGCGAAAAACCGCTCGCGAGGACGATTCGCGAAGGCCGCGCCATGGCCGATGCGGTCCATCGTTACGGGAGAGTTTGGCAGACGGGTAGTTGGCAGCGTTCGGTGAAGAACTTCCATCGCGGTTGCGAGTTGGTTCGCAACGGACGCATTGGAAAGGTTTATAAGGTCGAGGTCGGCCTGCCGACGGGTGGCCCCGGCGGAAAGCTTACCGTTCAAACGCCGCCGGCCGAACTGGACTGGGATTTCTGGCTTGGTCCGGCTCTCTGGCGGCCGTATATGAAGTATAGTGACAGAGCGCCCCATTGGGATTGGCGCTGGATTATGGATTTTTCCGGCGGGCAGTTAACCGATTGGGCCGGCCATCACATTGACATCGCCCACTGGGGTTTGGGATTGGACGAGACGGGTCCCGTAGAGATCGAGGGGAGAGGCGTCTATCCAAAGAACGGTGTTTACGATGTTCCGATAGAATATAAGTTCACGTGCAAATACGCCAATGGAATCACCATGATCGTGGCGAATGACAAGCAGCAGCCGAAGGGGATGGGGACGGTCTGGTACGGCGAAAACGGATGGGTGTATGTCGATCGCGGCGATAAACTTGATGCCGAACCCAGGAGCATTCTGGACGAAACCATCGGTCCCGATGAGATCAAACTATACGAAAGTCACGACCATCAGCAGAACTTTCTGGACTGCGTCCTGACGCGAAAGAAAACGATTACGCCGATCGAGACCGCACTTCGCTCGATCAGCGTGGGACTGTTGGGCGAAATTGCCATGCTCACCGAAGAAAAATTGCAGTGGGATCCCGAAAAAGAGATCTTCCTCAATAACGACCAGGCCAACAGAATGCTCTCGCGGCCGATGCGCAGCCCTTGGCACTTATAAAATTGACGATTGAATATTGACAATTGACTATTGATTCTGGGGATATAAGAAAGAGTTCTGAAAAATTGAAAGTTAGGCATACTTTAGGAAAGAAAAAATCTGTTTTCTTGATTTTTTCTTTCTAAAATGAGTCATCGATGTTCCAAGACTATGATGATGAAACGATGTGTAATATTTTGCTTGATGCAATGTTATCATACTGTGCCCGGTTATTTTAAGAAAATCCGAAAGAAGATTTTCTTAAATAATATATGCCTAACTTTCAATTTTTCAGAACTCGCGGAAACATAGTGAAGAAAGGAATAAAAATGAAAAAGAATTTAGAATTGCTAAGCGTTGTGTTGCTGGGCCTGTTGTGTTTGGCGCTGCTGGCAAGCCCGTCTCGCGCCGTCTCACCGGACAAGCTCCGCGATCTGAAAGCGGAAGAGGTGCAGAAAATTCGAAACGCGGTACCGGACAAACCGACGGTCCAGCCGGCCAAGCCGAGAAAGATTCTCGTCTTTTGGCGCTGTGAGGGTTTCTTTCACACGAGCATTCCCGTTGTCAACGAAGCGCTGAAGATCATGGGCCAAAAGACGGGCGCCTTTGAGGTGACGGTTTGTACGGATGATTACTCGGTCTTTACGCCGGAGAAGCTCGCGCAATTTGACGCCGTTTGTCTGAACAATACGACTCATTTAAAATTCAACCCGCAAGAAACGCCCGAACGCTGCAAAGCCCTGATGGATTTTGTTAAAGGGGGAAAGGGTCTCATCGGCGTCCACGCGGCCACGGACAATTTTTACGACTGGCCCGAAGGGATGGAAATGATGGGCGGCAAGTTCACCGGCCACCCCTGGACGGCGGGCGGGACCTGGGCCTTCAAGATCGACGATCCGGACCATCCGCTGATGGCCGCGTTTAAAGGGAAGGGATTTAAAATCAGCGATGAGATTTACAGGACCGATCCGCCGCTCTATTCGCGAAGCAAGCAGCGCGTCTTGATGAGTCTGGATATGAGC
>JAFGTG010000347.1 GCA_016934255.1 Sedimentisphaerales bacterium
TCCGTTCCGGAGGCGGTCATCGTATAAGTCCCGGCCGGAGCTTCGACAAAGTTGCCGACCGAGCCGGGATAGCCTCTGAACCATATCGACAATTCACTCACGTCATGGGCCGTCCAGTCACGCAAAGCGGTCAACGTGAATTCCGCCTCTGAATTCTTCACGCCGGCCGTATTGTCGTACATGAACGGCATTGACTGCTCCCCGCCGTGAACGATCGTACGCTCAGCATACGGTGGGAGGAGATAACCCACCTGGGCGCCGTTATCAATCACGCCGAAGCCGTCGATCCACGCCTGCCAGATCGCTTCCCCGGCCATATCATTGTCCGTATAACTCTCAAAATCTTCCACAATAAGATGGTCGGCAATCGTGAAGCTCCAGATGGCGCCCGTGGTCAGCGTACCATCGGTGTTGATTTCATCGATGCGCCAGTAATACGGACCCGTTCCCCACTCAAGCTCTCCCGGCGGCGCATAGGTCGTGCCGACCTGGCGGCCGCGATAGAGACCTGTGACGTCCGAGCTATCCGCATTTTCGACGGTTGTTTTATCCAGGCCGAAGTACACGTCGTGCTCCGCGGCGAGGTCCCCCGGCGACCAGCTGAGAGGTTGCCTGGCTCTTTCGACGTCCACGACAGCGCCGTTGCTTGGGCTCGGATTCCAGGCCAGAAGCGGATCGCCCCGGGTTAATTCCAAAACCTGTTCCGCCGTCAGCGCTTTATTGTAGAATCGAGCATCGTCCACCAGGCCGATGTAGAAGTTACTCGCGGTCGTGTCATCCCATTCCTGGCCGATGGACCACCTGGTGACGGTGGATAAATCGAAGCTGGCGGAATCCGAAGCGACCTGAACGCCGTCAACGTAGATATAGGCTGTAGAGCCTTCCCTGACATACGTCAGCATGTGCCACTGGTCGTCGGCGACGAAGGGAGCCGTCGTGTAGGTTGCGTCGCTCCCATCATATCTGCCCGGATAACCGCCCTCAATGTAAAACTCGAGGGGGTGACTGCTGGCGCTATTATTCGCGGCAAACACATCGCCCTGGGCGGTCTGCGTGCTTTTGATCCATACACTGAGCGTTATATTCGTGCTTGTTATATCATCGACGACATCGTCAATAACCACATAATCCGATCCATCCAATTCCAATGCGCCGCCCAGGATTCCCTCAACCCGCTGCGGATCACCGCCAAACGTGGCGTCATTGCCATAACCGGAGAAATCGAGCGCCGTGGCGCCGTAAGCTTCGTCGAACTTCCACCAGCCAATAAGGTCCGGATCCGCGACGGCAAAATCGACGAGGGTCGAGAAACTCCACACATCGCCCTTATGGGTCTCTACGCCATCGAACTCATCAACCCGCCAATAATACGTCATATTTTTTTCCAGAGGGCCGGGGTCATAGGTTGTAACTGTTACAGGAGCCCCCTCAGTGGCATTGTTCACCGTGTCATAATCGTCGCCGAAATATACGGTGTGCCGTTGTGCCTCCAGGCCGGCCGTCCAGCTTAGGGTCGTATCCGTAGGCATATATTTGGAACCGTCGGCCGGAACGGGATCGGTGGCCGTACTGGGGGGAAGTGTGAAGCTCCAGATCGGGCCTTTATGTGTTGTGCCATCGGCCTCGACATCATCGATTCGCCAATAGTACGTCATGCCCGGAACAAGGCCCTGCGAATAAGGACACCGGGGACATCCAACAATTATGGATCCGCTGGATTGATTGGCCAGGAACGTGTCACCGGCGTCGTTGTTGACGTCGTCGAAATTGTCGCCGAAATACACATCGTGTGTGATTGTAATCTCTTCTCCGGGCGTGAATTCGATATGCAGTAAGGCCGCATCCGCCGCCGATCCATCCCAGGCCTCGGCACATCGAAGCCCCACAGAGGGATCGTCGGGATTGTTGCTAATGATGATCGCCAAGGCATTGCCGCCTTTCCAGCCCTGTGTCCAGGAAAGATTGACCGACGTCTGCTCGACGACGGCGCCGTCCGCCGGATTCGGTTCCCCGGAACGTTTCCGGATGATCTCCTGGATGACGCGGGCGATATCCGAGGTTCGGTCCACCTGGCCTTCAGCCGTCCAGTTTGACGGAACCCACACGACGTGTGCATCGGTTCTGGCCCGACCAATGACCGTATCATTAAACGTCACGGCATCGGCGCTTTTCTGGCCCTCGATGATAAGACTCACGTGGTCGCTGCCCCCCTTCGTTTCGTCACAAACGAACTCGATATAAGCGCTCGTAATCGTGGCTCCCGAAGATACGCCCACGTTCGCAAAACGTAATCCGACAACCTGGGGACTGCCCTGGCCGGTGCCCTCGTAGGGCATCTCCAGATCGCTGCTCGCCGCACTTTCCAAATCCCCGCCGACATAATGCTCCCTGTCGTCTGTGCTGCTGGCGATAAGGCCCTCCCATACATCGCCACAGACCGTCCGCGTACCGATAAAAGCCAACGCGAGGACAAAGGATGTAAATAAAACCCACTTCTTAATCATGACCATTCTCCTTCAAAAAAGGCCAAAATTGCCCGATCGATGAGAATTTTTTGCTTTACCGGGAGTGATCCCGCTTGCCCCGGGATAATGCGTTACGGTTGAGACACCACCTCCCTTCGTGAAAGCGTGACCACCATAGTTGCAAAGTTCATCTATTCGGATGATACGCATCCGATGGCCATTACATCGCCTTGTTGTGTGCTTCTTGGATGATTTCCAGAAGACTACAGAAATTCTACGCCTTCCAGGGCCGTTACTCTCATATCGGCCGATGTTGGCACGAACTTCACCTATTCACTTTATACAAAATTCTTTATGTGTACGTCAAGAGAAATATCGTCGTTTTTACTGGAAGTTCACCGCTTAAATGTTCACACATACTCAATTTCTCGGAATTGAGAATATGTTTCATGTTCATTTTAAATAAGAGGTATCAATGGTCCGCTTCCGTAAAGTGGTCAGATTGTTTTCGTTTTGCCAGAATCCGGCGGACTTCTTATCTAACGACATAAACAGTACAGGATTTCCCGTTGACAAGGTGGCTCGACTCAATACGCATCTCCACCGGTCTTTCTTCGCTCCATGGCTCACTGTTGAGACGATATTTGTAATACGTGATGCCCGACCCGCCTGAATCGATATGCCGATTCTGACACGCTGGCATCAGCTTTGTTGCAAAAATGGAGCCTACCTAAAATGTCTGCATAGGCCCCATTAATACAAATCCTATCGTCATTACTAATGACAGCTAATACCTATTATCGTTATTTTGTTCGCGAGTTAAAACGGCAAGTCGAACGGCTCCGTCCTGCCGCTTAGTGAGGCAACCTCAGCGTCCGACAGAGCATAGTTGTAGATGCGTGCATCGTCCACCGCGCCCACATAGAAATCACTCGGGTCTATCGTCCCAGCATCGTCCCACTCCTGGCCTATCGACCACCGCGTTACCGTCTCTAAAGTGAAGCTGGATGCATACGATCCTTGCAGAATCCCATCGACATAAATGTATCCTGTGTCGCCGTTCCTGACATAGGTCAACAGATGCCACTGGTCGTCGTTGACGATGGGGGGGAATTGTTTGTCGCCGTCATCATTCACATACGGATTGCCAGATTGAATGCCAAACAATAAATCATAACCGCTTGTGTCGTCATTAGCTGCAAACAGGTTGCCCTCGGTGTTCTGCGTTGTCTTGATCCATGCGCTGAGCGTAATGTCGGTACTCGTGATGTCATTAACGACTCCGTCGATGGCGACATAATCGGCGCCACGGAAGTTCATGGCATTCGAACCAACTTTGCCAGCTACATACGCTACGGGAGTTACACCGGAAGTGCCATGATTCCCCTTGCCGGAAGAGTCCTGCGTATTGCCGTCGAACGTCCAGAGCCCGACCAGACCTGCGGTGTTAGGTGCGACGGGGGTGATGAACTGGCGCTCATAGGGATAGAGCCGGATATCGTCAATGTACAGTGTGCCGCTGGCGCCATTGCCATCAATGCCGATGGCTAAGCTGGCGACGTTCTGCAGGTTCAGACCTGATGCTGTCAGGTCGATGTTCCAGGGCTGCCAGCCCACTCGCGCGATGTTGCCGGCCTCTCCGGTATAAAGAATCTTGGAATTGTTGATCTTCACATATAACTGCCCGGTGTTGACCGGAGTGCCCTGGAACCAGACTGTCAATGTCTTGACGCCATGCTGTGTCCAATTTTGGGGCGTGACAAAGGTGTGTCCGACTTCCGAATACGTAGCCGGGGCGACGTTACTGTAGAATAACGGCATAGATTGCTTGCCGCTGTGAACAATCGTTTGCTCGGTATAAGGAGGAACCTCATTACCGGCGAGCGCTCCATTGGTTGCCGTTCCAAAACCGTCAATCCACGCCTCAAATATCCTGTTGGTTCCAGCTTGATCGGGATTAAGGTCGTTGTAGCTCTCGAAGTCCTCCACGACGATGACGTCCGTGGTTGTGAAGCTCCAGAGACGACCTTCCCATATCGTTGGCATCTCAGTCTCATTGACTTCAGTAACTTTCCAGTAATAACTCGTGTTCAAATCGAGGGCAGGCGGACTATAGCTTACAGTCGCGGCGCTGGCTACTGGGGCAGTACCGTCTATCACGGCCTGCTCATCCGTGCTTAGGTAAACATTGTGCGTGGCGGCTTCTCGGCCAGATTGCCAACTGAGGGTCGCATCTACGACGTCCACGTCAATGGCCCCGTCGTCCGGTGAGGGCGTTATTGGATACGTCGGGATGGCATAGAACCGGACCTCGCTGAGACTATACTGGGGTAGCATGCCTCCCCAGTTGCTGGTCACGGTCAACTTAACGTACTTTGCCACCGCAAGGCTAAAGTCAACCGTCGTATTGTGTGCATATTGATCCGTGCCGGGTGCTTGGGCGAATTCAGGAACATCGGCCACCGCCGTCCAATCGGTACCGTTAGTCGAATATTCGACGGTAACCTCCTTGAGTCCGAAGCCGAAAAGACTCTCAAGAACCTGATTGGAGTTCCACACCCACATTTCGTGCAGTTTGTATTCCTTATCGAATTCATATTGGATCCAAGCCCCCTCCGCTTCAATGCCGCTGAGCCACATATCCTCAGGCATCGTCGAGTGCAGATCGTTTTCGTCCAGTCCCGATCCGTTGATGGTATTCCCGGGGCCGACCGTGGGCGTGCCTATGCTGGACGCTGTGGCGATGATATTCTCTCCGGCGATAGGATAAGAATAGAACTCGGTCGTGAAGCTCCAGACACTGCCTTCGGTGATCTCAGGAGACGGCAGCTCGCTGTTCTCATCGACGCGCCAGTAATATGTCGTGCCGTATTCGAGCCGTCCCGGATCATAGACGGTGGCACTTTGGGTAACACCGCCGATGCCGGAGCTGACATCCTCGTAACTTTCGCTGAAATAGACTGTATGCCCATTGGTCGCCGCGGCGTAAATTCCCGCTCTCCAGCTAAGGTCTGTATCGCGAGAGACGTCTGTTTGCCCGTCCAGTGGATTGGGTCCTGTCGCACTGCCCAATGTATATTCTATATGCAGCAGGGGTTCCATGCCCGCCACATCCACTTTATGGCAGGTTCGGTGGCTTAGAGAAGGATTGTCCGGGTCTTGGTTGAATATCACCGCTATCGCGTTACCCTGAACCCAACCGGACTGCTCGACGATCTCCTTAATGACAGCGGAGAGATCAGAGGTCTCGTGCGGCTGATCATCTACAGCCCAATGCTCGGGACTCCACTTCGCCACTGCCGTCGTTAGGGGCCTATTCGAAATATCTCCAGGCGAGCTGGAAAACGCAGGTGCATTGGGAGTCAGATGTGCCTGAATGATTATATTACAGACGGCATCGGTCTCAATCTCTTCTCCCCAGAGTACGACATACGCCTTGCTAATGGTGGCGCCGGCAGGAACCTGAACACTCGTAAACCGCAGACCGACCACCTGTATACCCCCATCATCCATAAATTCCAGGTCGCTGCTTCCGAAGTCCATCGTCCCCGCTGGCCCCACGCTTGTTTGTTCAGGACAATCCTGAGAGCTCGTGATTTTGCCTTCCCACGTTACACCCAGGGCAGTGTTTGCAACGGTTAGAGCCATTACGAGGACCAAACACATTAGTGTCACCATTTTCTTGTACATGATATTTCTCCTTCAAGAAAGATTGAAAAATGAGTGACCCCTGATGACTTTCATCACTCCGAATCATACGCATCCAACAGATGTCATTATCCCTTGCTCTTACGCGTCTCCTGAACAATCTTCAGAAAACACAAGCGATAATTCTACGCTTCACAGAGCCGATGCCCTTGTATCGACTGATGTATGCATGAACTTCACCACTATATTTGTAACAGATTATCGGTGGACGAGTCAAGAGAAATATCGTTATTGTTGCATAAATTTCATATTATTTTCGACGATATCCCCGTCAACGACCGGGAAATAATTCTCATAATTGATACTCATGATACATGAACATTTTATAGAAAATTAAAATATTGTTTTTTTCAGGACAATGTAGTAGTATAGAATATATTTTGGTAATAAACGGTGAAGTTTTTGTCGATGGATAAGAAACTCATTTCAAATGCGTACAAGACTGATGTTAGGAGGTAAAGAAATATGAAAGACTCACGAAGGCGTAATGTGTACGGAGCGAGGGGATTCACTTTGATTGAGCTCCTGGTCGTGATTGCCATCATCGCCGTGTTGCTGGGCATTCTGATGCCGGCGATGCGAAAGATCAAGGAGATCGCGCGAGAAAATGTCTGCCGGTCGAATTTAAAGAATATAGGATTGGCCGTCGCAATGTACTTGGACGACTTTGAACGCAAAATCCCTAATACGGGCAGTTCCAACCAGTTTGAGTGGTATGATTCGCAAGGTCGGTGGCGGACGCCCGGCAGCAGCGGCACCTATTGGGGGATTTATTACAAGGATTACCTCAAAGAAACGAAGATCTTCGGGTGTCCGAGTCTTCGACGTGTTCCCGAAGGACTTATCTATGATTCTTCGGATCCCGCCGAGACGATTCAGCATGCCGCGTATGGCCTGAATCATCATGAGAGAGCCCGGGGCCGGAATACAAACGATATATACCGCCTTTCAGAATTTCTTTTTTGCAGCGACCATGCCGAACCCAGACCCGACGGCGGCACGAGCGACTGCTTTCATAATAATGATGTTATCGGCGCGATGAATCTAACAAGCTATCGATCGGGGGGGAGTCGTTACTTCAGCTATCGGCAAATTTTCAGACACAATGTTCGATACCCCGATCCCGATAAGACCGGTGGAAGAGCGAACATTCTATGGCTGGACGGACATGTCACTCCTTTGGAGGAGACGACGGGCGACGACTGTTACTTACGATGGTACACAGGAGACAAACCCACATCGGGCAACAGATAAATCGTAAAGACATTTCAATCCTGGCAACCCTATTACTTCACTTGAGAAGGAGGGGCAACGATGAAAACACGGGGCCGGAAGATAGTTTGTTTTACATTTCTTTGTTTGACATTATATGTGAATTTATATGCGCGGGCGGAATTCAATTCCATTCTTACACTCGACCCGTTGCCGCTTTCCGCCAGTACGGGTGAGAAACCCCAGTCCAAAGTGTGGGAATATGACGGGAGTTGGTGGTGCGTTCTTCCGACGAATATACGCGGTATTACTCCGGGGACGTGGATATGGAAACTCATTGATACGAGCTGGGTCGCACATTTACAACTTTCCGGCGAGATAGGAACTGTCGCCGACGTCAAGGTCGCCGGCAATATGGTTCATATACTGCTTTACGACAGTACCCCGGAACTGGTTTCCGCTGAGTATTCGGGTGGTTCATACCAACGATGGAGCGTGCGTCCGACGCCGAGTCCCGTCTTATTGCCCGACAGCGAGACGGCGACGATCGATATCGATTCGACGGGGCGTATGTGGCTGTCAACGGAGGCCGGCAGTGACGTGGTGGTTTATTATAGCGATCCGCCGTATTCTTCATGGTTCGGACCGGTGACAGTAGCAAGCGGGATACATTCCGACGATATTACCGTCGTAACAGCATTGCCTGACAATACGGTCGGCGTTCTATGGTCGAATCAGATCGCTCAAAGATATGGATTTAAAATTCATGCGGATAACGATGATCCCAATCTCTGGTCGGCGGACGAAGTACCCGCGTCCCAATCCGCGTTGAATATCGGGTCGGGAATGGCCGACGATCATTTGAACGTGGCGGTCGCTTCCGACGGTACGTTCTACGCCGCGGTAAAGACAAGTTACGACACGGACGGATACCCCGTAATAGCCCTTCTGGTCAGAAGGCCTGATGGAAATTGGGACGATCTCTATGAAGTGGATACAAACGGAACGCGTCCCATCGTCGTCTTGAACGAAAGAGAGGGTATCATCACCGTCCTTTACACGGCCGCCAATGGCAATCATGATATCCTCTATAA
>JAFGTG010000348.1 GCA_016934255.1 Sedimentisphaerales bacterium
TCCGAAACCGTATGGCTCAGGCAAATGCAGGTCAGTCCCGCTTCCTGGGCCGCCAGCGCCTGATGATGCTTTAACTCTCCGGTCAGATACAGATCAGCCTTATCGGCAATGACGAGGTTGATAATCTCGCCACACGTGCCGGCGCACACCGCCGCCCGTTTGACAAGCCTTTTTTCATCACCCACTAATCCCACCGCCTTGGCGCCGATAACGGCTTTGATGTTCTTGATGATCTGTGGAATGCGTAACGGCCGGGCCAGATTGCCGATCCGCCCAAGACCCAATGGCGTCTCCGTATTGTGTATTTTAAAGACGTCGAAAGCAGGCGTTTCGTACGGATGGGCTTTATGCATGGCAGTAATGACAGCTTCGAGCTTGTCGGCCGGGACGACGGTCTCGAATCGCGTCTCCGAAACTTTTTCCAGCGTGCCCTTTTTACCGATAGCTGGTCTCGCACCCTCTCGCGGTAGAAAAGTGCCCGTTCCTTCAGCATTAAAACTACAATGACTGTAGTTACCGATGGCACCGGCACCGGCGGCGAACATGGCATTCGAGACTTTCGCCAGGGAATCGACGGGAACAAAGATAATAAGTTTATAACGGTCGCCTCCGGGATGTGCAACGTAATCGCCGATTGGTTTTCCGTCCACGATGCCGACCATCGCCGCAAGACCATCGTTGACGCCGCCGACAGCCACATCCAGAGCGGTATGGATCGAAAACACCGCGATTCCGGAGCGAATCAACTCATGCACGACGCGCGTCGGCCCCTCAGAAACAACTTTTTTCAGCCCGTCCCAGATCACCGGATGATAGCTCAGGATGAGATCGGTCTTCAGACGTTTGGCCTCTGCAACCACGGCGTTTGTGATGTCGATCGTCAGTAAGATATTTTCGATGTTTTTCTGAGGATCGCCAACGAGGAATCCCACGTTATCCCAACCCTGCGCCAACGAAAGCGGGTATCTCTCTTCGACCTTGCGTGCTATCTCTTTGGCTTTCATCGTCTGTCTTTTCTTACTCCTTAGACGTACAACATTCCGTCTCGATGAGTTGCTCGAACTTTCTTTTTAAATCTTTCGCCATTGGCCCCACGTGACCGCTACCCACGATATGCTTTTCTACTTTGATTATCGGCATGACCTGCATGATGACATTCGTCATAAATATTTCGTCGGCGCCGAGCACATCATCGATTAAAAGGTCCTTCTCAATAAGTTTCATGGAATCTCTTATAGCCATTCGGCAGATGGCCTTCCTTGCTATGCCTGCAAGGACCGGTGTCTCAATCCGCGGCGTGTAAAGCACCGAATCCTTGACTAAAAACACATTACTGACACAACCTTCCGCCAAGCGGTTATCCGTCGAAAACCACAACGCCTCGGCCGCTCTCATTTGATGCGCCTGATTCAACGCGATCATACGCGAGAAATAACTCGTCGTCTTATGCCCGCAGGTCGGATCGTTCGGATTCTGACGGAAAGGACACAGCACGACCATCGAACCGTTTTTATAATACTCCGGCGGATACGGCCGGAATGTCGCCGCCGTGATAAGAAGCGTCGATTGTTCTTGTTGCGTTTCGGTCATCGGTCCATTGGTCAACGTCAACCGAATCCGCGCATCGGTCAGCTCGTTAGCACGCAATACTTCGTAAATGCCTTTCGTGAGATATTTTGCATCGAAAGGATTATTGATCGACAAGCGATTGACGCTGAAAAAGAGCCGGTCCAGATGATCCGACAAGGCAAAAACAATCCCGTTATGACTGCGCATCGTCTCGAACAAACCTACGCCGTACAAGAATCCGCTGTCGGTCACAGAGATGCTGGCCGTATCGGCTTCGATCAATTTATCATTTAAGAAAACTTTTGCCATCATTTGTATTGCGTCGTGCATATTGCGTCGTGCGTGAGGCTTCTCATATCAAAGCTTTTTGATTAGATTCGATATCATACGACACAAATGGTCTAATTTCTCTAACAACACGACTTCTTCGCTCTCCATCATGTATTTCAATTCTTTTGCAATCGTTATTTGTGTTTCGAGCTCTGCACAGCTTCCTAATGAAACATACAGAAATTGTTTATATTCTTTGTTATGGTGCCTTCGAAAACCTTCTGCTATGTTGGAAGGCACGGAGACAGCGGCTCGTCTCATTTGACTGATTAAACCATACGTCTCTACTTTGGGAAACTTCCATGTAGTTTTATACACATCCCTGACGGTTTCAATTCCTTTTTTCCATATATCCAAGTCTCTACACGATCGTATTTTTCTTTCCACCTTCATACCCTCCTATTGACTTTGTATGTGTTTCACACCTCACGCAATACGCATCACGCACAACGCACGACGCTCAATATTCCCGCGATAAGCGCGTTGGCTTTCGTAATCGTTTCCTGCCATTCGGCTTCCGGTTCGGAATCGGCGACAATACCACCCCCGGCTTGAACGAAGGCCTTTCGGTCCTTGATAATAATCGTTCGGATGGCGATATTCAAGCATGCATTACCGTTGATCCCTATAAAACCAATACTGCCGGTATAAACGCCGCGCGCCGTCGGCTCGGTTTCGTCGATGATTTCCATGGCGCGAATTTTCGGAGCGCCCGTGATGGAACCGCCGGGAAACATCCCCCTGAGAACGTCGCTAAACGAAATCCCATCCCGAAGCCGCCCGGCGACGGTAGCAACGGCATGGAAAACCGTCGGATACGTCTCGATGGTTCGCGGCTGGACGACGGTTCTTGTGCCGGGCCGGCAAATTTTTGCCACGTCGTTCCGTTCCAGGTCCACGATCATATTTAACTCCGCTTGCTCCTTTTCACTTCGGAGCAGTTCATTGAAGTTGTCGGTATTGATCCTTTTTGCTTCAGGCGAGTCCTCGCGGATTCTGGGGCGCGTGCCTTTTATTGGCTTGGTTTGGATAAGGCCGTCCAAGATCGTGATGAACATCTCCGGCGATGCGCTGACAATATGATAATCATCCCCATCGATATAAGCCGCATAACCGCTTGGGTTATTGTTGTTCTGCCAGTGGTAA
>JAFGTG010000349.1 GCA_016934255.1 Sedimentisphaerales bacterium
CGTCGCGCCGATGGAGATGACCAAATGGTTCAATACGAATTATCATTACATCGTACCCGAATTCGAGGCGAATCAGACTTTTTCGCTCGGTTCGACAAAAGTCATCGATGAGTTTATTGAAGCGAAAAACAAAGGGATTCTAACCCGTCCCGTCTTATTAGGTCCCGTGAGTTTTCTATTATTAGGCAAATCAAAAGGTGGGGATACTCAATCGCTTCACTATCTCGATGACATCGCGCCGATCTATCGAGAGGTGCTGTCCAGGTTGAGCCAGGAAGGCGCCCAATGGGTGCAAATCGATGAGCCTATCCTCGTTCAGGATTTGACGGCAGACCAGATAGATGCCTTTGCAAAAGCGTACCGTGTCTTATTGGGAAATCAAAATGCCTTGAAAATCTGTCTGGCCACCTATTTTGGAAGCATTTCGGATAAAATCCAACAGTTGGTGGACATACCCTTTGATGCGATTCATCTGGATCTCGTTAGCGCTCCCGATCAGCTTGACGAAGCGTTGGACTATATCCGCGAACCGATGATGTTGTCTTTGGGGATAGTGAACGGCAGGAATATTTGGAAAACAAATTTAACACCTTCCTTGTGCACCGTTGACAAAGCCGTTCAGGCTATTGGAAAAGAACGACTTATCATTTCACCGTCCTGCTCCCTGCTGCATTGTCCGATCGATCTCGATAGAGAAGAAAATCTGGCAACTGAAATCAGGGAACGGTTGGCTTTTGCAAAGCAAAAATTACATGAGATTACGGTTCTTCAAAAGGCCGCAGAACAGGGTTGGAACGCCGTTCAGGATGAGCCTGACGAGAATCAGGCCGTGTGGACCAGAAGTCAAGAATCCGACGTCATCCATAATGCAACCGTCCAGGAAAGAATGCGTTCATTAAACGAGTCGATGTTCTCTCGTTCCCGTCCGTATTCAGAAAGAAAGGTCATCCAGCGTGAGAAACTTCATCTGCCCGAATTGCCGACGACAACGATTGGGTCCTTTCCTCAAACACGGGACATCCAAAAGGCCAGAGCCGATTATAAAAAAGGCGTTCTTTCCGAGGTGGAATATCAGTTTTGGATGGCCGAGGAAATTAAGAAGACCATTCGCTTTCAGGAGAATATCGGCCTGGACGTGCTGGTGCATGGAGAACCGGAACGGAATGATATGGTGGAGTATTTCGGACAAATGCTCAATGGTTTTGCATTTACACAGAACGGCTGGGTCCAGAGCTACGGCTCGCGCTGCGTTAAACCTCCCATCATTTACGGAGACGTCTCCCGGCCCGGACCGATGACGGTGGAATGGATCCGCCTGGCACAATCTTTCACAGACAAACCCGTCAAAGGCATGTTGACCGGACCGGTCACGATTCTGCAATGGTCGTTTGTCCGGGAAGATCAGCCTCGCAAGGATACGGCATGGCAAATCGCCCTGTGTATTCGCGACGAAGTGAACGATCTCGAAAAAGCGGGCATATCGATCATTCAAATCGACGAACCCGCTTTACGAGAAGGCGTTCCGTTGAAACAATCCGAATGGCCGGAATATTACGATTGGGCGGTCAAAGCCTTTCGCCTGGCCACGTCCGGCGTGGAGGATTCGACCCAAATTCATACGCACATGTGCTACTGCGACTTCAACGATAGTATCGAGGCGATTGCCGCGCTCGATGCCGATGTGATTTCTATCGAAGCGTCGCGTTCGGATAGCGAACTTCTGAAAGTGTTTGCCCACTTCAATTATCCCAACGACGTCGGCCCCGGCGTGTACGACATCCACAGCCCGCGCGTTCCCTCTGTTGCGGAGATCAAAACATTACTCCAGCAAATGCTGAAAATGCTACGTTGCGACCAGTTATGGGTGAATCCGGATTGCGGTCTAAAAACCCGAGATTGGCCGGAGGTCGAACAATCGCTTAAAAATATGGTGGACGCCGCGAGCGAATTGAGAGATAAACTATGATTGATAAAAACGATCCGTTCTTAACGTAGGGGACACTATGAGCATTTGCCCGGATTCGTGGATTAAAAAACAAGTGCGGGAATGTGGAATGATCGATCCCTTCGAGGAAAGCCAGGTGCGGTACCGAAACGGCCGGCCCGTTATTTCTTATGGTCTTTCCTCGTTCGGCTACGATATTCGCGTGTCGAATCATTTTCGCATATTTACGAATGTTTACGGGGCCGTCGTGGACCCGAAAGCCTTCGATCCGAAGGGATTGGTGGAAATCGAAAGCGATGTATGCCTGATCCCGCCGAACAGTTTCGCGCTGGCGTTGAGCGTTGAGAGTTTTCGAATCCCGAGAAACGTCCTGACGATTTGCGTGGGAAAATCAACGTATGCCCGTTGTGGCATCATCGTGAACGTTACTCCTTTCGAGCCGGGCTGGCAAGGCCGGGCCGTTCTGGAAATATCCAATACGACGCCGCTGCCGGCCAAGGTGTATGCCGGAGAAGGTTTGGCCCAGGTTCTTTTTTTCGAATCGGATACTCCTTGCGAACAATCGTATGCGGATCGAAAAGGGAAATACCAGGACCAGAAAGAGATTACGTTGCCTAAAATATAACACGTCGAATAAAAGGTGAGAACGACCGAAAAAGCAAAAGGAGTTATCGTGAGTACAAACGGTCTTATCGAACTGTTGGAAAAACGGGTCGTCATTGGCGATGGCGCTATGGGGACCATGTTATACGAGAAAGGCGTTTTTCTAAACAGTTGTTTTGAAGAGCTCAATCTTTCAAAACGCCAATTGATCCGACAGATTCACAGCGAATACATCGACGCGGGCGTCGATTTTATCGAGACCAACACGTTCGGAGCCAATGCCTTCAAACTCGCGAAATTCGGATTGGCGGAACGCGTCGAGCATATCAACACGGCTGCGGTCGAGATTGCGAAGGAAAGCGCCGAGGGATCCGTAATGGTCGCAGGTTCGATGGGGCCTCTGGGTCGAGAGGTCGGTCCGTATAGCCTTACGGCGTCAGAGGAGGCTGCAAAGGCATTCCGGGAACAAGCTCGGATTCTTACGAGAGCGGGCGTTGACTTTTTGTTGCTCGAAACGTTCTCAAGCTCTCAGGAGTTAATAATAGCGATTGATGCGGCGGCGGACGTGTCCGATGTGCCCATCGTGGCTCATTTGACGATCGACGAAAATCATCAAACGTTATACGGCGAGAGAATTGAGCACGTTTTCCCAGATATAGCCGGCCGGGACAAGGTGGTTGCAGTGGGCCTGAACTGCTGCGTCGGACCGGCCCAGATGCTCAGTGCGCTTAATGTCATCAAAGGGATAACGAATAAACCGATCTCCATTATGCCAAATGCCGGTTTGCCCCGCCGAATGGAAGACAGAACGCTGTATATGTGCACGCCCGAATATATGGCGGAATACGCGAAACGTTTTTTCGAGAACGGAGCCAGGATTATCGGGGGGTGCTGCGGTACAACGCCGAAGCATATCAAACAGATCGCCAAAGCGATCACGGCGATGAGTAAGAGTATTCATCCCAAGAAAAAGAAAGAATCCGTCATTGAAATCGGTGGAAAGAAACAAACACTCACATCACCCAAACGTCTGGCTGAAAAATCAACATTCGGAGCGAAGCTGTGCTCAGGGCATAAAGTGACGACCATCGAGATCACGCCGCCGCTGGGAACGAACGTTGAGGGGATTATCGAGAAAGCGAAGTTCTGCGCCCAACATGGGATAGACGCCATCAATATTCCCGACGGGCCACGTGCGAGTTCGAGATTATCTCCGATGGTGACGGCCTTGCAGATTCAACAACAGGCAAATATCGAAACGATTCTTCATTATTGCTGCCGGGATAGAAATTTGATTGCGATGCAATCGGATCTGCTCGGCGCGAGTGTGATCGGTTTGAAGAATATCTTGATCATCACCGGCGATCCGCCGAAGCTCGGGGCCTATCCCGATTCAACGGGGGTTTTCGACCTGGATTCCATCGCTTTAACCGAGGTGGCGGCGAAGTTAAATCGCGGTCTGGATATCGGCGGCAATACCTTTTCACCGACGGCCGACCTGGCCATCGCCGTCGGGGCCAATCCCGTGGCGGAAAATATCGAAAGAGAAATAGAACGATTCAAGCAAAAAGTGGAGGCGGGAGCGGAGTTTGCGATCACTCAACCGGTGTTTGATGAAAAGATGCTTTTTGATTTTCTCGATTCGGTGAAAGAATTTCGAATACCCATTATTGCGGGAATATGGCCGTTTACGAGTTATAAAAACGCCGAATTCATGGCCAACGAAGTGCCGGGCGTGGTCGTGCCGAAAAAGTGGCTCGAAAAGATGAAAAAAACAACGACGAAAGAACAGGGGCGAGCGGCCGGGATTGAAATTGCCAAGGAAATGATCGAGACAATAAAAGATCGCGTCGAAGGTTTTGCGGTCAGCGCTCCTTTCGGCAATGTCAAGATAGCATTGGCAACCCTTGGCAAAGTACCTATTGATGAAACGTAGTGCCGCTAAGGCCGTTCTTAAGATATCCTCAAATTAAATGTCGTGGCGACGCCAACGTCTCGCGGTCCGTCGTGATTGTATAATCCGTGCCCCTTATGTGTGTCACGGGATAATCATCACCCGGCATTCCAAATAAAGCCAGTCGCAAGACGGTGTTCGCCCAATCGAACTCACATCCGTTCCGGCAGTAAAGCCTGATTTTTTTGCTTTCAAGTATTTGTTTCATTCCCAGGGTATAAGCCTCTCGTGGGAAACATTCAAGATTACCACCAACGTGGCTTCGGACGGCATTGATTGTCACCGTGAAATCGTTGAGCCTCACCCGCCGGGGCCCCGCATCCTTAATACCGGATTCCGGTTCGTTAAAAGCCACGTGCCCGTGAATGCCTATTCCGCCGTAACAGGTGTCTATCCCTCCCACGACTTCGATTTGTTTTGCGAGCGCGCCGATGTTGTCCTCGTCCGGGAAAATCACGCGATCGGGCAGCAATCCACACGAATCATTCAATCTCGACAGAAACAATCTTTCAGCCTCCCCCTTAAAGCTGAGCGAGTGTTCACGGCCAAGGGCCTTGCCGCTTTCATCACAATTTTCATCCATGAAAAAGAACCAACACTTGGACAGTGACATCTTCTCACTATCTATGATTTCAGCCAGGAGCGGGTACTGGCCGGTCGGCCCCACGGGAAGAATTAACCGGGTTTGCCTGTTTTCTAAATTATTCCCGCGGATCTCTTTTGCGATGTCCTCCGCGAACCTTTTATGTAAGGCATCCAAATCCTCACAAACAACAAGATGATCTCCGGCTTTTTCTCGAACATCCTCAGGTGACAGTTTTAAAAGTTCGCGAATCTCCGTTTTTCTATCCATTATAGATTCTCCATACCTAAAAGCTTCAGAATGCTCCCTGAAAAAATTTGCCGTCTGGTTTGCACGGGTATATCGAACCGATCCAAACGGCCGATATCCGCCTTGAGAATTTGCTCTATTTTGCTGTAATGCACATCCGTACCGAAGACCACCTTTTCAAACGCACCAGGCCACCAGAGCC
This sequence comes from Sedimentisphaerales bacterium, assembly GCA_016934255.1. Lineage (GTDB taxonomy): Bacteria > Planctomycetota > Phycisphaerae > Sedimentisphaerales > Anaerobacaceae > JAFGTG01. Next base: position 5,537 of record JAFGTG010000349.1, read on the forward strand.
ATTTATCCATTCCGACGGCGTCGGCTCGTTTTCGCCAGCCGTCAGGCTCTCCGGTGAGATCCACATATACGTTCGGGCGCATACGCGCCAGTTCAGCCGCATCGTCGTTCCAATGAATGCCCAAGTGAGCGATGATGATTCCGAGATCGGGAAATTCCCTCGTTATCGGCTCAATCCGCATGGGATGCATATACCACGAGTTGATCTGCTCTCCCGGACTCTCCTTACAGGTCACCAATCCGGTGTGGAACAAGACCGGCATTCGATACTCATTTGCTTTAGCCCAAAGTTCAAAACATGACGTGTCATCGTAAGGAACGCACGGCAAGTGAACCTTAACCATCCGAAATCCGTCCTCGTAAGCCTGGTCTATTTTCTCAGGCCCATCCACGCCCGGCCGGATGAAGATGGCGCCTATGATCCGATCCGAATGGGCCTGAAAGGCAAGCCTCACTTTGGGGTTATCCGCATGGCCGAATAGCTCCCCAAGCCCGCTCATGCAACACATCGCGATGTCACATGTATCCATCGCGTTCAGGAGATGATCGAGATATCCGGGTTCATCCAGAAGATGGGTATGAGCATCTATAATTTTCATTTATGATTGCCAACCATTCAAGCATGAGTGTTAAACGAGTGATTTAACATATCTCATCTGCGATTCAAATCAAGTTTTTTCTCCGTTTGACGTACACCATTTATATGGAAGAAAAGACGAACTATGGAACAGTCAAGCGCGTATGCCTCTTGCGAAAGGCTAAAGGAGTTACACCTTTGATGGCCTTAAATTCCCGCGCGATATGCTTTTCACTGGACCAGCCTAACGCATACGCGATCTGCGATACTGTCATGTCCCAAAATGGGGATAAAAAAGCGAAATATGGCGTTCTCATAAACGGCACGAATCTCTATTTTGTTGCATTGCTTATGCTCAATGAAGTACGATAAGCGATGTTGGTGTATCTATTGGAGATTGAAGTTTATGAGTACGATGAACGTAGAACCGGCGGCGCTTATCAAAGCGGATGATTGGCAATTCCAGTACCGTCAGAAGAGTAATTGCTCTTCATCCAATCTCGAAATGCTCAGCTACGGAACGTTTGACATTAAACCCGGAGTCACGAGCGACGAGCTATATCACCACCAAGAGGAGATCCTCCTTTTTTGCATCAAAGGTAAGGTAAATGTCCAGGTTGAATCACAATCTTTTACCTTGTCCACCTACGATACTTTATTCATCCCGTTGACTACACCTTATACCATAGAAAACACCTCCTCCGAACAAGCTCTCCTGGTCGTCTGCAAAGCAAAGGCGGAAAACAAATATGAACCTTTTTACTCCTCGTGGGAACAATTTTCCGTAGATGAACGGAGAATCCGTCACCTTAAAGGCAAAGACGTTTATCTGATGTTCGACGTGACCGAGAAAGCCGACAAATTGATGGCGGGTTACACGATTTATCAGCCGTACACACGGGCGTGGCCGGCCCACAATCATACGGACCAGGAGGAGATCTATATATTCACCAAAGGCCAGGGAGCCATGGAAGTCTATGCGGATGAAGAGCATAAAACGTTCGTCCACTCGGTTTCGGAGATGGACGCCGTGACCATTCCGATTCTGAACTTTCATCCGGTTTTTAGTCAATCGGATGAGTTGCATTTCATTTGGTGCATCGCCGGTCAGCGATACTGGGTAGGCGACAAGAACAAAGATTTCATGAAGGGTGATTCGGCGGAACTGACGACATAATGGGGTGAAGGATACGGCGAAATGGACACCTTAAGAATTTCCCTTTCAGGCATGGATTATTTCATAGTCGGTTTCTACTTCGCTTTTGCCATCATTGTCGGTATCTTGACCAGGAAGCTATCCGGCGATGACATGCGCGGATATTTTCTCTCCGGGCAACGATTGAGCTGGTGGCTGCTGGGAACATCGATGGTCGCCACGACGTTTGCATTGGATACTCCTTTGTATGTCGCCGGCTGGACCCGGGAATTCGGTATCAGCAAAAACTGGGAATGGTGGATCTTCCTTTTCGGGGGAATGTTCACCACGTTTTTCTTCGCCAAGCTCTGGCGACGAAGCAACGTCCTGAACGACGCCGAATTTATCGACATAAGGTACTCCGGCAAATCCGGGGCGTTTTTACGAGGATTTCGAGCCTTATATATGGGCTTCATCATGAATATGCTCGTCATCGGAAGCCAGCTTGTCGCCATATCGAAAGTCGGAACGCTCATTCTGGGCATCAGCACGACGAATCCCAATTATAGTGCCTGGTGTTGGGCAATCGCCGTCGTATGTGGCTTTACGGCGTTGTTTTATTGCTACGTGTCCGGATTCGGCGCGATCGTCATCACCGATTTTGTCCAGTTCGGTCTTTCTATGGCCGGAGCTATCTTGCTGGCGGTCTATGCCTGCCGGCAGCCGGAAGTCGGCGGGATCGGAAATATGATCGCCCAGTTGAAAAGCGTCATGCCGGATAAGCTGGATTTTGCACCGACGATAGGAGCGGCCGAAGCAGGTAAAATTTCTTTACTGGTCGTTATCGGCTATGGATGTATCCGTTGGTGGTCCCAGGTCTATGGCGGCGCCGAGCCCGGCGGTCAGGCACACGTCGCCCAGAGAATGTTGGCCGCCAGAAATGAAAAGCACGCCTTGTTGGCGAGTCTATGGTTCAATTTTGCCAATTACGCCCTGAAACCGCTCCCCTGGATCATCACGGCGCTGGCGACGCTCCTGATATTTCCCCTGGACAAATTCACAGACCATGAGTCTGTGTACCTTTCCACCATTAATTTTGTGCCTATGGGGCTTAGGGGATTGGTCGTCGCGAGCCTCTTCGCAGCGTTCATGTCAACGGTTGATACACGAATAAACCTGGGAGCGTCATATTTCGTGAATGACTTTTACAAGCCCTTTCTCGCAAAGGACAAATCCGATCATCACTACGTTATCGTTTCAAGGTGGGTCAGCGTGATTCAGCTTATCGTCGGGCTGGGAATGCTGCTAATTGTGAGCAATATGCGAAGCGTATTCTTCATCTACGCCGGCCTTGGATCGGGCGCGGGTCTTGTTTATATCCTAAGATTCTACTGGTGGCGGATCAATGCCTGGAGCGAATTCGCCGCGATGGCGACGGCGTTTGTCAGCCTCATCGTGTTCAGGTGGGGGATTTATGGCTCCGAAGCGGAATTCAATCGGCATGGATTTGAATATATGTTCATTTCCTTTTTCATTGTCACAACCCTTTGGGTGATCATCACCCTGCTCACGAAACCTTGTGATGAACGGAAACTGAAAGACTTTTACCAAAAAGTCAGACCCTCCGGACCGTTCTGGAAACCGGTCTCGGCCGAGACTGTAGAGCCAGCAGACACAAGAGCGAGAGACAATTTAAAAGTGGCGTTCGTGGGCTGGCTCGCTTCAATCCTCGCGACTTTGGGTTGCCTGTTCGGATTAGGCAAACTCTTATTGAAAGAATATCTGTGGGGCGTCTGTTGGCTCGTGGTCTGCGCATTGAGCGGCGTTATTACTTTATGGTCCGTAAGAAAGTTGACAAACGATAATTCAAAGACGACATTCTAAACAATAGTAAGACTTTTACAAAATTGGAGGTTAGGCATATATTATTTCAGAAAATCTGTTTCAAGATTTTCTGAAAATAATCAACCATCTTGAGATAAGGCATTGCCAAGGAGGATGTTAGATATTATGCACTCTATAGCGTTCTTTGGATTTTAGAAAGAAAAAATCAAGAAAACAGATTTTTTCTTTCCAAAAGTATGCCTAACCTCCAATTTTGCAAAAGTCTTGTAATTGAAATGATTGGGATTCAGACCTGAAAGGAGGTCGAAAGATGAGTTTAGAACGATTTTCCCGTCGCGAATTGATAAGAGAGGGCCTGGTTGCGGGTGAAGCGGCCGCTCTGACGTTATTGGGCGCCCACGGGACCTTGGCGGGCAACAGCCCGTTGATTATCAACAAGCCTGGGGACAAAGGGCCTTTCAAGCTCGGCATTCTCGGATGCGGAAACCGAAGCAAATCCCATATCTCAGTATTGAACGACGTTTCTGAAATTGACGTCGCTGCCTTGTGTGATATCGTCCCTCATAAGATGGATCAAAGAGCCAAATTGATCCGAAAAGGACCGAAGCCTCGCAAGTACATCGATATGGAAAAAATGCTCCAGCAGGAAGATTTAGATGCCATTGCCATTCTCACGCCCAACCATTTGCATAAGCAGGGAACCATCGCGGCCCTGGAAGCGGGAAAGCATGTTTTTTGCGAGAAGCCCATGGCCCTCACAGTCGCCGATTGCAACGAAATGATCGCCGTTTCCGAACGCACTCGAAGGGCCCTCCAAATCGGCACACAAAGACGGCATAGCAACGCCTACAAAAAAGCCGTGGAGACGATCCGAAAGGCTTCAGTCGGGAAGATCCTTTCTTCGGATGTTAACTCCTATCGAGGCGACTGGCGCGTGCCGGAAGAGGACGAATATCCGCCCGGCGTGGAATATTGGCGATTGAACCAGGACAAGTGCGGCGGCGTGGTGTACGAAATGGGCGCCCACACCATCGACGTGAACAACTGGATATTCGACAGCGAGCCGTTGACCGTCGTGAGCTTGCAGGATGTGAATAACCTTGCCCTGCGCACAAGGAGCTCGACGGATCACGGCGGGGTGCTTGTCCGTTACGCCAGCGGCGCCATGATGAATTACGGCGGCAACCTCTACGCTTACGGCCCTTCCGGAGCAGACTACTTCTTTGCAGTCAACGGCACGATAACGTTGACGGCGGGAGAACTCGACATTCATTATGGACAAGCGAGGGGTTTTCCCACACAGAAACCTCTTCCCAAACCCGTGAAAATGAAACTGCCGGGCGGCGGAGATGGAACGATGGATCAGTGGACGTATTTTGCCCGCGTACTGGCAGGCCAGGCCGATCCGTATCCCGATGGTTATATGGGCCGTCAATCCATTCAAATTTGCCAGGGGGCCATTGCCTCCGCTCAGCAAAGAATTGTTATTAACGTCAATGAGCTGGCCTGACATTCATGAAATAAATCGAGGAAAAACATGGATACTGAAATGACAAGCCGTCGCCGGTTTCTCGCCGGTATGGTGGGAACGGGTTTGGGTGTACTTTCCCACTCGACTGTATTTGGAAAAACCAAAGAGACCGCAGATGAAAAGGGATTTGTTCCTTTGTTTAATGGGAAAGACCTTCAAGGCTGGCACACCAACGTTCAAAAAATCGTCCACGGTAATGGGGGAAGCTGGAAAGTAGAAAACGGAGCCATCACCGGGGAGCAAGACCCTCCCGGCTCGGGCAATGGCGGGATTCTAATGACCGACCAAGCGTATGGCGACTTTGAGCTATTGCTGGAACTGGCTCCGGATTGGGGTATCGACAGCGGCGTCTTCCTCCGAACAAATTCTCGGGGAGAATGTTTTCAGGTGTATGTAGATTACCACGATCACGGCAATATCGGCTGGATATCAACCGAAACGCCCACCGGCCAGAAACGGATGATTATTCGCCCCTTTAACATCTTTGGAAAAATGAATAATCAAGGAACTCTCACGGGTTTTACTACGAAGCCCGATGAACGCGAAATCGCATGGAAACCGGATTATCTGGTTTATAGCGCCGAACCGGAGTATTGGTTGTCCACCTGGAAGGTCGGAAAATGGAATACGCTTCGTATTCGCTGCGTTGGAGAATACCCTCATATCACGACATGGATCAACAACACCAAACTCGCAGAATTCGACGGATCGAGTTGCCCTCAACCGAATTACGATAAGGATAAAATACTCCAAACGTTAAGCAGAAAAGGCTCCATTGCATTTCAGGTGCATGGAGGCAAGCAGATGTGGGCCGAAGGGGCCAAGTGCCGATGGAGAAATATCCGTATTAAGAATCTTTAGAATATTAACAGACATTCTTTTGGAACACTTGGATTTACAAAATGAAAAGACGAAAATTTCTCCAACAATTAGCTTACGGATCGATCATCTATTCATGCGCTTCGACAAAAGGAAGTACCGTCCCAAAGCAAAGCACGAAGCGACAGGGGCGGCTTCCTTATAAAATCGGCATCAGGCAGGCCAGCCTTCGCAATCCCGATGATCCGTCAAACGGCATGGTTGGGAACCTCGACACCTTTAAAGTGGCCCGGGACATCCCGGATATTACGGGGATCGAGTTGCAAGTATCCGGCGGCCAGCCGAACCTGCGGGATTTGTCGGTCGCTCGAAAGTACAAAGCGGAAGCTCATCGCTGGGCAATGAATATTCCGAGCACGTCCGGCGTCTGGACTCACGCCGCCTGGGGGCCGCATTCCGGACTCGATCTTCTCAATTCGATCCGGGCCACGGAGATATTGGGAGCACGCGTTATGTTGGTGGCGTTCTTCAGAGAGAACGCCCCGGATATGACGGATAAGCAATCCTACGGCCCGGTTGTATCTCTCTTGAGAGAAATAGCGCCGCATGCGCAGGAAGCGGGCGTTGTTTTAGGATTGGAGAACTCGCTAAGTCCGAAGGATAACAGGGACCTGGTGGATCGAATCGACCACCCTTGCGTCAAAGTATATTACGATCCTGATAATATGTACCATTACGGACATGGAAAAGATGCGATTTCGGGAATTGAATGGCTTGGGTTTGAACGGATCGCGGCGGTTCACGTTAAAAACAATGGCCGCGTCCTTCAGGACGCGTGGCGGATTGATTGGGCGTCCGCGCTCCAGGTTTTGACCGAGATCGGCTATGATGGCTGGTTGGTGTTTGAGTCCAGGCATAAAAGTCATCAAGAATGTAAAGAAATGACTCAGCAAAATATCGCGTTCATAAAAGAACATTTTCGTCCGCCGCTTGGATAAAATATTCTGATACAGGCTGAGAAGGTAATAGAAAAGAAGTAAAAATAGAAAGGTAGTACGCCAATGGAATTCTTTATTGATACGGCAAAAGTGGATGAGATTAAGGAAGCGATCAGTTGGGGCATCGTCGATGGCGTCACGACAAATCCGACCAAGCTTGCACAGGCGGGCCGGCCTTTGATGGAAGTCGTTGAAGAGATATGCCAGATTATCGACGGTCCCGTGAGTGTCGAAGCGGTGAGCACGCAAGCCGGTCCGATTATTGAAGAGGCCAGGAAACTGGCGGCACTTCATGAGAATATTGTAGTCAAAGTACCCTTAATCAAGGAAGGAATAAAAGCGGTCAAGGTCTTGAGCGCGGAAGGAATAAAAACGAACGTCACGCTCAATTTCTCTCCTTCACAGGCCCTTCTGGCCGCAAAAGTCGGCGCGACGTATGTGAGTCCCTTCGTGGGCCGGCTGGACGAAATCAGCCACCAGGGCATGGAACTGGCGCAACAGATAAAGACCATCTACGATAATTACGGTTTCGACACCAAGATCATTGTCTCGGCCGCCCGGCATCCGCTCCATGTTTTAGAGGCCGCTCTGATCGGGGCGGACGTCACCACCATGACGTTCGAGATTATGGATGCTCTCTTCAAACATCCATTAACGGACCTGGGATTGGAAATGTTCCTGGACGATTGGAAAAAGGTCCCTCAATAAGACTGCGAGGCGGACAATGACTCATCCACGGCCCATCGTACTTCTCGAGACCTGGAATATTTCTTCGGGAGTGCCGACGTGAGTGTACCGGATATCGTCGTCGCGGCAAGCATCTTGTGCCTGGCCAGCTCCGTCCAAAGCGCGATTGGCTTTGGATACGCCTTGGTTGCGACGCCGTTATTGATCTGGACCGGCATACCCTTGCCTAACGCGATTACCCTCGTGGCGGTCTGTTCGTTCGTTCAGTCTGTTATCGGCGCCAGGCATCTCCGCGCTTCGGTGCCCCGGCGTTTGGCCCTTATTGCTATAACAATACGCACGGGCACGCTCATCATCGGACTGCGGATCCTCAGGCAGATCGCAGAATTGGACAGCCGCGATATCCGATTCGTGGTAGGTATCGTTTTGTGTCTGCTGGTCATAAGTCAGCTCGTCGGCAAAGTCCGTCCGGCGGACACGGTGCATTGGTCGTGGGGCGCGCTGGCTTTTAGTACGAGCGGATTATTAGCGGGCGTCTGTGGGATGGGGGGACCGCCGTTGGTCCTCTGGGCGATGCACCACGATTGGCCGAGCGAGAAAATAAGAGGCTTTTTGTTTGCCGTGTTCGCGGCGTCTATTCCCATTCAGGTCGGGCTTTTATATTTCACATTTGGAATGAACATTCTTCGATCCGCGGGAACCGCCCTACTGCTCGCTCCAGCGGTTTTTCTGGGTGCGGCTATCGGATTGCCGTTGGGCAATCGGTTGCCCAGACCCGTGCTGAGCGGGATCGTCTATGCAACGCTTCTGGTCATCAGTCTCAGTTCCATTATCCCGCACATCATCCAAAAATTGTAAAGAACACCCTCTTTTAGTCTATCGGACGGGGGGGCGGATAAAGGGGAGCCGGGGTTCGGGAAGGACCGGCTTCAAGCGAGACGCGTTGAACAATTCCATCGTTCGAAACGCTTCGGTCCGTCCCGGCCGACCGGGCTCGGGGGGAATCTCTCCTTGATACTCGGCTACAAAACTGCGGGTTCGAAAATATTCCGACCTACCTTCATCATCGAGAATGAAGGTAACTTGAAGAGGATAGGCGTCAAACTGTGTCAGACCGTAGAGATAAAGGATAAAGTTGTTCGGTGTGTTTGCAACCAGCGTACTGCTATACAATACTCCTACCTCGTCAAACTCGGGAATCTCGACGGTAAGCTGATTATTGTTAAGCTTGACGAGGATATCTCCAGCGTTAAAGGGATCATGATACTGACCAGGATAGCGAGCATAATCGGCCGATGTCATAGAAAAGTTCGGTATCGAAAACGGAGTCGGCATTTCACACAACGTGGTTAAGGCCGTGGCGAAACTCGTATCGAGGTGAGAATAACTGGCATTCGTCAACGCCACAAAACCGAAATCGAGATCCGGCACGTAATAAAGATCAGCAGAAAAGCCATGCACATCCCCACCATGCGAGACGATACGCATTCGATAAAAATTGGATGCTGTCGGATGATAGAATCCGGCTTCCTGCACGATCAAACCGTAGCCGTAGTGGAGTAAATCCAGGAACATTTCCCAATCTATCTGAGGTTCCTGCATGGCCATACGCATCTCATTTGTCAGCACATCAGGCTGCCCGGCCCGAAGAAACTTCACGATTTCTGACAAGTCGAAAACATTGGAGAAAGCCCAGCCGGCGGGCTTGGCCCATCCGTTATCGTAAGAATTTGGCTCAACAACGAAAGGTTGGCCCGTCTCCCAATGCAATGCGCTGCCATAGGCAAAGTCACCGTCCGCAATGACTTCTTCAGGCAGAAAAAACGTCCGCATCATTTTCAGCGGCGTTAGAACGTTCTCCCGGATGTAATGACGGTAGTAGAGTCCACTCGCAGACTCCGTTACCCAACCCGCAAGCGCATAACCCGGATTGGTATAGTTGAACATCCGTCCAGGCGGAGCCATAAGATAGGCATAGGGCGACTGGCCGTACGGACCACTATAGTATCTCGACAGAGCGTCATCGTCCTTGAATCCCGGGGTGTCGATTTCAACATAGTCGGCAATGGCCGAGGTATGGGTTAAAAGGTTCCATACCGTGATGCTGGGCGCCCAGTTCGCATCGTAAGCGAATGAGAAATCCGGAAGATAATCGGTGATGGGAGCATTCATATCGACGAATCCCCGTTCGATCATCTGAAGCAGCCCAATCGCAGTTAACGTTTTTGTAACGGACCCGATCCGAAAAAGTGTTGACGGTTGCATGGGAAGATCGTGATGTGGATGCTTCGATCCCAATCCGGCGGCTAACGTGATCTCGCCCCCTTCCACTACGGCAACGGCGGCGCCGGGAATGTCAAGATCCCTCATTTCCTTCTCGATAGCGTCAATGAGCGGCTGATACCGACGGGAATAAGGCTTTTCCGTAATAATATTTATGGAACGAAGATTGCCTTTGGTCGAAGCGGAAGGAACATCCGTCCCGTACCCGATAACAACAATACTTAGGATCAATACCGTAGTGAGCCATCTTGTTTTGAACATGAGTACCTTCCTGCCAAATCTTCGTCACGTCAAGGACGATAAAACGAAATCCACACAACAATGCTTCCTTTGAATAATAGCATTATAACAGAAAAAAACTCGAAAATCAAACATCTATACACAGTACACGAAATCCAGCACACTCATATATCCAAGTGAAAAGGGGATTTATAAAACACGACCATTTCTTGTCATCCGTGTCAAAAGCGATATACTCAACGATGGTTTCCGTAGTCAATATAACGCTTAAGATTCGATGTTATTCATGAATTCTCGGATTTTTTTTCTTTATTATTGTTTTGCCCAGTTATTGCACATGGCGGTGAAATGACGGTTTCTAAAGCAGAGATTCAATTGAGGCGAATCCCATTATTAGCTACCCGGAATGCCTTTACCGTAGCAATGACCTCGGACCCGTCTTGTTTTTCGACGAACCGATGGTTTGCACGCGGGATCATGTTATCCGGCCCCGCTTGAGGAAGGATCGGGAATTCCGGAAGACCATAACACTTCAGATTGGCTTGGAAGAATTTAAGAAATATTTTCACGAAGAGAAGAATCATGACGCCCCTACGGCTTGCTTTGGGAATGGTATGGACCCGGCGAGGAAGATGATCGCTTTTTCCTGAGCGAGAATCGTCCTCTTCGTATCATTGAAGAAGACATCCGGACGAAGGTAGAGACGCAATTCGTCATTCGGCAACCGGAAAAATACCATCTCCGAGCAGCCACGGCGGATAGGGCCGGACGAACGACGGTTGTCTGGAAAAGTATCGTTATCGAAAACTGATTTAGAGTACCTTTTATTCAAGCCCACCCCATCTATAGTCGATCCTTAAAGAATACGTATTCGCAAGATGTTCTTGTGAATTATCCCCTTTCATGTTATTATAGGGCCTAATGGCGTTTTGTAGCGATTTTAAATTTGCCGACCTGGAATAAGGAAGGAATGCAAATCCTATGAGATACTCGAAAACTCTTTTTCTTCTCTTCTTGGTGCCCTTCACGATCAGTTCCTTCTCTACGGCTTGGGCCCAGGAGTCTGTCCGAATAAGTGAATTCATGGCCGTGAATAATAACGGCTTTGATGACGAAGAGCGGGACGAAGCAGACTGGATCGAAATCCACAATACCGGCATGGATGCAATCAATTTGGAGGGTTGGTATCTAACGGACGATGCGGATGATTTAACTAAGTGGGCGTTCCCGGAAGTGACGCTTCGGCCTGACGGTTACCTGGTCGTCTTCGCCTCCGATAAAGACCGAAGAGATCCCCTCGGGGTGTTACACACCAATTTCAAACTTAGCGGTGACGGCGAGTATCTGGGACTGGTGCGTCCGGATGGACAAACGGTTGTTTCGGAATTTTCCCCTGCGTACCCGATCCAGGCGCCGGACATTTCCTACGGTTTTAGCGCCACGGATCAGGCATTGACCTTTGTGGCGCCGGGGGCGCCTGCAAAGGCATTGATTCCTCGAAACGCTGCATTGGAACCGAGCACACAGGATTCGGATACGCTGCGTCCCTGGACATTGGAAAACCTGGACGATTCAAGCTGGATCGGCGGTGTGACTGGTGTGGGTTACGATTATCCGGAACTGATCGGGCTAGACGCCTCCGGAATGCGCGATGTGAATCAGAGTGTATATGTTCGGGTTCCTTTCGAGGTAGAAAATCCGACAGCGATTAACTCACTAACCTTACGAATGCGTTATGAAGATGGGATAATCGCCTACATCAACGGGCAGGAAGTAGCCAGAAGTAACGCCCCCGAGCCGACAACAGAGACATGGAATTCCGGATCATCCGCCTACCGCGCCAACCGAATCGCCATTCTTCCGGAAGATTATCCAATCGCCCAGTTCGACTTCCTCCACGTGGGCACCAATCTCCTGGCCGTACAGGGATTGAACTACCGTATCAATAGTCCGGGCTTGTTGGTTCTGCCCGAACTTGTCGCTATGACGCATGTTTATACCGATATGACGCCGCATTATTTTCCGACTCCAACACCAGGAATGCCGAATAACATCGGCGTCGAAAAATTAGGGCCGATTATTTCCGACCATACATACACGCCTGAAATTCCAAGCGTGAATGACGATCTGATCATCACCGCCCGAATCGCGCCGTCCGCCGATCCTGTCGATACGGTGGAGCTGCACTATCGGGTCATGTTCAACGATGAAGCGACCGTTTCTCTCCGCGACGACGGCAATAACGGCGATGGAGAACACGATGACGGCGTCTATGGAATACGCATACCCGCCAGGTCTATCAGAGCCTTAGCCGGGCAGATGATCCGCTGGTACATCACGGCCACGGACACAGCGGGGCTTCAATCCCGCTTGCCGGCGTTCCTCGATTCGGAGAATTCGCCTGAATACTGGGGCACCGTCGTGGACGATCCGAGCCTTGTGAATCCCCTGCCCGTTCTGCATTGGTTCATCGAAAATCCGAATGCCGCAAATAACGACACAGGCACTCGCTGCACTCTTTTTTATGATGGCGAGTTTTACGATAACGTCCGCATGAATATTCACGGCCAATCCAGCCGGAGTTTTCCAAAGAAAAGCTACGACATTGATTTCCATCCGGGCTATAATTTCAAATGGGAGCCGGACCAACCGCGCGCCGACGATATCAATCTGATGACGACCTATCCGGATAAGGCGCAAATGCGTAACATACTGGCCTATGGCGTTTATCGGGACGCAGGCTGTCCCTATCATTGGGTTTTCCCGGTGCGCGTCCAACAAAACGGGGCGTTTTGGGGCACGGCCCACGTGATGGAAAACGGCGATGA
>JAFGTG010000350.1 GCA_016934255.1 Sedimentisphaerales bacterium
ACCGTCCTGGAGAATTTTGCCAAAGGCGTCTTTCCCGTCCTCGTGGCGAACCGGGTTCTCGATGAGGGCGTGGATGTGCCCGAAGCGAAAGTGGCCGTCGTGATCGGCGGACAAGGCTCAACCCGCCAGGCCAAACAGCGTCTTGGGAGAATTTTAAGAAAGTCCGGCAATATCAGGGCAACGTTATACGAAATTGTCTGTGAAAACACAAAAGAAGTCCACCGTTCCCGAAAGAGACGAAAAAGCGATGCTTACGAGCGACCAGTCCATCGTCGAATATAAAGCCGGTCAAGCGATCCCGGACCGCCTGACACAAAGCACCCATCGGCATTATGTCGATTATGCCGAGAGGATGCTCTCGATATATCATAACGGCAGAAGCCGGCAGCGTCGTGAGCTTCATCGACAAATAGAAGCCCTGTTTGCCGATGAGCCGGACTGTCCCGTTCGCCGGATCCAGGCGTTTTGCAAGCTCCTGGACGACAGGAGCACCTATCAGTCCGACTTACCCGGCCATGCGGCCAAGCTTCGGATGAACGTGTTTTTACGGGCCGCATGTCTCCATCCGCTGGTCGAACAGCCGGATCGACTTTTCGAGCATGAGGAAAAAAAGACAAAACAACAACTCGTGGATCAAATCGGCCTCTCATGGGACGAGATCGAATCAAATCTTTACGTCGACGTCCTGTCGTTCCAGCGATTGGAGCGGTTCGAGGGCTATCCGAATGCTCCTGCTTTATTGTCCCGTTACAACGTCGCCCAACTCCAAGCCTGTCTATACCGAGCGGAACGAATGGTCGTTATGGCTACCGACGACCTGAAAACGATTCTACGCTACGCCAAGTTAGCCAAACTATTGCACGAAATCGTACGCTTAGGTCCATCCAAGTACCGCATCACCTTTTCAGGACCGGCTTCGGTGTTGCACCAAACGCGTCGATACGGCGTGAACTTCGCGAAATTCTTACCCGCCCTGCTGGCCTGCAAGGGCTGGCGAATGACGGCGACGCTGAAAACGCCCTGGAACATGACGGCCCGCCTAAACCTAACGGACAGTGATGGTTTTATCAGTCATCTGCCACCGCCGGACGAGTTCGACTCCAGCCTGGAAGAATCGTTCGCAGCGAAATTCGGGTCGGAGCGAAACGGTTGGCGGCTCATTCGTGAAGGTGAAATCTTCCACGATCATCAGGAAACGTTTGTGCCGGATTTTACATTTCGCCACGAAGACAGCACGCAGGCTTTTTTGGAAATTGTTGGCTTCTGGACGCCGGAATATCTGGCGCATAAACGCCAGAAATTGCAGAAATTCCGTCATTGGAAAATCTTGATGGCAGTGCCTGAGAAATCCTTGCGTGAAGGAGTACATATCGGGGAAAACGTGCTGGTTTATAAAACGGCCTTGAAACTCGAACCTTTATTGGAGGCTCTGGAGAAACTCCGAGCCATAAACAAGATCACTATTTAACTCAAACCGACCGACTTTTGTTGTCATCCCTGCGAAGGCAGGGATCCAAGTATGTAACGAAAGAAGTGGATTCCCGCCTTCGCGGGAATGACACATCGTACTATGTTAAATACTTTCTGCTACACGGGCTTCATCAAAAGAACGACTCAACAATTCAGACAGATTTAGCCTTGATGATATCGTCTTTTCTCATCGCCGTTTATTTTCTATATACGAGTGAAGTCGCCCGGCAAGATCTTTTCCGTAATGAAGCTCGACAAAAGCCAAGTCTATCTCTCGCTCGCTCATCGATGGATTCGCACGCTGAATCGCCCGTCATGATAGAAATATAGTCGTTCGAGACAAAGAGCGAACCATCGAGATTCTCTGGGCAACGCTCAATTGGCGAATCAATTCGATTTGAACGTGTTCCGCTTGAGGATCCGTATCAGGAGATTGACAGATCATTGGATGAGCTTCCCCCATTCCACGAATGCCATTCTGTTTCTTTTCAGGTTGCATCACTGTATTGTATGGCACACAATCCAAATTGTCAAATCATGGCCAGTAGAAGTGACACGAGAGGTTTTGGAATTTGAAGTTTTCGGCGTATGATGGTATAACTTCCCATTATGATCGAGAGCATTCAAAAGGCCTTAGTCAAATATTGGGGATACAATGACTTTCTGCCATTGCAAAAGCAAGCGATGGAGTGCGTCGGCCACGGCCGGGATTCGGTTGTGGTTCTGCCGACCGGGGGTGGAAAATCGCTATGCTTCCAGGCCCCGGCGATTGTCATGGAAGGGTTGACCGTTGTCGTCTCGCCACTGATTTCTTTGATGAAAGATCAGGTCGATGCCTTAAAAGAATGCGACGTGCCCGCGGCGCGGGTTGATAGCTCTCTCTCAGCAGAAGAAAAGCGAACCGTTCATACGGCGATTCTCGACGGCAAACTCAAGCTTCTTTACGTCTCCCCGGAACGACTCGTGACGGATGGTTTCGTCGATCTACTCAGGAAAACTAAGCTCTCTTTTATCGCTGTAGATGAAGCCCATTGCGTGAGCATGTGGGGCCATGACTTTCGCCCGGAGTACCGCCAGCTTGGACAGTTGAAACAAACCTTTCCTCATGTCACCATCGGCGCCTATACGGCCACGGCAACCGAGCAGGTCCGTCACGATATCGCCGAACAACTGCATCTTGAAAATCCCGAAATGCTGATCGGCTCGTTCGACAGGCCGAACCTCGTCTACAAAGTCAAGCGACGAGCAAATAAAGTGAAACAGGTCCATGAAGTGCTCGATCGACACAGAGGAGAATCCGGCATCATCTACTGTATTCGGCGCAAAGACGTAGATGAATTATCTTTGCAGCTCAAGGTCAAAGGGTATAACGTACTTCCCTACCACGCCGGCATGACGGACGAGGACCGCAAGGCCAACCAAGAGGCCTTCATCAACGACAAAATCGCTACGATTGTGGCAACGATCGCTTTCGGGATGGGCATCGATAAATCGAACGTCCGGTACGTGATTCACACCGGTATGCCCAAGTCCCTCGAACATTACCAGCAGGAAACGGGACGAGCGGGCCGGGACGGTCTCGAAGCCGAATGCTGCCTGTTTTATTCGGGCGGCGACTACGGCACGTGGAAGAGCCTGATGAGCGATATGAATCCAGATGCCTACGAAATCGCCATGATCAAGCTCAACCGCATGTATCATTACTGCACCAGCGGTTTATGCCGGCACAAAGCCATCCTCCGGTATTTCGGCCAGACGTATGACAAATCCACTTGTGCGGCCTGCGACATGTGCCTGGGCGAGTTAGACGTCATGAAAGATGCGACGGAAATCGCCCAGAAGATTCTCTCTTGTATCCTCCGTCTCGAACAGCGTTTCGGCGCCGGCTACACGGCCTCGGTGCTTATCGGCTCCGCCGATCAGCGTATCATGGACAATCATCACGATACGCTGAGCACCTACGGCTTGCTCAACGAACATTCGAAACATACCATACACGATTGGATCGAACAGCTCGAAGGCCAGGACTATATCGAGAAAGTCGGTGAATTCAACGTCCTGAACGTCACCCAAAAGGGTTGGCAGGTCCTCAAAGGCAACGAAACGCCCCGACTACTCAAGCCCGCTCATAAACCGGCGAAAATCTCCCGAGCCGTGGAAGATTCGTGGGAAGGTGTGGACAAGGGCTTGTTCGAAGCGCTGCGAACACTTCGAGGCACCCTGGCGCGCAAAAGAGGTGTGCCCGCCTATATTGTCTTTGGAGATGCCGCATTGCGGGACATGGCCCGGCGACGCCCTTCAAACCTAATAACCCTCCTCGACGTCAAAGGCGTGGGCGAAAAAAAGAGCCGACAATACGGCGAAGCCGTCCTTGAGACCATCCGGAATTACTGCCGGACGAATTCCCTCCCGATGGATATGAACGTATCTCCTGAAACGGTTTCCGCTCATCGGCGGGCAAACGAGCCGGAAAAGCAATCAAACCTGAGCGGCCCAAAATGGCTTGCCTTCGACTTGTTCGAGCAGAAACGATCCATAGAAGAAGTCGCAAAGTCTATCAATCGAGCCCCATCAACAACGACCCAATATCTGGTTGAGTACATCACACGGGAAAAAATTAGCGATCCGCATCCCTGGGTGGACGAGCAAACATTTGGCCGTATTGTCGATGCTATCCGGCAGGTTGGGGATGAGAAAATGAAACCCATTTTCGATTGGCTCAATGGCCAAATAGATTATCCTCAAATACGGATCTGCCTTGCCTGCCTTCGCAACAAAGATTAGAATTTTTCTTTACGTCGCATTTTATGCATTCCGTGCAATGCAACTGTAACGGGGAGTATGCAATACGATTGATAAGGCATTACGATTATGACGAAGCACAAAGCTAAGAAAAAATCACTGAAATCTCATTCACAATCCGGCGGTCGAAGTCCAGTTTCCAAGAAGATTTCACGCCTTCGCAAGCCGGCGGATATGCCGCTGGACCAATGGCAGGTTGCTTTGCGACGGCAGTTCGCCGAAAAACAGAATTTCCGTGTGAAAAACATCGGAACCGAGCCGATTTTTTCCGAGTTCATCGTCACGAATCCGCAAACGAAAGGGGAATATCGCGTCGCGATCCGCGGAAACGGGCTTGGAGACAATTTCTGCTCGTGCCCGGATTTTGCCGTCAATTCGCTCGGCACCTGCAAACACATCGAATACACATTGGACAAACTTCGGCGAAAACGAGGAGGCTCAAAAGCCTTTACCGACGGATTCCAACCGCCCTACTCCGAAATTTATCTGCGTTATGGCGCCAAACGTGAAGTGATCTTTCGAGCGGGGGCAGAATGCCCCTCCACCCTTGTAAAGACTGCTCTGGATTACTTCGATACGAACGGGCTGTTAAAGCCGAACGCTTACGGAAAATTCGATGTTTTCATTCGGGAAATCAATAATTTCGACCACGATACACGGTGCTACGACGACACAATCGCATTCATCGCCGAGGTCCGGGATCAGCTTCATTTGAAAAAACGGATCGACAAAGCCTTCCCGAAAGGCATCGACAGCAAGGCGTTCAAAAAACTGCTGAAGGTGCAACTCTATCCGTATCAGCGAAAAGGGGCGCTTTTCGCCGCCAAAGCGGGACGAATCCTGATCGCCGACGATATGGGACTAGGCAAAACGATCCAAGCCATCGCGGCGGCCGAAATTCTGGCCCGGACCGTCGGCATCGAGCGTGTGCTCATTATCTCGCCCACGTCGGTGAAGCATCAATGGAAACAGGAAATCGAAAAATTCTCCGACCGGTCGGCCGATGTCGTCGAGGGACTCATGGCAAAACGAGCGGCATTATACGCCTCCGATTCGTTTTACAAAATCACGAACTACGAGGTTATCCACCGCGATGACGAGTTGATCCGCAACTGGGCGCCGGATATGATCGTTCTCGACGAGGCCCAGCGCATTAAGAACTGGAAAACACGGCGGGCCCAAAGCGTCAAAAAACTCGAATCCAAATACGCCATTGTTCTGACCGGAACGCCGCTGGAGAACCGCCTGGAGGAATTGCACTCCATCGTCGAGTTTGTCGATCGCTTCCGCCTGGGACCGATGTTCCGCTTTCTCGCCGAGCACCAGCACGTGGATGACGTCGGCAAGGTGATCGGATATCATAACCTCTCAAAAATCGCCAAATCCCTGGAGCCGATCCTCGTTCGGCGCACGAAGCACGAGGTTTTGAAGGAGCTGCCGGACCGGTTGGACAAGAACTATTTCGTTCCGATGACCAAAGAGCAAATGCAACATCACGAAGAAAACCGTGAGATCGTCGCGCGCATCGTGGCCAAATGGCGCCGAATGGGCTTCTTATCCGAAACCGACCAGAGACGCCTGATGATCGCTCTTCAGAATATGCGGATGAGCTGCAACAGTACGTATCTTCTCGATAAGAAGACCGATTTCGGCGTTAAGGCGGACGAGTTGATTTCCGTTCTCGAAGAGACCTTCGAGCGGCCGGACATGAAGGTGGTTGTTTTCAGCCAATGGTTGGGAACACACGAACTGCTCGTGAATCGTCTTGAGTCCTCCAAGCGCGATTACGTACTATTTCACGGCGGAGTGCCCGGTCGAAAAAGAAAAGACCTGATCAAGCAATTCAAAAACGATCCCCAATGCCGGGTTTTTCTCTCAACCGATGCCGGCGGCGTCGGGCTGAATCTCCAAAATGCGTCAACCGTGGTCAATATGGATCTACCCTGGAATCCCGCGGTGCTCGAGCAGCGTATCGGGCGAATCCATCGTCTGGGCCAGCACCGTCCGGTACGTGTCGTCAACTTCGTCGCCCAGGGAACCATCGAGCACGGCATGCTCTCGCTGTTATCGTTCAAACAATCGCTCTTTTCGGGTGTTCTCGACAAGGGAAAGGACGAAGTCTTTCTCGGCGGAACGCGATTAAAACGTTTCATGGATTCGGTTGATCAGGCGACCAGCGCTATTCCGGAATCAATGCCCCGTGAAGACAAAACCGCCATAGAAGCAGACCAAATTGAAGACGTTGCCATAATCGCAACCGAACAAAGAGAGGCCGTGGGTTCTCCAAAGGAGCAAGCGTGGAATGATATCATCACCGCTGGGGCGACACTTCTTGAAAAGCTCGGACAGACGCTTCTCGCAGGAAAAGGTGAATCGACGACACAGCGCACGAAATCTCCTTCCGGCCCCAGAATCGAAGTCGATGAAACCACGGGACAACAACATTTGAAAATACCCATGCCCAATAGAGAAACCATTCAGGGAATTGTCAATCTGTTGAACGAATTCTCAAAGAAACTATAACGGATGATCTGAGATTTTAGAGTGATTCTTCAATGTCGATCCCGACCTTAATTACATTTATCGCCTATTTCATCATCCTGCTGGTCATCGGTCTTTGTTTCTATCGCAAGTCGTCCAGTATCGAAGATTACCTGCTGGGCGGCCGCGGCATGGGCTCGTGGGTGACGGCCCTCTCGGCCCAGGCCAGCGATATGAGCGGCTGGCTGCTCATGGGGTTGCCCGGAGCTATTTATCTGGCCGGGACAGATAATGTGTGGATCGCGATCGGCCTCTTTATCGGGACGGCGTTGAACTGGTGGTTCGTTTCGGCCCGTTTGAGGATCTATACACAAAAGACCAATGCGATTACCCTGCCCTGTTTCTTCGAGGCGCGTTTTAGAGATCCCACGGGCTTATTGAGGATTATCTCGGCGATCATTATACTGATCTTCTTCGCCATCTACGCTTCTTCGGGCCTTGTAGCGGCGGGAAAGTTATTCGAATCCACCTTCAACATCCAATATCATGTTGCCGTCATCCTTGGCGGCCTTATTGTCGTCGCCTACACATTCCTGGGTGGTTTTTTAGCCGTTTGCTGGACCGACCTGCTTCAGGGAGCATTGATGGTCTTTGCGATTGTTATCGTACCGTTGTTGACCTACCATCGCGTCGGGGGCGTTGAAGCGATCAGCAAAGCAATGACGCGGCGAGATATCTCGTCAAGCCTGGTGCCGCAAGGTGAGACATTGCCCGTTGCTCTGTGCATGATCCTTTCCAGCATGGCGTGGGGTTTGGGATACTTCGGCCAGCCGCATATCCTCGTACGGTTCATGAGCATCAAATCAGTCGATAAGTTGCGAAAATCGATGGCGATTGCGATTGTCTGGGTGCTCCTTTCGTTGTCCGGAGCGGTCTTCGTGGGTTTTATCGGCATGGCGATATACGAGAATCTGAGTGGCGGCCAGGAGGAAAAGGTCTTCATTTTTATGATTCGCGATCTGTTTAATCCGTGGTTCGGAGGGATATTGCTCGCGGCTATTTTTTCGGCGATCATGTCCACGATCGATTCTCAACTACTCGTTTCATCCTCAGCGTTATCGGAGGATTTCTATCTCAAGGCAATCAGGAAACAAGCCTCCGAAAAAGAGATCGTCCTGGTCGGGAGAGGATGTGTGGTGGTTATCTCGATCATCGCATTAGTCATGGCGTTGGACCGCGACAACACGATTTTGGGGATCGTCTCTTATGCCTGGGGCGGCTTCGGCGCCGCGTTCGGGCCTCTGATTCTCTTTGCTTTGTTCTCTCGCAAGACCAGTTGGCAATCGGCCCTGGCCGGGATGGTGACCGGAACGATCGTTTTGGTGTTGTGGAAACAGATTGGATTAGGCGAGACGATGTATGAAATCGTTCCTGGCTTCGCCGCCAATTGCCTGATGATTTTTCTTGCGAACTGTTTCGTCGGCCAAAAAGATGAGACGATCCTACAAGAATTCGACGAAGTGACGAAGCCATTGCAAGAAAGCCGATAGGTCGAAACGACAATCTTCTTTGCTGATGTAGGGCGTAGGATTCAATGAACCTCACTATATATCCCGGCTGTTGCCATCGTTTAAACAAACATCTTGGCCAGCTCGAAGATTGCCGTGGCCGTCAGCGAGTGGGCAACGGGGATGGCGTTGGCTATCAGAAAAGCCTTTATCCTT
Organism: Sedimentisphaerales bacterium; assembly: GCA_016934255.1. Classification (GTDB taxonomy): domain Bacteria; phylum Planctomycetota; class Phycisphaerae; order Sedimentisphaerales; family Anaerobacaceae; genus JAFGTG01. Next base: position 8,478 of record JAFGTG010000350.1, read on the forward strand.
TCGGCAATAGATTCTTTCTCATGTTCCGTCTTCGCCTTGGTAATATCCTTGAAATCGTTTTCGATCAGACGTTGCTTCTCTGCCGCCAATCCCTTGATTCCGGCGATCAACTCGGAGAATTTTTCTTGAGGAATATCAAAGTTCTGATTGTAAACTATCGCGCCAATCTTGTCCGCAAAAGTAGCGTTTCCATGAACATCGACTTTATTGATTTTCATCGTCTTTTCCTTTTTAACCTTACGGTGAGTTTCTATGTTCCCGATATCATCGGCAAAAATTACCTGGCCAGCATGAATGTCTCGGATTTTGACGCCTCTCGCTCCCTTAATTCTCTCCCTTCTTTCTTCCGGTGTTTCAATGCCGTCGAGCAGAACCGAGACGGGGTATTCCCTACCTAACTTGCCGATGAATATCTTATCCCTGCGAGGATTTATCTTTTCGTGTCCGAGCAGCTCGTCGTACTCCACGGCGTAGCCATCTTCATCGGGCAAAGGTACCCATTGTCTGACCGGCAGCTTCTGGAAACCGGCGTTGATATCCATGATCGTCTTTCGGATTGTTGAGAAGTAGTCGCGCTTCTGGGCCCCGGCTACCTGAATATGGATTCGTCTTTTGTTCTTATCGAGGCGAACCAGGGCTCGTGCGTCGAATTCTTTATCGCTCATGACCAGACCAGTGCGCCAGCATAGATCGATATCAACATCCTGTTGTCGTTTGACCATAAAGCTCGGCAGGACCGAGGAGGGTAGAAAATCATATTCGAAATAAAATCTTAAAACATCTGTCTTAGGGAAGTCGTAGTCGGATTCTTCGGCCTTTAGCAGGTCGGGCACGAGTATGCGGCCGGGTATGCCCCCACCGTCCAGCTCGAAACAAAGCTCGAATTTCTTCATCAATTGGACTATGTATCGTTCCTCTTCAGGAGAGTATTTCACGGCCTTCCCGGCAAAGTCGGCTAGAACCTCCTCATTGAGGATGTATGAAAGACGCGACTTTGGAAGGATGCCGTCTTGTTTCTTTAATTCCTGGGAGTTGATGATCTTATATATGGCTTGAGTGACCCATTCGGGGTTGAGCACCTGAGTATTGAGCAGATCGTAATCCTCATAGTGCAGAGCGACGCCCAATATATGTAGATAGCGGATGAGGATTTCGCAAGCCTCAGATTCGGTGACGTCAGCCCCTACACATATGATCTTATACTCATCCAGCGTTATATAGGGCTTCTCCTTCCGAAGCTCCTCAAGGTCTTTCTTAACCTCGAACCAGCTAAGGGGCAACTCGGTTTGTATCATCTTAACCTCGGAGATTTGCTTTTTCAGGGCCTTCTTAAAATCGGCGATACCGGTCCTCTTTTTGCATGAGACGTGGTAGAAGCCCTTGATGGCGGGGTATTTTCTTTGCAAATCTTTTTCATTGAGGTTGTACCGGTTCTCATCGACCTTGTTAATCACCACCATAACGGGTGAATCGCCGCCGAAGCTCTCGATCCTCCTGAACCAGTCTTCCGGATCCGGCTCCTGACGCGCGTTCATAACCAGAACGTATAGGCTACGCACCGAAAAGAACAATTGATGGGCCGCCTGCATAATCCCCTGGCCCCCGAAGTCCCAGAAATGGACCTTAACCTCTTTGCGACCGATCTTGATGGACCAGTCATCTCTATAGACGCCGTGGGTCTGTTTTTCGGCCGGGTCGAATGTTTTGTAAACCAATCGCTTGACCAGGCTGGTCTTTCCTGCTCCGCCGTCCCCGACTAAAAGGACCTTCATTTCATTGAGAAGCTTTTTTTCCTCTTTGCCAAGCGATTTAAAATACTCGCGAATGGCCTTCATCCCCTGCTCGACGATCTCAACCGGTGGTGATTCCAGAGGATTGCCGCACAGGTTTATCCCTTTCCCACTCGCGGATTCCCACACTACCTGCATGCCGAACTCAAGCAGTTCCGGCGGGAATCTCTTTATTCGATTAGTTCTCAAATCCAACTTCGTTAAATTCTTCGGGCCTCGCAGGGGCGATATGTCCGTGATTTCATTCCATGCTAAATTCAGATTCTTTAAATTCTTCAGGTCCTGTAGGGGCGATAGGTCCGTGATTTCATTCCCTGCTAAATCCAGATTCTTTAAATTCTTCAGGTCCCGGAGGGGCGATAGGTCAGTAATGTTATTAGTAGGTAAATTCAGCTCGGTCAAATTTGTTAGGCCCTCCAAGGGTGACAAGTCAGTGAGTTGATTGTTCCACAAATACAGCTCGGTTAAATTCTTTAGGCCCTGCAGGGGCGATAGGTCGGTGGTATTGTTATGATATAAGCTGAGGATCGATAAATTCTTTAAACCTTGCAGAGGCGATATGTCGCTTAGCCCATTGTAACCTAAATTCAGTTCGGTTAAATTTGTCAGGCCCTTTAGGAACGATATGTTAGTGATTAGATTTGCTGACAAATTCAGCTTAGTTAAATACCTAAGTCTCTTCAGGAACGATATGTTAGTGATGAAGCTTCCGATTAAAATCAACTCAGTGATATTGCCATAATCATCGATGAAATAGGCATGATTAGCTTTCGAAAAACCATTTTCCTCCAGTCGCTCCAGCTTCTTGCCGATCTTTTTTTCCAATCGCCTGATTATATCCATGTCCGCTGTCACGATATTATCCCTCATTCTTGTCTTTTGGCTAATCTGCGCTCAGGGCTTTTTCGGTGGACGACTTCCTCTCATGTCCGGCGGCGAATCACCCGATACGCCGATTTACAATTATAAACACCCGAGCACAAAAATTCAAGTGAAACAGTGCGAAATATCAAAGCCTACATGCTGCGAAACCAGGAATCCGAAGCTCTCGATGACCATTGAATTCCTTCGTGCTTCTGAGCATTCTTCATGATAAATCTCGCAAATTTTTCTAAATTTTACTTAACTTCAGGCTGATTTGTTCGTATAATATATATCACACATAATATTAGAATACAGAACACAGAAGACAGAATTCAGACAACAAATTCAAAACCGAAGACCAAAGCGTTAAGAAAAAATCCCGTCCATCCTGTTATCCTGTCATGTCATTTGAAAAAACAAAGCCAATTTCGGTGATCTCGGCGATCTCGGCGGTAAATAAAATAAATACAAAAAATGTTTAAAACCGCTCAAAAATGCACAAATTTCTTCATAAATTCACAAAAAGCTATAATAATTAGTCAAAAATTCGTGTATCGTATGTTGTATATCCCATTCGACTACGCTCAGGGCAGGCTGAAAAACATATCACCGGTCCGATTTGAAAAAACAAACCCAATCTACTCCATTTGGCGGACTGCGAATTTCTCCCCCCTCCTTCACAAGCCCGTTTCAAAAAAACAAAGCCAATTGGCCGGCTGTGGCCGGATACTCGAAATGAAAGGGTCGAATTGAAAAAACAAAGCCAATTTGCTATAAGCAGACATCATTCAATGGAATAGCCGAGTTGGATCAGGACATCCTTGACTCTCGGATAGAGCCGGACGGCGTTTTGGTAGTAGATTTTCTTTAAGACGTCTTCCGGCAAAGCCAAGCCTTTTGTTTCCGTCTCTCCGAAGAAGCCTCCTCGGATCATGTGATCCGTTTCCAATAGCTGGAACGTACGGTGATATTGCTCTGCGACGTTCTCGTATTGTCCGGGCTTGGGCTGGCCTCCGATGTCCGTTCCATAGAGGATTCGATCGGCGTATTTGATAATGAAGGCTCGAAGCTTCTCTCGGTCCATTCGGTGGAATTGCTGGAATCGGGCCGCCAGATCCACGTGAAGATTCGGATACGTCTCAAGGATATACCCTAAATAATCCAACTGCTCGTCGGAGTTGAAATGGTCGAGCATGTGCGCGTTGATGACCACCAGTTTCGGATGACGATCCAGAACGCGTTCCCAGGCGTTCTGCGCCTGCCAGAACTTCACGGGGTCTTCACACCATTCCGTCGGGCAAGGTTGGGCGACGTGGACCGAGGCGGCGACCATGCCGATTTCTTCCATCTTTGCGAACGTCGGCTCGAACATCGGATCGTCGATCATGTCCGTCACGCCAAACCAGAGCTTGTATCCGACGATCCCCTTCTTCATCCATTCGGCCAGCTCATCGGGAGGATATCTTAACCCATCCTGGATGCGGTAGTCATTAATGCAAGGTAAGAACCGGTCCTGATACTTTTCCTTAACCGCCTTCAAATGCTCGGACGCACCTTCGCCGGACCGCCTCTGGAAGCTCAGATTGATCCACACGTCCAGATTAATCTTGTACTTGTCTTTGAGAACCTTGCTGACTTCGACATAATCCTTCATTCTCTCGACATCGCCAACGTGGGCATGCGCATCGACTCTCGGAATATCTGAAAGATTGACATCGGCTTTGACGAAACCACAAAGAAATAAAATCGCAAAGATACAGAAAATGGAAACAGATTCAATATGCCTATTCATAATGTCCCCTTATCCAAGAAGCAATAGACACCTTAGACCACCGAGGAAGTTTCATCCTACTGGTCAAGAGGTAGAATCTCTATCTTTCGGAATTCGGTTGGATGGCTCTCAGCCTGAAGAGAAATGTAGCCTTCCGAGATCATCATAGTATCACCTTTAATCAGTTTGCGGGCGTCGGCGTCTTTTTCGTCATACTGCGGCCTCTCGTATTCCAGTACAACCTCACCGTTAATAATATGCTTGATGAGACCGTCGCCGTGAACCTCGACTTCGGCCTTGACCCATTGGTCGCCATGATAGGTTTTGGAACGGGATGACGTGCAATGCTGGGTGACAAGCTGATCGTTCATCACGACGTGCGTGCCCGGCGTGCAGAGATTGCCGGTCGAACGCTTATCCTTGCCGTTGCCGCCCAGGAGCTGGACCTCAATCGAAACCGGGAAATTCTGGTTCTTCGCCATGCTCTCGGGGGATTGGCAATGTATCATGATCCCATTGTTTCGAAGAGCCCACCCCGGACCTTTGGGCGCCTGCTCTCCCACGAACCGGTATTCGAGCCGGAGACGATAATGCGAGAATTTCTCCTTGTAGAAAATGTGCCCGAATTTTCCGCCGAACGTGTCGTATTGATCGTAGCATACCTTCAGGACGCCGTCTTCAACGCGAAAAGTATTCCCGAAATTGTCGCCCAAATCGTAGCCCGTGATTTTAGGCGTCCAACCGTCAAGATTCTTGCCGTTAAAAAGGCTGATCCATCGGCCATCGGCAGGTTTATTCTGCTCGGTCGCATCGCTGGAAAGTGTAATTCCAAAGCCAATGCACAAAACGAATAAAAGCTTTTTGATACGTTGCGAGTTCGTCATTTCCAGTTTCTCCTCAGATGGTAAGTTTCTTATTCCCGACTACAAGGTCCAGCCATCTCGATATTTTCTGTGCAGGTACTGGTTGGCGGTCGAGTCGTTTGTGAACGTCATATTCGGGCCGTCCCACTCGAGTTTCTTTCCAAGGCGCATGGCGATATTCCCCAGAAGGGGCGTCTCAGTCAAAATTCCACTATGCGCCACGAAATCCGAGCCGGCGGGTTCACCGCCCCGACACGCATTAATCCATTCCTGATACTGTCCCGGCGAACGCGGGAGCACCTTCGGGGGGCGTCCGTAGCTTTGCATTTTGGATTCAGGAACCAGGCGATGGCCCATAAGCGCTCCCTTCTCGCCAATATAAACTACCCCGGACACCGAACGGCCAGACTCAAGACCTTTGGGCCGAGGCGGCTTAAAGCCCTCGTCGTGCCAGGTCAAGGTAACCGGCGGCAACCCGTCGCGTGCAGGGAACTGATATCGTACCCGGAACTTTCGCGGATAGACGTCCGGTCCCAATTCGACGCATTCGCCTTCAACGCTGGTGGGATACGTCAGTTTAAGCGCTTTGAACACGGTCGATAATATGTGACACCCCATGTCCCCCAGGGGGCTGGTTCCAAAATCGCGCCAGTCGCGCCAACGCCATGGATGGTAGGCCGGATGATATGGCCGCGCGGGTGCGGGGCCCAGCCACGCGTCCCAGTCCAGTCCATCGGGAACCGGGGGCGTCTCCGGCGGACGGCTCCCCCACTTCGGCGGATCCCAGAACCGCTTGTTGAGCGCGACGTGCACTTCATGCACCGGGCCGATAGCTCCATCCAATATGAATTCCTGTATGAGACGGGCTTCTTCCGCGGCTTGTCCTTGATTGCCCAACTGGGTGGCGATTTTGGCTTTGCGTGCGGCTTCAGTGATTTTTCGGGCTTCATAAACGGAGTACGTGAGGGGTTTTTCGCAATACACGTGCTTGCCGCGTTCGATGGCCGCCATTGTTATCATCGCGTGCGCATGATCCGGCACAGCGACCATGACGGCGTCCACATCTTCTCGCTCGAGGAGCTCGCGAAAATCGGCGTACGCTTTGCAGGCTTTATATTTTCCGACACCTTTTTGTTCAGCATAATGCTCCTCAACCAGACGCCGGGCCGGCTCGCGCCCCCCTACCTTCCGCTCCTTCCCTTCCATCCAGTTCCACGAAATGTACCCTCCTCCCTCGCGGTTGACATCACAAACCGCCACAACCTGGACCTCGTCCATCTGCAAGAAATTGAACAGATTGACATGGCCCTGACCTCCCACACCGATCAACGCCAATGTCGTTTTGTCACTGGGCGCTGCATGATTATTTCCACCGAGTGCAACCCGCGGTAGAATCGTAAATGTCGTCCCGGCTGCGATTCCGCCTAAGAACGTGCGTCGTGAAACTTTGGGGCAAAACTCATTTCCGTGAGTTTCGTCCAAATACCCGAGTTTTCTCATATGACGTCTCCTTTGTTATTTTAAGATCGAGGGTTAAGTCAACAAACGCCCAGAAACCCACCGACCGCCACTTTTACCCCGTTCCTACTTGAAATTTGTTCGATAGATTATCACCATCTAACCTTTATTTTATCATTGCTCCGAACTTCTGTCAAATTCACTCGAGCTCAGCACCGACCTCCGCGAGCCCCCGATAACCACGCAATAGATAAACCTTACATTTCGTCCGATAAAACTCGTTACTCAAAAACAACCCAAGTATCTGCAATTCAAGTATCTTATTCTTTAACAAGCACTTAAATTAATTAGGTCCATTTATCTCACCTGGATTTTGTCGTTCTAACCGAACCGCTGTGTTATTGATTATCTCTTGTTATTTTTATGCCGAACTAAAGGATTAGTATGTGCTGAAAAGGGGGCGACTTTTCACCTACATCCCCTGCGAATACAGCCGGATAAAAATAGAAAATACCGGAATAAAGTAATTAAAAGGTGGCATCATGAAAAAGCCAAAAAACACAATGAGTATAACAACCTGTCGGTATTGTTTTGCTTTTTCATCCATTCTCATCATGCTGTGCGGCTCGATCATGACCGGATGTAAAAAGTCGCCATCTCATGCTTTAGGCGCGTCGGCCTCTGATTCCAAACAACAATTATCCTCCGACGCTCAACCCGCCACGAAAGTGCTCCTGATCCATAGCTATCATACGGGTTATCCCTGGGTGGATGCGATTACCCGGGGCGTACGGATGGCCCTGTCGGATGTCCGTGTCGATTTACAGGTTTACTACATGGACACCAAACGTCGAACGAGTGAACAATGGAAAAGAACCGCCGGGGAAAAGGCCTGCGATCTCATCAATGAGTGGCAACCGGACATCGTCATCGGCGCTGATGACAACGCACAGCAATATTGTCTGAAGAAATACGCGGGCCAATCCAGTCCGCAAATTGTTTTCTGCGGCGTCAATGCAGCTCTCGAAAAATACGGATATCCGGCGTCCAACGTCACGGGAGTTCAGGAAAAACCGCACGTCGAGGAAAGTTTGGATATGTTCCAAAAACTCAGGCCCGATGCCCGGAGAATCGCAATTGTTACTGATGACTCGCCCACCTCCGATGGAGCCCTCAAGTTTTTACAGTCCCCGCCGGAATCGTTTGAGATCGTCACGGTGAAAACGCCGTCAACCTTCGAGACATGGAAAAAGGCTATTGAAGAAGTTCAGTCAATGGCTGACGGCATCGCCACCTACATGTATCACACCGTTAAAGCCGATGCAAACGATCATAGCGAAAGCGTTGAACCGGAAAAGGTCATGGCCTGGACCGTAGATCATTGCAGACTTCCGATCATTGGATTTTTTATCTTCACGGTGGATGACGGCGGACTGGTGGGATATCTGGAATCCGGCGTCGAGCACGGCATGGAGGCGGCCAGGATGGTCAAACAAATCATGGCGGGGAAAACGCCGGGGGACATTCCCGTCAAAACGGCTCTGCAAGGGCAATCGATGCTCAATCTCATCACAGCCCGAAAACTGGGCATCGAGGTTCCAGCCGAAATGATAAAAAATACAGATATTATCGTTGGAAAATAATGGAATGAACCCTCAAAGGGAATATTCCGGTCAATCGAAAAACAACGCCAGATACAACATGGTCTGGATGGTTATTGCTGTTGGCCTGTTGGTTACTATCGGGGCGTTTATCGTCTTACTCCTGTCCGAAGAACGTTACATCAAACGAGATTTTTTCAACGTAGCCGATAAATATCGAGATGCCGTTCATCAAGCCCTGACGGATCGTCTTTTAAAACTCAGCGAATTCCAGGCGTTTTATTGTTCGTCATCGTCCGTCGAACGCGATGAATTCACTTCTTACGCGCAGTTCCAGATCGAGCATACTCCGGGTATCCAGGCTTTTTGGTGGATTCCCAAAGTTTCCGCACACCGGCGAGATGAATTTGAAATCAACGCACGGTGCGATGGGCTTGAAGCCTTCCAGATCTGGCAACCGGATGAAAAAGGTCATCGGATTACGACTTCTTACAAGCAGACATATTATCCCGTCTTTTATCTGGCACCCTACGGAGGCAATGAGTCGTTCGCGGGCTACGATCTGAGCTCATCCGCCCTGCTCGAGGAACTCTTATATCGAGCAAGGGATACAGGGCATATCGTTGCGGTTGATGCCGCGACCCTTACGAGCGAAGGCGCCAAAGCGGTGGACGACACATTGCTGTGCCTGGCTCCGGTGTATTCGTTAGGCAAGGTATCCTTTACGGTTTCAGGACGCCGCGACAACATCCAGGGATTTATTGCCGGTATGTTCAGTCTTTCCGATATCCTCCATCCTCCCATTTTCTCAAAGGAACGGTTTGATGTTCACGTGCAGGTCTGGAATCATATGAAAACTTGCTCAACACTTTTATTCAGCAACACACAGGATGATTCGATGTTCACCCGCACAAAATCGGCATCGAGGAGACGTTGGCAATACGAAAAGATCATCGACCTTGGAATCCTCCGATGGAAGATCCGTTGCATGGGCCGACCGGTGTCATTTATGTCCACGGTCCCTATGAGTGGCATTGGGATTCTTCTCGGCGGTGCGCTGCTGACGGCGTTCCTGGCGATGTATATCGCTTGTCGAACGGACAAAATTCGAAAACTGGTGGACGAACGCACGGCCGAACTTCAAAACGAAATTGCCGAACGCAAGCAGGTGGAAAACGATTTGCGGGAACGCGAATTACGGTTTCGCAGCATCTTCGACACCTCGACCGACGGCATTATCATATTCAATCTCGAAGGCATCATTGTTGCGGCCAATCCCGCGGCACATAAGTTGTACGGTTACGCAGTGGGAGAGATGGAGGGGCTTTCCGTTAAAGATTTCGTTCACCCGGATTACTTCTATCTTTTGAACAATTTTAAAAAGCAAATGCAAACGACAGGGCAGTTCCACGCCGAATCCGTGGACGTTCGCAAGGACGGAACTCCATTTAATATTGAGGTATCTGCAAGCTTGTTCACTTATATGAACGAATCCTACGTGATGGCGATGGTTCGCGACATCACCGAACGCAAGAAAGCCGAAGAACAACTCAAAGAAACACATCAACGGCTTGTGGAAGCCGCCCATAAGGCGGGCATGGGCGAAGTCGCCACGGATATCCTCCATAACGTCGGGAATGTTCTCAACAGTATCAATATATCCGCAAACGCGATACGAGAGATCCTACTCACTTCCAAAACGAAAAATCTGAAAAAAATTATCCATCTCATTACAGAGCACGCGGATGAGATCGGAACGTTTCTGACCGAAGATGAAAAAGGAAAACACATCCCCACGTATCTTTCGGAAGTGGCGAAGTTCATGGAGAAAGAACAGGCGGATATCACAGAAAAGATACACACGTTAACCCGAAATCTCGAACATGTTAAGCAAATCATTCAATCCCAGCAAAAGTACGCGAAGGCGGTCGGCATCGAGGTCCTCACGAACATTCGCGAGATCATCGACGACGCCATCCAGATTAATCAAGAAGGCCTGACGAGACACGGCGTAACGTTGCAACTGGAGGTAAGCGAACTGCCGAATATCTACATCGACAAACAACACGTGCTGCAGATTCTCGTCAACCTCATCAGCAACGGCAAATACGCCGTTTCCAAAAGCCAAAAAAAGAAGAAGATACTGATTGTTCGATCCTACAAACTCGGCAAGGATAAACTGCGAATCGAAGTGGAAGACAATGGTATCGGCATATCAAAACAGAACATGACGAAAATATTCCAGCACGGATTCACAACGAAAGAAAAAGGACATGGCTTTGGGCTGCACAGTGGGTTTTTGGCCGCCCAGGAGATGGGAGGATCTCTGACCGTCCATAGCGATGGCCTGGAACAAGGGGCGATGTTTATACTGGAATTACCCCTCCGACAAGAAAAAGTAACGAACGCTCCAGATCCACAACAAAAATTGACCTGATGAATTCAAATCGGGCTATCTACAAATCTCCGGCCTACGTTCAACGCCCAAACAAAAGTTCAAACAATCTGATCGCCAGTCGAATTGATGGATCCATCGATATCTTGAGAATTACTTATTGATTTGCTCATTTCTACATGTTTTAATCATCGAAAATCACTGTTCCGATGATTGCGGACATCTGATTTCCGAATTAAAAAAGAAAAACAGTATCGACTCAGTTAATCGAAAAATGCATACGATAGGAAAAAATTGGGATTACCTTATCATCACGGCCTCGAATACGGCCCAGGCCAAAGCCTATGAAACACAACTTCGTCTTCGGCAGCAATTGGGCCTTCTGGAATCCGTGCGGGACGTGCGGGTGGTGCCCGATCCTGGAGGGCGTCGCGTAGGGAGCGGAGGAAGCACGATTGGCTGTCTCCTCGAAGTTCTCCAACGAGAACTCGGACGCCATATACATTCTTCCACTTCAGAGACCTGGCAAAAAACTTTACAGAGCCTGCGGATTCTGATCGTTCACGCCGGGGGAGATTCTCGACGACTGCCGGCGTATGGGCCGTGCGGCAAACTTTTTATTCCCGTGCCGGGTGAAAACGACGGATGTCTGCCCCTCACCCTGTTCGACCGACAGTTGCCGACCTACTTACACCTGCCTGCCCCTGTGGACGGAGCGGGCCAAATTGTCATCACATCCGGTGACGTCCTTCTCGAATTCGACGTGAGAACCGTATCGTTTGACAGGAAAGGTCTCATCGGTCTGGGGTGTTATGCACCGACGGAGCAGGCGAAAAACCACGGTGTCTTTTGTTGTGATAATCGTCATCGGGTCACGCGCTTTCTACAAAAACCTTCGCCGGAAGACCAGCGCAAAATGAAAGCGATCAATCCGTACGGTCAATCGCTTTTAGATATCGGTGTCATGAACTTCGACACTGACACCGCAGTAAAGCTCTTAAAGATCTTTTGCCCTCAATTGCAAACTGACGGCCAATTCACCCTCTCCGGCAAAATGGGTGAAGCCGCGATAAAACAGGGTCTTGATTTCTATCGTGAAATATGTTGCGGTATCGGAGCCGAGACCCATTTAACCCATTATATCCGTTCGGTACAGCAGAGCGGATCGACATGGGACGAGCCGCTTTTGGCCCAACTTTTCAAGCTACTCAGAGATATTCCGTTCCATGCGAACGTTGTGCCGCAGTGCGAATTTTTGCACTTTGGCACCAGCCGACAGATTATCAGCAGCGGAAATATCTTAACTCAGAACGATTTGGGTTCGACATCGCTTCGTACGTGTTTAAGTATCAACAATGATGTTACCGACAGTGGCCGGGTAATGGGCACGAAGGCCTGGGTAGAAGGATGCAATATCCTTTCAACATTGACGCTGGGCGGCGAAAATATCGTTGTCGGGGTGGATGTCGATAAACCACTATCTCTACCGGCTCAGATGAGCCTTGACGTCATCCAGGGCCGTGATCGCAATGACGAGAACGTCTGGTTCGTTCGCTGTTACGACGTCAACGATATGTTCAATACATCCGTCGGGCGGGATGCGACGTTTTGCAAATTGCCCATCCTCGAATGGCTCGAAATCGTGGGAGCCCAACCGGAAGAAATCTGGGACAATCATATCCCACCGGAGAAGCGGAGCTTATGGAACGCTCGTGTCTTTCCGGCTGTAAAAAAACACGCGCAATACCATGAATGGCTTTGGATGTTTAATCCGAATAAAGCCCATCGGGAGAAGCATAAGGCCTGGTTGGAGGCTGACCGATATAGTTCCGCGGAGATCGCCATACTCGCCGATCACGATATTTTCTATCGAAAGCGAAATATTATCCGGGCGATCGAGATCAAAAAATCCCTACGGTACATCTTTAGACCGAAGAGTAAGTTTTCGGCGAATGAATTGGCTTATCTTCTCAAGAGTGAAACTCAGCCCTCCGCCTGGATCGCAGATATTCTCAAGGAAGCAAGATGGCGACAGGATAATGATACGACGCAAAGCCTGGATTCGATGATCTTTCCGCGAATCATGCACACGCTCGGTTCCGCTCTATTGAAGCTCGAGGAGGAAAAGATTTTAGACGAGAGGACATTGGTTGAAGTGTCCGAAAAACTCGCTGTCGTCGAGCGCCGCTGGCTGGATTCTATCGAGCTAAAGCCGGATGCGTCTATACCGCTTAATCAATGGGCAAAACGTGCATGCCATCTTGCATTTCAATCGTTGGGCCAGTCCATTATCTCAAGCGGCGGCGATAACCTATCACCGCCTCGCAGTGCTCTGCGCAGCGATGAGATTGTCTGGGGACGGGCGCCGGCACGATTCGATACCGGCGGCGGATGGACGGATACTCCCCCGTACTCGCTCGAGCATGGCGGATGCGTCATTGATACGGCGGTGAATCTCAACGGCCAGCCCCCTATTCAGGTTTATATGAGAGTGACCGACGAGCCGGTGATCCGTATCGGTTCGATTGACTTAGGTACGCGAATTGAAATTACTTCTCTCGATGAACTATTGGACTATCGCAAAGCCTCCGGCGAGTATTCTCTGGCGAAGGCGGCGCTGGCGTTATCCGGATTTTCACCGGAGACCGCCCGCTGGCCTCAGCATTCGAGTCTCAGGCACATGCTGGAGCAATTTGGCGGCGGCGTCGAATTAACTACCCTGGCGGCGATCCCCAAAGGGAGCGGATTGGGAACGTCCAGTATTATGGGGGCCGTCATACTCGCCGTGATCCACCGGGTGATGGGCCGGACATTAACGCAAAAGGAATTGTTCCATGCGGTTTTGCGTCTGGAACAATCACTCACGACCGGAGGAGGTTGGCAGGACCAAATCGGAGGCGCCGTGGGCGGAACGAAAATCGTCAGCGCGGAACCCGGACTGGTTCCGGATGCGAAAATTCACTATCTGCCGGCCGATGTGCTCGATCCTAAAGTCAACAACGGCCAAACATTGTTATACTACACGGGCATTACACGACTGGCGAAAGGTATTCTCGGCCAGGTCGTGGGACATTATCTGGATCGGGATCGAAAAACGTTGTCAACATTGAGGCAGATTCACGCCCTGGCTCCGCAGGTAGCCGACGCTCTGTCACGAAAGGACATCCAAGCCTTCGGAAAACTGGTGGATGTCGCCTGGAAGTTGAATAAGCAGTTAGATCCCAATTCCACGAACGAGCAAGTGGAAACCCTGTTTACACGAATCCAACCGTACGTATTCGGCGCGAAACTCCTTGGGGCCGGCGGCGGCGGATTTCTGCTCATGGTCTGCAAATCGCCCGAAGACGCCCAAAAAATCAAGACGATTCTTGATGAAAAACCCGTGAACGAGCGTGCTCGATTCTTCGATTATGATATTAATCCCGAAGGACTTGTCGTCACCGTCTGCTAAGAGTACCGTCAGGATGTCTGCAAACAAACCTATCGACTTGCTGATCGCGGCCGCCAGACAAGGTAGGCAAAAAATCCGGGAATATGTCGCAGGTACTAAAAAAGCCAAACCCTCTAAAAAACGCGATGGCTCGCTCCTGACAGAAACGGATCTGGCAAGCCAGGACGTGATCTGCTCGTTCCTGAACCGGAACTTGCCGGGTATTCCAATCCTCTCGGAGGAGACACGTAGGGACGGGACGGATATCAGCACCGGGCAATGGCTGGTCATCGATCCGCTCGACGGCACGACAAATTTCACCCGAGGCATTCCATTCTACTCGGTTACGATCGCCTATATGGAAGATGGGATTCCTCAAGCGGGAATCGTGATGCCGGTCGCTCAAGATTATTGCTATGCCGCCGTCAAAAACAGTTTCGCCGTTATCATCGACGATGATTTCCACAGAACGCCTATCCGATGCACAAGCAGACCTTTGGAAGAAAGCATTCTGTGTGTGACCTGCGACTATAGTGTTCCGTCCGGCCGCGAAACGTGGTGGCAATGGCTGGACAAATTGAGACCGCCGACCTGTTTTCGACTGCGTCTTTTCCAGTCTTCCGCGTTAGAATTATGTCTGCTCGCGGAAGGCAAAATCGACGGATACCTGCACCCCACCGACAATCCCTGGGACATGGCGGCCGCCGGGCTCATTGTGCAGGAAGCCGGCGGTCA
>JAFGTG010000351.1 GCA_016934255.1 Sedimentisphaerales bacterium
CTATTCCCATACCATCTCCCTGGCGAAATCCGCCACGGTCGGCGGGGCGCCGTATAGTTGGGAGGAAGTTACGCCGGGAAGCCCGAAAGATACGCTGCCCTGGGAAGTCTTTCTCAAGGCGTGTAAAGAAATTGGCTACGAAGGATACCTGTCTCACGAGCAGTGCTCCCCGATCATTGTGAAAGGTCATAAGCTCGGCACCCTTGAGACGATCGACGATCGCTATATCGATGCCCGTCGCTACTTCCGAGGCCTGTTGGATAAGCTCGATTGCTACACCGGCCGCAAAGCAATGTGATCGTAAACAGGCAAACGTTCGCTACCAACGGAAGAATCGATAAGGATCGTCCCACTCTTCGGGTTCGTCCAGGTAAAGGCCATCCAACCATCGCTTTTCGTCTTTAGACGTATCTACGGGGCGACTCAATCGTTCAAGAATAGGTGTCGGTCCGGTCACCCCCATATTCGCTAATAAACGTGTTAAAAGGTAACTGGTTCGGCGGAATGTTCTTTTGACGTTTTGTGGTTTCGTATTGCTGAACTGCCACGGCGCGAGCTGGCAGAAGGCGACGTTGAAATTGTTTGCCTCGGCCAGAACGCCGTCGCCGATGATTTTACTTCCTGACGAAAGAAGGGGTAGCATTTGCGGCTCACGACAGTGTACATCCGCCGGACCGATTCCTGCAAACAAGGAATTAAAGCCAAATGGTTCAAAATAAGAGGAAATGTGTTCGGTCTCTTTCATGCGGACTTTGAACGGAAGAAAGGTGTTAGCTTGTTGCTCGCCAAGCCCGACGGCTAACAGGTTGCCGCCCGTCTTGAGCCAGTTTGAGACAACATCCGTATCTACAGAGAGCGTGCGTTCTCCTCCTGATCCGACGACGATAACGGTGTTCGTGGACAGTTTATCGGAGTTGTAAGATGTTAAAAGTATCCCTATGGATTCAAGATATTGCTTGCCGGTAGGATCGCCGACGTAGGTAACTTGTCGTCGTGGAGTTGGTTTCCAGGACGATACGTATTGGAGTATGTTCCGAACCAGCGTCTGAGCAGCCGGGTCATCTTCTGTCCGGCCGGTGAGGTCCATCTGACAGAAGAGGACCATTCCAGATCCTTCACGGTATTCCATGAGCGGGCTGTATTGCAAGCTGAAACCGCCATCGAGGATGGGCAGAAAGTTACCCCGTGCGGGCTTCTCGATAAGGACCGAGGCAACATTTCCGCGATTGCCGCAGCGCCAGAGTCGTGTGACGGGAATGCCGCACCATGTGACGGTCGGGCCGTAACCGGACCGTTTTTCGTATGTGAGACGCGAAGGCAGGATCGTTGCCTGCCCGCGCCAGTTACACAGGTGCTCGGTTTCGATCCCGTTCAGGAGCGGATGATCGGATACACGTTTGAAAACCTGCCGCAAACCATACTCGGTTGTTCGAAATCCGAGTCGCTTCTCCAGGACGTCTGAGGTTTGCTCGAATATTATCACCTTGAGACCGTCGCGCACGCGAGTGATGTCCGGTGCCGGTTTTCCCAATGTTAAAGCGGACTTGCCCACAATGAGGATGTCATATGATGAGAGATCCGTGTTCGTATCGACCTGCTGATAGTGGATTTTCATATCATCCAATATCTTTCGAGTTTGTTCGTTCGGATCGAATAACGCAATCGTATCATCCAATTTTACCGTTTTGAGGCGCGGCATGATGTCAATCGAGAAATGGTCGGTTTGTGTCTCGCCGTTATCGAAATGAAAGGTTGCTCGAATCTCATATTTGCCCGGGGCCAGGGTCGTTGGCAAGTCGAAGCGTAAAGGAATCTGCTGCTGTTGTCCTGTCTGTATAGTGACTTGTTGCGCGCCGGCGATTGCCTTTGGCAGATTGAACATCCACTCGCAGTCGCACGTCACGGTTTCACGAGAGTTGTTGATAATAATCAATTGTTTTTCGACTGTCTCGCCGGGCAGGAAATTATGGTCTTTACTCGTGAAGGCACCCGATTTACCGCCGATATAAGCCAGCAGCGGCTTGTTATTGCGGATCAGGGCTTGCGCAGCGACTGTGGTTATCCAATCCGAACGATCGAAGGCCAGATCCATTCGTTCGTATCGCTGCTCGATATAATCGGGGCTGAATCCTGGCCGTTGCAAATTGTCCCAGTCCATCTGGAACTCTTGGCGATTCTTGTCAACACCATCCCGAAGAGTCCAGTAATGGCCATGAGACCACGGGGAGATAGCCGACACGCCCCAGGTGCGAAACGCACGCCAGTTGTCGTTGAAGTACATGGCATAAACGCCCTGGCGCTCGGAGAAGGCGCTCGAATTGACTGCATAAGGGTAGTCCCATCGGTGCCAGAGCCTGCCGGACCGGAACTGTTTGGCTTCCCATCGCAGGTTTGCTTTCTCCATCTCGCTGATTTGGAAAGCACGATCTCCGAAAAACTGGGCATTCCATTCCGCCAAGCAAAATTCCCACGGCACGGCTGCACTGCCAAATTCCCTCTCGCCTTTATACCACCCGCGGTACATCGTCCAGTCCCAGGGAAACGGTACGCTATACTCGCATGTAAAGAGCGGTTTAATCCCTTTCGTCGCCCAGTGCTCGAACCAGTCGGACATCTCCTGGATCGGGGCGAAGTTTGCATAGAAATTGCTTGTGTGCATGGGACCGAGGTTTCCCGATGCGTGGTGATAGACGATCCGGCTCGGATCCAGTTTTTTTACGATCGCTTCGGCGCTCAAAGCACGCTTGGCGTTTCTCAAGGACCACGACGTCTCCCGGGGATCGTGGATTCCGTCTATCATGTCGGGATTCATGTCCTCGCTGTATCCGGTCGCATTATGGCTCATGGAGTAGAAGACGACCGACGGATGATTCTGGGCCGCGCGTACATAATATTCCGCGTGACGTGCATAACCGTTTGCCTCGTCGGCATCGGGTTCTTTCCAGTCGTAATGCGAGAAGTGCGGCTGAGAGAAAGCAACCAACATCCCCGTATCGTCGGTTGCGTCGAGAACCTCCGTGAAGCTCAAATGGGAACCCGGCTCACAGCCGTAGTTATGTGTATAAACGAAATTGATCCCGAAACTCTTGAGCCGTTCCATGCTCTCTTTCGCTGCGTCGTAATTGGTCCAAGCCGCTCCGACTTGGGCATTATCCAATGGAACACAGGATAAAAAGATGCGGGTGCCGTTCAAAAAGAAATCCCGACCGTCTATCCATAACTCCCGAAATCCGAAACGCACGGGATAACTTGTATCAAGCGTCTTATCTCCACTCTCCAATAGCAAAAGGCTCAGTCTGTAAGTGTTCTGCGGTGTATGGATATCCCAGAGTCTGTCGGGCTTCCAGACTTTTGTGAATGTAATTCGGCCATTTTTAAGATAGTTCTTCTTGAAAGGTTCGCTTGTGAATTCCACGATGTTATGTTGCTCATCCATGATCCGGGCGCGAAGTGTGTACGACACGTTCGGGGCTAGGCCGTCCAACGCCGTGTCAAATGTAATCTCCCATTTTCGTACAGAGGTATCTATCTTTATGTCACTGATGCGTGTTTCCACAGGTGTGCTTGTAAGATAGACGTCGCCACACAAACCCCGACGGGCTACCGAACCTTTCACCTCTTTCGCCGAGGCGGTGTCGATGTATGAGAGCATCACGCCCTTGAGCGGCAGGGCGGCGACAAGTAAGCTTATAACGTGCGTATGACCCGGTCGGCAGAAGGCCGTGATGTCTAATTCTCCGCCCGGAAAAACAATAGCTCCCGCATTCTTTCCATCTAAATAAACCGTTGCGTGAGAATTCAGGTACTCCGCCTGGATGGTGATACGCCGACCAACCCATTCGGCGGGAATGGTTATCTGGCGTTGGTACCAGGCGGATGTGATATTGCGTAAACTTCGATCTTCCCAGGTCTGGTGAGCATAGACGGTCTGGCAATCCTTCTGCATGTAATTGGTGATCCCCGGCCAGCTTCCCGGAACCTTGAAATAACCCCAATTCTCATTGGGTACAATACTCGTGTCCTCATTGGCGGGTTGCCAGCGCCATAAACCATTGATACATATCCGCTCGCGAGTAGGCGTTGATTGTTGGTAGGCTTTTTCCACGTCCCAAACGGTCTTCACACCTATTGGCAGTTCCCCTTGGCACATGCCCGGCACGCCAATCACAACGACGCATACGATGGTAAGAATTCTCATGTTGTTTATCCTATGGGGGTTGATAGACAATTTCGTAGGCCGTTATTTCTGGGTTATTGGATCACTTTTCGGTTAGTATCCCAATCGACCCCAGATGGCTATTTGCATCTTTTGTAAATCTTCCAGGCCCTCATCGGTCGTTGGTGAATAATTGTACGGCGGATTCGCCTGCTTGCCGGCCCGTATCGTTTCTGTGGCATTGTACTTCCAGTAGGCGCTGTGGCCGTCCGCGAAAGAAACGTTTGTGCCATCCCCATGCCGGACAAACGGCGGGTCCCACCATCGGGGTGTCGTGTAGTGAATTGCATAGCTGTCCGGGCTGATTCGTCCTTCATCGAGAAAAACCAGTCTGAACGCCGGAGCGGGAACGGTGATTTCCGTTCGTTTCTTGACCATCAACACGGTCTTGCCTACTCTCACGCCCTTGGTGCCGTTATAGGTTCCGGCGGCGTCGAAACAACCGTTCATCCCATAGCCGGTGGAATAAGTGCGCATCTCCCCGCGAATACCGGTCGGGCAACGGTACGCCTTTTCGGCTTTGCAATACGGAAACAACGCTCCGACCCGGATGGCTTCTTTTTGTATCTCAAGCGGGCGTTGTTCTCCCGTTGCATAGCCGGAGGCGCAGTCATTGCCGACCCAGTACTGTTCGCCTTTGTGAGGACCTGAGGTGGGCACGGGAGCGGCGGGATCGGCGCTCGGACCCCAATAGGCCTCCCCATTGACGATTTTTTCGTCGTTTCCATCGGCATACATCGACCAGGCGAGCGTTAATGCTTTGAGATAATTGAGACAAACGGCGCGTCGGCCCTGTTCCCTTGCCCGATTCAATGAAGGCAAAAGGACGGCCATCAGTATCGCAATGATCGCGATGACCACCAGAAGCTCAATTAATGTAAATGCCTGTTGCGGCCTATCTTTTTCGCGATTGGAAATTTTCATTTCCGCTCGTTTAAATCCTCTTGTCTGTTTTCGCTTATTCATAATCGAACTCCTTCATTAGCAAAGACCCATTTGTCGTTGCAAACCGCTACCCCTTTATAATAACATAATGCGGTTTAATTTCAAGTGTCTGAGTTGCTAATCCACTTGAGAGGAGTCGGAAGAAAACGGTTGTTCGTTGGTTCGATGCGCCGTTTAGAGCCTGTCGGACGAGTCGGGATCAACGATTCGGATGTTGTCGAAATAGAAAAGAATTCCCACTAAGTCGCTATGCTCCGATACGATCTCAAAGCGTTCCGTAGCGGTCCAATCATAAGCGCCAATTGGATTGTACCAGCCGTCGTCCCAGGAGCCGTGCTCGGAAAATTCATTTAGAGGAATGTGCAGCAGGTTCCATTCGTCATTCCAAACAGCGATATTCTCGTCGAGGGTATATCGCATGCGCCAGGGATGGTCGTAACGTTGCTCCGTTTTCGTGTCCACGAATCGGATGTCGATTTTTGCTTCGTGATCGTTGCATCGAGTCCACAGCTCGATGGCAAAATCCTGATCGACCAGCACGGAGAGATCCTTCGTCGGTGAAAAACGAAAAGAGATACTATTGTATTGGTCCACTCCCGTCCAGTGGATGCAGAAATTTCCGGAGGCCGGATTGTCCTCGGAGTAATAATCGAGGAGTCCTTGATTCATCCAACTGGATTCGATGATATTCGATCCGATATAGTCGAGATAGATATCGAAGCCATTGGCGTCCGCCGTCGGGACAAATTCGTTTTGCGGCGGGGCGTTCAATCCCAATGCTTCGACCAGAGGAATATTCAGATCATAGTTGAATAAATCGTGCCCATCCTGTTGGAAAAGACCAAATCCCTCTGTATAGTCCCAGGTTGTCCATGCGATTCCTTTTTCTTCGAGATGCTGTCTTACGATGCTATACCAATAAATGCGGTCCGCCTCATCGCTGTTCGGCATATAAACGCCGAATTCTCCGCAGAACAGAGGGACGTTACGCGCCGCTTGAAAATCCGCGGCGATATCTATGAGTGTTTTAACATATTCAACAGTGCCCTCGACGTGATAATTCGCCATACGATCTTCTACCCATGTATCTTCAAGCTCGGTTGGGCAGGGGGGCATAAGGTCTGCATCGTACGGAAACGGCACCCCGGCGAGCGATGTCATGGACGGATTCGTCCAACTGGCGCCCTGGTGGGTGAAGAGGAACGGATCGTAGAAATGAAACGTATAAATCAGGTTATTATCCGCGCGGAAGGGCATTTCTTTGAGATGGTTGTAGCTGTTCCATCCCGCCGGGCCGACAATAATCGTATGGATTTGATCGATCCGACGAATGGCGTTGACGACCTGGTGTTGGATCGTGTTCCATGTTACATCGGAAATGCCGTGCGGCTCGTTCAACACTTCATAATAGAGATAGCTGGAACGGTCTTTGTAACGCTGTGCGATCTGTGTCCACACGGGAACCAGAATTTCAATAATGCCCGGATTCGTGTCGGTGTCCGAATCGAATGAGTGGTTGTCGAGAATCAGGTGGAGTTCCAGCTCTTCGGCCCAGTCAATGATTTGATCCAGAAAGTAAAACAATAATGGATCGATAACATAATCCAGCTTGTCGCTCGTCATAGAATGTAAATTAATGGGCAATCGAATGACGTCGCAGCCGAGACTTTTGATGTTGATAAAATCCTGTTTGGTGAATTTTGTAAATTGGATTTCCCGTACGTTTGATCCTTGCAGCCAATTCGTCAGGTTCACTCCGCGTTTGAACGGAACTTCGACGGATTTGCGAATATTTTCCTTTGCTTGTATATTCTCCGGAGATTTGGCGACGGCCTGGCCATTGACATTATGAATCAAGCCCAAGGAGAATAGAATAATTATCAATCCGTTGCTTAAACTCATTGGAGTTCTCTTGATCACAATCCGGTTTCGCATTCAATATTCTTTCGGCCATATACCCGCAAAAAGCTTTGTTAATTATTCGTTATTTTCGTCCCTTCTAATATAACCGCTTCACGCCTCAGAAGATCTACCGGCCAATAAAACATCGGTGATTTGAGAGACGATGGCAAGGGGCGTCTTCAACAGAATCATGATATCTAATCCGAAAGATTTCATCCTGGCGTATTGAATGTCCAGCTTGATCATCTCGTTGAAGCTGAGCCGGTTCTTTCCGCTGACTTGCCAGAGTCCGGTCATGCCGGGAACGGCGTCCAGGCGTTTTTTGTGCCAATCGGTGTACTGCTCGGCTTCGTAGAGGACGGGAGGACGCGGCCCGATAAGACTCATCTCACCCAGGAATACGTTGATAAGCTGAGGCAGTTCGTCGATACAGCTTTTGCGAATCATGTTTCCGAATGGAATGATCCCCGGCGCCTTATCCAGTTTTTTCATCGGTGCATCATCCTGCTCGGCTGAACCAA
>JAFGTG010000352.1 GCA_016934255.1 Sedimentisphaerales bacterium
AAAAGACCCCTGCTTTCTTGCGGAGGGAGGGGAGAAGGAAGAGAAAAGCAGGGGCAAAAAATGAAAAAAGCTACAATTGAATTATACCATTTTTACACCACTGGTCAATTAAAATCTGCCTATTTTAACAACAAAAGCTATTTTAAAAGCAAAAAAATGAATTTTTAAAGGACATATAAGAAAAAACGCCCTGCCGAACTGAGATCGCCCCCCCCTATGAAACCGGGATAGTGAAATATCACGACAGAAACGGACGCCGTTGATCAAATCTTGATGAACGTTTTCTTTCGGTACATCCACCACAGAATCAACCAAACGAGTGCAAATCCGGCTGTGGCGGAGATGAGCGGATACCAATTACCCGTGTATTTTTCCAACCCTTGCACGAAAACACCGGCGATATTCCGGAAATTAACTAAATGAGTCGCCATATACACCGCAATCGCGTTGGTTCCGATAACGACAAATCCGAAGGTCCATTTTTTAAAGCCCATCACATCGATAACTAAATAAAACAGTGCCAGGAACAAATAGCACAATCCGCCGGAAAAGAGGACAAAAGAGCTTGTCCATAAATGCTTGATAATAGGAAAGACCTGATCCCATATCAGGCCCGCAATAAGACAGCCTGCCCCCGCCCCGAAAAGCTGGAAGACTTTGACTTTGGCATCTTTGTTCGATCTCAACACGTGGCCCGCAAATACACCAAGCATGACCGTACAGGGAAAGACCATGCTGCTCAGCATCCAGGTATAAGGCGGATCCGTACCGTCGATGAAACGTCCGAAGATCATTCGATCCAGGTAGATAGCCAGATTCCCGTCCGGCGTCAGCACACCCGCTCCGTGGCCGGGTACGGGCACCAACATCATTAAGGCCCAGAAAAAGACCAATAGAATCCCGGTTGTAGCCATCTGCCAAACAAAGTTCAGATTGAGGAAAATAATAGCTGAAATCAAATACCCCGCCGCGATGGCCTGCAACGTATTGGAATAGATGTGCAGCTTGCCCAGATCGTATTCGAGCAGATTTCCCTGGGCGATCATGCCCAGGACAAACAAAATAACCGTTCGCCTGACGACATGAATATACAGTTTCTTTTTACTTTCCCCGCTTTCGAGCCGCTTGCCGAATGAGTACGGCATAACAACACCGACGATAAACAGAAACAACGGCATGATCAAATCTTCGAACCGAAATCCTTCCCACTTAACATGGGTCAGTTGCGTCTTGATCCACGCCGTCGTCGGAGAGTTGAACGCCTTGTCGAGGCTGGCGAACATCGCCCCCCCGCCAATGATCCAGAACATATCAAACCCGCGCAGCGCATCAATCGACATGATCCGCTCGCGCGGCCTGACCTGTCGGTCATCTCTTGCTGCACTTTGCTCCATGCCGGTCAAATCAATCATCCTTGTTCCTTACTGATTCCTAAAACGAACCGATCTATAAACCACCAATACGTCACTCACACTAATCAATATCCAATCTAACAAAGTTCATACGGAAGCGCAAGAAAAATCGCATTGTGTCCATACAATTTATAAGTTCTTCCTGATAGCCCCTGTTTGCTCGATAGCGCTTTGTGGGCTATACTTTAAATAGGAGAATGGAAAGATGCGTTATGTAAGGACATTATTACTTTCAGTCGGAATTGTCATCGCCTACTATCTCATCGTCACACTGCGAAATCCGGAAACTTTGGCGGGAGATACTTCAGGGATCATTCTTTTCACCGTCCTTGTCTTCGTGTGGCGTTTGAGGACCGATCCGCATAGAAAATACTTTTCCTGATTGCCTGCGCGGCTTTCAGGAGTATCACCGGGCGGCAATTCCCAAGCCGTCTGTTTTGACGTGGTACCTGAACGAGCCGATGCTCGCCAATGCCCCGAAGCCGTTAAAGTCTTTGCGCTCTTCGAATCATTAAAACTCTGCTATCGGGATTCCTCTTTTTGCTACTGATACCAATAATTTCCATCATCCCTTCAGGACTTCGCCGCAGACTTTCCTGTAAATGCGAAAGGATCGCCTCGGTGCCCAGTCGGAGCACTTCCGGCGGTGGAAAGGTCAGATCGTCATTCCCGTAAAAACTGAGCAATTCCAGCTTCGTCAGCCCTCCCAGCTTCATCGGAATACGCGTCAGCCGATTGTTATCCAAATGCAGCCGCCGCAATTCTTTTAACTGACTCAAATCCGCGGGAATCCACATCAGTTGGTTATCGTCGAGAGTCAGGATTTGCAGTTTTGACAACCGTCCCAATTCCGGCGGAATATGGGTGAGACCGTTTTTATGAAGATAGAGCTGACCCAGCTTTTCCAATTTTCCTAATTCGGCCGGGATACGTTTAAGTTGGTTGTTGTCCAGATCGAGCTTTTGAAGATTTCTTAACTTCCCAAGCTCCGGCGGAATGCCGGCAAGCTCATTTTCGCTAAGCGTTAGAATCTGAAGATTCGACAACAGTCCCAACTCCGGCGGAATATCCGTCAGTAAATTATTATGAAGATAAAGTCTTTGTAGGTTCTTCAATTTCCCTAACTCGGCCGGGATGTGCGTCAAGCGATTATTATCCAGCCAAAGCTCTTGTAGATTCTCCAAACGACTCAACGGCGCCGGGATATCGGTCAGTCGATTGTTGTGAAGATAAAGCTTTTGCAAACCGGATAGCCATCCCAGCTCGATCGTGACGCTTTCGAGATGATTGCTGTCCAGCCAAAGCTCCTGTAAATTCGTCAAATTACCCAACTCCTCCGGCAAACCGGCCAATAGATTGTGGTCGAGATACAGTTGCTCCAACTGGGTCAACCGGCCGAGTTCCGCCGGGAGGCTCTTGAGTTGATTCCCACCGAGACCGAGTATCTTTAAGCCGGACAAGCGCCCAAGCTCTTCCGGGATGCGGGTCAGCCGATTGTCGTCCAGATAGAGTTGTTCCAGGTTCTTCAACCGGGCCAGTTCCGCCGGAATGTGTGTGAGTCGATTGCCTTCCAGATACAAGATCCTGATGTTTTTCAGGTTCGTGATCTCCTCCGGAAACGACGTGAGCCCTTTACGGGCCAGGTTCAGCCGGGTTGATTTCGCGTTATCCGCGGCTTTCAATACCCAACGTAATACCATCTTTTTGATCTCCTTATCACTCCTCGAAACCTCAATCCTTGAAGTTTCTTCGTGCAATCCGAATTCAACTAACTACTAAATATACCACATTCCGTCCTATAATCAACTATATATTGTGCTAAAATATGAATTTAAATACCCCTACGGTCGAAGTAGTGCCGACAAGGATACTAAGGGGAAAAGAAACCCGAGAAGAATCACTGGGGATTTTTTCAATCGACAATCGTCAATCGCAAACCTGTCCCATTCGACAAGCTCAGGGCAGGCTCTGAGCAAGGTCGAACGGATCGCCAATGAAAAAACTGCCCGGGACTGGAGTTGAACCAGCACGATCCGAAGATCACTAGCCCCTCAAGCTAGCGCGTCTGCCTATTCCGCCACCCGGGCGATTCAATTGACTATTTTCTATTGTCTATTGACTATTGGCCCCCGCTTCCGCGGGGGAAAAAGGGTATTATTCCCATTAAAGTCAGGATTGTCAACTGCGAATTCTTCTTTTCATCACCAGAACGCCTTCTTTGTAGATAACAACCAGGAATATCTTGTTCGGCTTCATCTGCACCTCCTTTGAAATCGATTGTTGGACCAAACGACAATTGCATCGAATCTTGAAACAATCCCGAGCCGACGACTTCGAATTCGACCTCTCGGCCAATCTGCAAAACAACAAAATACCCTTCTATTAAACCGAGGGAATCCTGCTTTATAATTCCAAGGATTTCACCTCTAAGGTAAAGCCCCTTGTAGGTATGGTCGAAATAATCGATGTCTGGGATTTTGAAACAATTCAATATAAAGGTAGGGAGAATTGAGATGACTTTAGAAGAAACGTTTCATCATATTGACGACAATCATAAGGATGCAATCATTAAGCATGTTGCAAAAGTCTGCTTTACTGGCTCTACTGGAAGAGTATTTCCCAAAGCAAAAAATAAAAGTCAAAAGTCAGCAAATGAAAAAATCAAGGAAGCACTAACAAATATAGCTGTTGATGAGTTATTAAGAATTAAGAGCCAAAAAAAATTCGAAGAGTGGTTTGAGGAAAAACTTGAAAATGTCACAAAAAAGATTCCAAGGAAAATGAGCCAACAAGATAAAAAAACTGGCAAACACATAAAGATCAACGACGATGCTCGCAAGTGGGGTTATGGTGCGAAAATATTGTGCCTCTTTTTAAGAGAAATTGTCCTACATTGTCGTTACTTCACACCAGAAGAAGCCGTAAAGGTTCGACGATGGTTATACTGTCCTATCGACAGCAAGATAATTAAACGGATGAAAAAGTGCAATGATGTACCCAAGGATAGATTTGACACAGTACAGAAATTACTTGGTGATACGAAAGCAGTCAAAAAAGAAGGCATTCCACGTATTTGGTTCGATTACGTCTGGAGCTCCACGGATTAACAATATAAGAAATTGAATTCTGCATTAGGTGTCATCTGATAATCTTTCAGAGTTAGTAAAATTTGACGACAAATTACGTTAACTTGAGAGGTTAGGCATCGGTAGGGTGTACAAATTCCGTTTTTGCACACCCGGGTTAGGCCAACGTGTACCACAACCCTCCCAATGCCGCGTGTGCAATCCGCCAGTGGCGGACACACCCTACGAGTCTCATCCTGACCGAGCCTTGTTGTCATCCCTGCGAAGGCAGGGATCCAGGAACGTAACGAAAAAAGTGGATTCCCGCCTTCGCGGGAATGACAAATAGTGCTTTTGCAATAATAACTAGATAGGGATTGGGGCCGTCCCTATCAACCTTCCTTACTTACCCGCTACTATCGTATTGCCCACACGTGTTCCTGTATTTTCTTGCATCGTGATCGATTTTGCGGCATCGGCGATAATTAAGTTCTGTTGAACGAGATTGGATTTACTTTCTCCCGAGACCTCAATCGCCGTCTGGAAATCCTCGCCCGCCCCTTCGATGGTATTATCCGAGAAGACACAAGCAACCCCGTTGATGAGGTGGATGCCGCGAAAATGGGGATGGATGATCTGGCAGTCGGAAACGCGAACGTTGCGGGCGTTGAGGAGGGTGACCGCGCCGCCCTGGTCGGCGCTGCCGTAGCGGAGGTCGCTGAGGATGTTGCCATCGATGATGGCGTTGGTGCAGTTTTCAAACAGGATACCGTCGTCGTAGCCGTCAACAACAACCTTATGCATGGAGGGACGCGAACCGATGTTGTTGGCGCTGAGCACGAGATTCTGCGTGTGTTTCGCCTGGACGTTCAGGACCTTG
>JAFGTG010000030.1 GCA_016934255.1 Sedimentisphaerales bacterium
GTCCCCGTAGCTCAATTGGATAGAGCGTTGGCCTCCGGAGCCAGAGGTTGTGCGTTCGAATCGCACCGGGGATATTTGATAAGCGTTTTTATAGAATGGACTTACGCCTCCCAAATTTCTACCTGGCTCACATCTCAAAAGATTTTTCGTCGGAACCGGCGTTTGGCAAGCCAGGCGAAAACAAGACCCAGTGATATGTAAATACAGGTATGAACCAGTAACATCCCAATTGTCGGCCAAATTCTTTCGCTGTCGCCCTTGCCCGGCCATTCAAATTGAAGCTTTGATAATCTCGCACGAGCGTTGAAGCCCCCTGCGGCGCCATCCATGAGAACACTGACCTGAACAGCCGGATGGGCATCCATATACCGTTCTGTAATATCATCAATCCAATCCGACGTCGATGCTAATCCCAATATCGCTGGTATAATCATCCAAAGCACCAGAGTGAGGGCAAAGATAGCGACGACGGCTGAGGTGGTTCGCTTGCAACGCGCGCTAAAATAAATGCCGGCGCCGGTAAGAAAAATCGCATATCCCGGAATAAACAAGAGCAAAAGGAAGATCGCAACCGGATGAATATATCTTACGATCACAAAAACGACGACGTGCCCGGTCAAAAGCAACCAAATCGGAAGACATCGACGAAAAACTCCAACGGCTTTTCCCATAAGAATCTGCCAGTCGTCCAATGAGGTCGCCAACAGAATGGGCCAGGCGAGGGATTCCTTCTCGGTGGTAATCGTCGTTGCTGAGAGCACCATATGGTAAATCGAACCGATGACAACAAACAGCATTGTGTATGTAAGGTGGGTAAAACTTTCGTCCAGGCATTTCGCCCTCGCACACGCACCATAAGTAAGAATCAGAGCAGCTATCGTAATTCCCAATCCAATGATACTGTAGGCGCCATCGGAGCCTCTGGGACCCTGAATCATGGGCGCTCGAAGCTCTTTCCAGAGAACGGGGGACGTATTGACACGACGAATCATCCCGGTATTCTCCGAAGCTTTACCGCTGCGTTTTGTGGATCGGTTTCGTTTTCGGCCGGACGGGCGTTTCGAAAAAACTTCGATTTGCCCTATAGCCTGGCGCAGGGCGACCTTACGCACGACCTTGACGCACAAAGCGATCAATCCGGCCGAAGCAACTAACATGAATGCGGAATGCACGGGCCAGTAGAAGAAGGTCCTTCCAGCCGGGGCAAAAGGTAGTATGGCTTGAGATGTCGTCGTCGGCGATATCATCATAGCCGTATTGGCGGTAAAAGCGACGAAAGGATTGAAGTGTAAGAGTATAACAACGAACGGAGCGATCTTTCGTGGAGGAACAAATCCGGAACTTTGAAACCACCGCGAGCTAAGCAGCGCCGTGATGATAGTTGGGAAAAAGAAAAAGAGAATACCCAGCACGACGACGGTCTTTATAATAACAACGAATGCCTTTCGATTGTGGATTGAAAAAAACAGGCTAAGGGTCCCGGCGAAAATCACCGCGGTTAGATTCATACACAAACTCGACAGAACGTAGCGCCAGGGAACTCCGCCGAAGACACGCACGACCGCCAATAACGGCAGGCTAATCGCCAACAATAGGATAAGCTGTAAGAGTTTGCTGAGAAGCTTTCCCATAACGATCTGAAAGCTACTGATCGGCGTCGTCATCAACGATCCCAGCGTACGGTGGTAGATTTCGTCGCTGATCGAGGTGCTCAACATGATAATCGCGATCAACTGAGTGGCGAAAAACTGGAATCCGATGATCGTGGAAACAACGGTTTTACCGGCGAGCGCCATGCGGGATTTCTGATAAGCCGTGGTCCCCTGGAATTGGACGACGCTCATCCAGACGCTCGCGATAAACAAGGTTAACAGGAACACGTATGCAAAACGCAAGACGTAGTTTCTTCGGCGCCGGCTGGAAACGCGAAGCTCCTTGCCAAAGATCGGCCCGGTTAACCGAGACAAATTTATAAATCGTATTTTCGAAATCATAACTTTGATATTACACAGCGAAGCAAAACCTTATTCTTATACTAAAAAATATGACGTCTAAATCGAGACTTGGCGCGCCATGCGAAAAGCAAACCTAAAAGAATATAACCCGACGCACACGCCACAATCCAGATGGTTGACTCCACGATATTTCGCGAGTTGCCTCTGCGGAAACTAAACCATTGATAGGCCTCCATACGCCCGACGGTAGCCTCCAAAATCGCGATGACATGAATGAAAGGATTCGTGTCCATGTACACTTCTGCCGGGTCCCGACTCCCACAAAAAAACTCACCCATCATAAACATCAAGATAGGCAGGATCGCCCAAAGCAAGATTGCGAGTGCGAAATTCATCGTTACCGCCGTGGTCGTATGCTTGAAACAGGAACTGAAATAAAGGCCGCTACCCGAAAGGAAAATCAATGTCCCCATCGCCATACATACGATTTGCAGGATCGCCACGGGATGGATGAAACCCGCTAAACTGAAAATAACCATATGTCCGAGCAGCCAAATCCAGGCAGGAAGGCATCGTCGCAGGATGCCGGCCCACTTGCCGAAGAGAATCGCCCTATCGTCGAGGGTCGTTGCTAAAAGCAAAGGCCAGGAGCGGGATTCCTTTTCGGACGTGATACAGGTGGCCGAGAGAACGACTGTAGAGAGCAATCCAAGTCCAAGAGCAATGAGAACAAACGAGATATGCGTATCTTCATCATCCAGCATGTTCTCCCTGCCGCATAAATAATAGATCAATAGAAGTAATATCAAACTCAGGCATCCAAAGATACACGTAACGATTTTTCGTCGTCCCAATATCGGGAATCTCAGCTCTTTCCAAAGGACGGGAGGGCCTGTAATGCGTCGGATCGTCGCCACACTTTCCTGATAGTCGATTGAGGTCGTATTATTGTTTTTAACGGACCGTCGTTTTCGCCGGGAAAGCCCCAATTGCCCAGTGACCTGGCGCAGCGCGACCTTTCGAACTCGAACGATAGAGATAAATAAAATCAACGCCGAGACGGCCAGCATAACGCCGCAATGCAAAAGCCAGGATATGGAAGGTATCAAACCGGCCGATCCTGGCTCCAGCATCTTGATGGTATTGAAAGCCATCGTAAAGTAAGGATCGAACATCGAGATAACGAAGAAAAGTGTCTTTTCCGACACAACCGATTGTAATTTCGTCGTATGCCACAACATTATGGATAATAGTGGAAGAAATCCCCAAAAAATGCCGCCGAATACAAATGCGATAATAATGACCTTATAGGGTCTTCGAGTGAAAATCGAAAAGAACAAACTGGCCGAACCGACAAGAATAATCGTCGTCAGAGTCATGCACAAGCTCGATGTCACATAGCCCCAGGGGACACCCCCGAAGACACGAACGACGGCCAGCAACGGCAGGCTGATCGCCAGCAACAATATCAACTGGAGCAGTTTGCTGAGGAGCTTGCCCATGACGATCTGGAAACTGGTAATCGGCGTGGTCATCAGCAGGCCAAGCGTGCGGTTATAAATCTCATCGCTGATGGAAGTGCTGAGCATGATCACGGCGGCCAGTTGGGTGATACAAAATTGGAGCCAGGCAATAAACGCAATGATCGTCTGCCCGGCCTTGGCCATGCGAGAGATGCTATATACAGAAGAGCCACGGTACCGGACTTCCTCCAACCAAACCATCGCCAAAAAAATGGTCAAGAGTGCCACATAAACAAAACGAAGCACATAATTCCTTCGCCGTCGGCTCGATACGCGAAGCTCTTTACTAAAAATCGGTCCCGTGATCCATGACAAATTCAAAACCTTATAAACAGGATTTTGCATAACAAACGTGGCCATCCTCAATCACACATTTAAAAGATATTTCGCCGAAAACGTCGCGTGGCAAGCCAGGCAAAGAGAATTCCGAGAAGGATATAGCCCAAAACATAGAGCGTCGTGTCGGGTGAACCGTAACGTCTGCGCGACCACACAGTCTCTGCTGCCTGAAGAAATGGAACAGTATCCCAGAAACAGTCTATCAACGATCGGCCATAGATATGCCGAAAGGCCGTTCCGTATCGTTCATAGAAATGTTGAAAAGTCTCCACGAAAAGGGCTAACAGAAAGTGAAAAACGCTCAAGACGAAGCCCGCCAGGACGAAGTGAGCTGCAACCGCTGCGTTGACTCGCCTCAGACGCGAACTGATATAAAGACCTGTGCCGCAGAGGAAAATAATCGTTCCGATCGTCACCACGATGGCGTTAAGAACGCCAAAGGCAATGATGCCCCCAAATGGTATAAGGTAAACGATCAACATCACCCAGACTGGAAGGCTGCGCCGCAGCACTCCGACAACCTTGCCGAATAATATGTCCCAATCGCTGAGTGTTGTGGTCAGCAGCAGCGGCCAGGACCGGGCCTCTTTTTCCGAGGCAATGCAGGTCGCCGAAAAAACGGTAACCGACAGCGATCCAAGGCCCATGAAGATCCCAATGTATGCCGCGTGGGCCCCTTCCATGCTGGTTGCGCTCGCTATGTAGGGAAAGAGATACATCGCCACAATCATCACCGATTCTACGCCAATGATAGTCATCACAAAGAGCTTCTCTCGACTGGACGTACGGGATGTCAACTCTTTCCACACGACCGCCGGTCCTGTGATGCGCCTGATATGCCCGGCGGATTTTGTCTTGGTAGTCTTCTCCACATTCTTTTCGGCCCTCGCACGCCACAAGCGTGTGAGAACAGCGCCACCACCGGTGGCCTGGGCAAGAGCAATTCTGCGAACCAGGCGGACACAAACATACAGAAGGACCACCGAGGCGATTAGCATAATACAGCAATGAGCAGGCCATAAAACACTTACCCGGCCGGCCAGCCTTGGATTGATCATTACGTCCGTGTTCAGAGCGAGCAACATATACGGATTCACGTGAAATATCGCTGTTAACGGTGCATTCACCTGTCTGCCCCATGAGAAGAATCCAAATGTTCCCATTGAAAGAAACAGGAACAGACCAAACAGGATACCCAGGGTCAGGACTGTCAGAATGATGACCACATAGGCCCTGCGGCTGAAGATAGAGAAGAACAAACTCACTGAGCCGGCAAAAATGACACTCGTCAGCGTTATGCAGAGACTGGAGATGACGTAGCCCCAGGGCACACCGCCGAAGATGCGGACGATAGCCAAAAGCGGCAGACTTATCGCCAGAAGCAAGATCAACTGCAACAGCTTACTGAGAAGCTTTCCCATGACGATTTGTAAGCTGGTGATCGGCGTGGTCATAAGCACGCCGAGAGTACGGTTGTAAACTTCGTCGTTAATCGCCGTGCTGAGCATGACAACCGCGAGAAACTGGGTGGAGCAGAACTGGAACCATATGATAATCATCACGATCCTCTGGCCGGCTTCAGCCATGCGGGACGCCGTGAAGGTAGAAGAACCGCCGACCTGGACGACATCGACCCAGTTTACAATCAAAAAAACGGCCAGAAAGACCAAATAGAGAACACGCATAATATAGTTTCTGCGCCGCCGGCTCGATATGCGCAGTTCCTTACCAAAGATCGGTCCCGTTAACCATGACAGGTTCGGAAATCGCAATATCGAATTGTGCAAGATAAGATTCATTCCCTTCCCGGACAACGATCAGAAAATATGGCGCCTCAATTGGCGTACCGCCCGCCGGGCGAAAATGCCGCCGATCCCCGCCTTCACGATAGCCAGAGCGATAGGCATGGCATAGACCACCCATGGCAAGTCTTGACGAGATATCGATCTGAAAAAAAGAAGACGGACGGGACTGAACAGACCTCCCAAAAGATAGGTTACGCCCAGATAGAGCCCGACAGTAGCGGCCACCGCCGTTGTCGTGGTTTTCAGACAAACGCCGAGGTAAAGACCCGAGCCAATCACGAAAAGCACAGAGCCCGTGAGACTGCAAGCACTCACAACAAACGAGGATAGCGCGTGGATAAGCCAGTCATCTCGATAAGCCTTACGAAAGAAAAAGTAACTCAGACAAAGCAATCCGAAATACATCAGGATCAAAAGCATGTTTCTGCGAAAAGCCCCTATGGCCTTACCTCGAACGATCTCACTATCGGCCAGCGGTGTGGTCAGCAAGATCGGCCAGGTCCGGGCTTCCTTCTCCATCGTAAAACTGCCGGCTGAAAACACCGCCAGACGTATCATGACAATAAGATAGAGAGCGGACAGTAAAAAAGAAGGTAACACCATAAAACTTATATTTCTTCTCCCGGCGAATAAGATTGAAAAAGCCAAGAGGAGAAAGGCCCCTATCAACAGTACGAATAGTACGATCTCTCCCTGGCGGCGTCCGATGAGGCCCTTGTGCATTTCTTTCCAGATAATCGGCGATCCCGTGACCGGACTCATGGGAGCATATCGTACACGATCGGAATATGTACGGATTTTTCGTTTCGAGCCACGTCCGAACTTCAGCCTGCTTTCTTGGCCAAACGCGTTACCCAAAATTGCCTTTCGCACTCGCCGAACGGATAGGCCCAGCACGATAGTTGTCAGGGCCAACATAAGCAGACAATGCAGCGGCCAGGAAAAGGAAGCCGGGGCACTGCTGTGAAATAAGTACTTCGCATTAATCGCGAAAAATGCCCAAAAGGGATTGATCAGGACAAGAATCGATTGAGTCGTATTCTGACTAAAAAAGAAAATATCGTTAACGGCGAGCAAATTGCATAAACCAGACAACACACCAAAGACCACCATAAACGCCGTAACGGTAACCAGAATAACGATATGGGCCTGACGATAGGACATGGAGAGCAAAAGACTCAACGCTCCCGCGAGAACAACGGCGGTCAGCGTGACACAAACACTAGAGAGAACGTAAGTCCACGTGACACCGCCAAAAACGCGGACAATCGCCAGTAGCGGAAAACTAATCGCCAGCAACAGGATTAACTGAATCAGCTTGCTCAAAAGTTTGCCCGCGACGATCTGGACGCTTCGAATTGGCGTGGTCATCAGCACGGCCAGCGTGCCTGTCCGAATTTCATCACTGATCGATGCACTGAGCATCACAATGGCGATAAGCTGAGCGGCGACAAATTGAAACCAGACGATGGAAGCAATCACAGTTTGACCGATCTGGGAAAACCGTGAGACCTGATAAACTGACGATTTTAAGCTGCGAGCACCAAGTATAGAGTACCACGAAGATAAAATAAAAACGCATAATACCGCAATATACGCGCAGCGAAGAACGTAGTTCCTTCGCCTCCGGCTACTCACGCGAAGCTCTTTATCGAAGATGGGACCGAACCATCGGGCCGGATTGAATACGTCTAAAAAGGAATTGGTTAATTCAATCGTCATCGTGTCATTTGTCATTCCTGAGAAAACAGAAATCTATAAGCTCTTAGTGGACGATACCTTTGGTCAACTGCAGGAATGCGTCATCAAGCTTTAACCGCTCAGGCTGAATCGAAATCACATCCAAATCCGCCTTCACTAACGTTCGAGCGATAATACCATCGCCGTCCTGACCCTCGTTGAAACTCACCGCAATATCATCCCCAAGGGCCTGAACCTGATTAACCTGGGGCAGCGCCGAGAGCAATTCGACGGCCTTTTCCTGATTGGTGGCTACTCTGACGCGGACCTTACTGTGAATGCCCAAACGGGGCCGAATCTCTTCGATCGTACCGCTGAAGACCAGTTGGCCGTGTTCGATAATACCGACGTGATCGCAGATTTCCTCCAGCTCGCTCAGGATGTGGCTGGAGATCATAATGGTTTTGCCCATGCGTTTGAGCTCGCGCAGCAATTCTCGGATTTCGATCCGGGCGCGGGGATCCAACCCGCTGGCCGGCTCGTCTAAAACGAGCACCTTGGGATCATGGATCAGCACACGAGCCAAACCCAGACGCTGTTGCATACCGCGGGACAGGCTGTCCACGGTGGCCGCTTGCTTGGACTGAAGGTCGGTTAGCTCGAGAACGCCATCGACAATAGACTTGCGTTTGCTACGCTCGATACCAAAGGCCGCTGCGAAGAATTCAAGATACTCGAAAACCTTCAGGTCATCGTAAACCCCCATAAAGTCAGGCATATATCCGACTCGCTTACGGACTTCCTTACCCTGTTTACAAACGTCCAAACCGTCGACAAGGGCTTGGCCTCGGGTCGGTTCCAGGAGGGTGACGAGGATACGCATCGTGGTCGTTTTACCGGCGCCGTTCGGGCCGATAAAACCGAATATGTCACCGGCTTTAATTGTCAGGTTCAGGTTATCCACGGCGGTCAAATCGCCGTAGTTTTTCGTTAAATTTTTCGTTTCGATCATTTCCTGTTACCTCATTACTGCACTTTTGGAAAGACAACGATTCGAGCCAATTGTACATGGTTATAACTACATGAACGACCATCGAGAGCGAACGATACGTCCGGCTGGTCGTACTCAACGCACACTATCGCGGCGCCGTGTTCAAGGTAAGCTTCAAGAGCCTGGGTCCGCTGCAGACAGCCCTGGGCAAAAAATGCACTTTCCTTTTTAAACGACGGCATTGGACGGGATCGATGAGGATCCTGATTGCTGAAATACTCCTCCCGATAACTTTCCCAGCCCCTCATTCGCTGCATCCGGCTGCGGAATTGCTGTGTGGCGCCGGCCCGAACGGGACCGAATCTAACGCCGTGACGATCATCCAAAAGAACATAACCGCTGATAATCCGGGACTTCGATTCATTGATGATATCGATGACGACGTCTTCTCCCCGACGATCTACCTGTGCATTGAACGGCAATCGTTTTAATGACGATTCGTTGAGAAGGCACTGAACGTCCCATATATTGACGGGCAAAGAATAAGGTAAGTTTCCGCCGTCGTGCTGAATGCAATATATCTTTTTCCCGATCCCTTCCGCCCCCTGCATCCCAATGACATCCCTCGTCGGCGCCATCCCGGACCACCATTGGTTTTTCTGCATATCTTTAAGCCGATAGTCGTCACTTTTCGGAGCAAACAAACCGCAATAGGATGTGGACCAGACGTGATCGCTGCTTTCAATTCCATCCAGGACGGAGACGACTCTTAACTCCAACTGCCCGCCGCGCAGAGCCTGAACACCGAAGTAAGCGCCGATAGTAAATAGAATAATCCAAAACGTGCAGGTTAGCCAAGTCAACGGAAGACGTCCGTAATGTTTAAGCAGCTTATAGTCCACCGGGCCCAACAAAACAGCCAGGCCGATAAGTAAAAGAATCACCCACCAAATGCTCAAGGGTTTGATTTCCTGATATAAAAATTCCATGACGGCGTTGTTGGCGGTATGCACCCGGCCGACCTCAAAATGGCCCGGATGATTGCGATCATCGGAAAGATCATCCACATCTTCAACAAAGACGATGCTTCGGCTCGTTTCCATTGACGAGGACCTGCGAGACCGATTGTTATACGGTACGGCAACGTCATCTTTTAAAATCGCTCCGATGCGAAATGTCCAGAACAGAGCGCTGTTGACGGCTTGCTCGCTCGACATAAAAGACGGATCAAAAGGTAATACGCCCACACGTCCGAATCCGGCATACCCGATCGTAAATAGACATTGATCGGCGTCATCGGTTTCGATTTCGAAAAAGCGCGCACCGGATTTCGGAACGAGAGACCAGGCAGTGACCTTTTCTGACGTTCTGGCTTCAAATCCCCATTTTTCAAGAATCTCCGGCGATAACGTGATATCTTTTCGGTCCCGCGGCGAACAGGGCAAAAGCGATGTGATGGGATTCGAAGTGGTCAAAGGATGGTTTCCCAGTACGAGCAGCAACTTACCTCCATTTGAAACCCATTCGGT
Source organism: Sedimentisphaerales bacterium (assembly GCA_016934255.1). Classification (GTDB taxonomy): domain Bacteria; phylum Planctomycetota; class Phycisphaerae; order Sedimentisphaerales; family Anaerobacaceae; genus JAFGTG01. The sequence continues at coordinate 9,823 of JAFGTG010000030.1, forward strand.
GACGGCTGTAAGCTGTTCCGGCTTAAACTGGCTCCAATCGGGATCGTAAAGGATAAGTATGTCCAGGGGAACGAAACCCGTCCAATCCCAAGGAACCATACGCGGGATTTTGTCTCCGACGTACACCTTTCCCTGCTTGTCGCCGGATTGGCAGAACGATTGTTTCGGCAGCCGGAGTAAACCGAATCCCGTTCGCCCCACGAGCCCGATCAAAAAATCATTTTCGCGCACCGCCGTCATGTAACGATGCCGAAAGGCCAGATCGTAGAGGTTGAATTCTTGTTGCCATTGCGTGCGTCCGCGTTCGTTGGTGATCCGGACATCGCATCCACTGACAGCATACGCCATCTTTGTCACGAGAGGCAGATTGAGACGGACTTCCGGAGTCAGGACGAATTCATGGGTGATGTTCATCGTGTTCAAGCCGTCCTGTTGGGTCGTGACGGTGATTGAGCCGGCGAAAGGTTCAGTCATCTCAGCGCTACCGCTGACCTGGAGTTCTACCGGCGTCCATTCCATGGGACGGTAATAGCCCCGCCAGCCGCACACCAAATCGACACTGAAGGGATCCTCATCGGAGGCATAAGCGGAAAGGCATAGAATCGACACGACACATAACATGGATAAAACGCGTAACATTTTAAACCTCGCCCTATAAAAAACCTTACAGGCTAAATTCGCACCTTTCGATTATAAACAAACCATTCCAGACACACAAGCGCCAGGACTAGCCCCACAAGAAATGGCCACAACGGAAGATTCGCCCGGCTTAACGTACTCTCCTGCGTTTGTACCGATTGAGATGCTAAGACAATCTCACTTTGGGGAGCTACGTTGCTTTCTTTCGGATCGAGCAGATTGACGGCAAAAAGCCGAACGGGCTGATCCGGGACACTCACGCGGTATGGACCCGCCCTGCTCGTACCGGAAAAACGGATAGAACCGGATGAACCGGGCGTGACTTCGGTTCCGGCGATGTCCGGTCCATCGATTCGGACCGGCGTTTCCAGCGGAACATCCTCGACGACAATAGGATCGCCAACCTGGAGATTAAATTCCTGATCTCGCCCGATTTGCGTACCCAAGAAGCTGGTCGCGTTATAACAGAACAAGACAAAACCCGGCTCAAAAGGCCAGTTGGTTTGTAGGACATCGAATCCGGCCAAGAGAAAGATACTGCCATGCCGGCGAACGATGGATAGTGCCGGTGTCTCATTGAATTCCGCAAGCACGTCCGCATCCCGGGGTAAAACCATCTGGTGACACCTCGCAGCAAACAAGTTCGCCAGATTGACATACTGCAACGCCGGATGCTTCGTCCTCCAATCGACAATAATCTGGTTTTCGAGCTCGCCGGGAACTGTGACGTCGATGCCGTCCGGCGGACGACCGAAAACAAGATAACGACACTTCGGCAGGTTCGAAGGTACGTGACCGTCGAGCACAATCACATCGTAAGGCTGCTCGACGCTCAAAGTCGCGTGATCCATCGCGTCGAATTCCGCCGGGCTGAACCGTTCGAGCTGAGCCAACGGACAGGCTCTTAACGCCGATTCGAGCACCATATTGCCGCCGGTTACGAGAAGGATCGAAAGTCTCTTGGGAGGGGACAAAATAGACCAGGCCGCGTCATCACAACCCAGGCAATTAAACGTCGCGGATTCACCCGATCCGGGAAGTTGCCTGACCTCGAGCACACCGGCCTCAGTATGCGTAAGCGTGAAATCCACGGCGATCTGGCCGGGCTTGGTCGTGTTCGCATCATCGACGACTTTGTAGGGCGGAATCGTTACGGACTTGACCGCGTGAACGTCGTTATTAATGCTAAGCTGCACGTCGCAACTCGCGGCGTCGGAACCATAGTTCGTCAGAGTGGCAAAGACGTTGATTTCTTCCGGTTTTTCGTAAGATCGCCGGGCTTGCATTGCCGTGACGGCCACGTTTCGTTGCGATTGGCCGATGCAGTGAAAAATTAACTCATCGGAACCAACAGCGATCTGATCCAGGTCCCGGATATCCCCATCGCTGAACAGAACAAGCCGGGCCGGCTCTTCGCCATTCGGATTATCACTTTCGCCACTGGACGATTGAGTGAAGGCGCGAGCCACAACCGTCGCCTCGGCCAGACAGGATAAACCGTCGCTCGGTGCAATCGATTCAATCGCACGGACGAGTTGCCGCTTATCCGACGTAAACGAGCACAAGACCTTAGCGCGGTTATCGAAAGCGATCACCATCGTTTGGTCGGAGGTATCCTTCAATGAGAAGAAAGATTTGCTGCGCAGCGATTCGACGAAAACTTTGGCTTTGGCCTTGGCTGCTTCGAGACGACTCGGTTTCACGTCCGTCGCATTCATGCTGGCGGACCGGTCGATCAGGATAACATACCGACGACCCGGCCCGGGCGTCATCGAGAGAATCGGTCCGGCCAAGGCGAACAACATCGCCAGAAGCATCAGCAATTGCAAGAGTAGAAGAATGTTCCGCCGGAGCCTCTGAAAAGGTGCATTGACCTGCAAGTCCTGAACGGCCCGCTTCCAAAGCAACGTGCTCGATACGATCTGCTCGCGACGTTTAAGCTTGAGGAAATAGAGCAGCAGTAAAAGCGGCACGGTTATCGCCGCGGTAATAAGTGCTGTCAAAGGCGTTAGCCATTCCATATCTTCAAGCTCCAATTGTTATTCATGGTGTGCAATGCACACCCTATCGATTATCCCTTGTTACCGAAGCAATCGAATTCGTCGCAGGTAATTCAAGACGAGTGCTTCCACCGAATCGGCGGAATTGGCCAGGACATAAACAGCCCCGCGACGAGTACAAAAATCCTTGAGTTCGTTACAGAAAGCCGTCAGGTTCCGTTTATAATACTTCATCAGAGCGGCGCTGACGGTGATCTCCGCCGCGTCGGCGTCTTCAATATCAATCAGTTTCAAATCACCTGTTAGCTTGGGAGAAAGCTCCTGGGCGGAAAGTACCTGGATAACGTATAAATCGTAATGCCTTCCAAGCAATTGACGCAAGCTGGAGTCGTACCCTTCCTTAAACAAAAAATCACTCAGGACAATCATCACGCCGGAACCGATGCGCCCCGCCGCCAATTGCCGGCATGCGCTCTCGAAATTCGAGACGCCGTCACATTCGGATAATAAAAGGAACTCGGCCATCTGGTGTAAATAATTGCGGCCTCGCATATGGGCAAGCTGATTGGTGACTCCATCGCCGAATAAACTGATCGCCAAACGATTATTGTTCACCAGGCTGACATACCCCAAAGCCGCGGTAAGTTTCTTGATGAACCGTTCTTTCGACGGTTCTCCCATGCCCATTGATGCGCTGGCATCGACGACGATGTGTACCGTCAAGTCCTGCTCTTCAAGGAAGAGTTTGAGAAACAATTGTTCCAGGCGTCCGTAAATGTTCCAATCCACGAATCGCAGATCATCCCCGGCTACGTACGGGCGATGGTCAGCAAACTCCACGCTCTGACCGCGACGCTTGGAGCGACGCTCGCCCTGGAGCTTGCCCTGAAGAATCTTCCGGCTGAGCACATCGAGCGAGTCGAGCCGGCTCATAAACTCCGGATCCAGCAAATCCGTCAGTCGTTTTCGATTAAGGGACATTCAGTTTCTGCTCCAGCGTTGTAGGCGTGTTGTCTAATATCTGATCCAATATCTCGTCGGTGGTGATACCTTCGGCTTGTCCTTCGAAATTGAGGAGAAGGCGGTGACGCAGCGCCGGCAAGATGGAGGCCCGGATGTCCTCGAAAGCAACGTGGTACCGCTCATCGAGCATCGCGCGAACCTTGCCAGCCAGAACCAGGGCTTGAACGCCGCGTGGGGAAGAGCCGAACCGGACGAAACGGTTGGTTACCTCCGGCGCGAATTCACCCTGCGGATGAGTCGCCAGGACCAGACGAATGGCATAGTCCTGAACGTGCTCGGCGATGACGACGTGCCGGACCAGGTCCTGGAACTTGATGATATCTTCGGAGCCGATGACTGATTTAGCTCGCGGTATTTCTCCGGCGGTAGTTCTATCGACGATCGCTCGAAGTTCCTGACGATTGCTGTACGGCACGAGTAATTTGAAGAAGAACCGGTCCAATTGCGCTTCGGGCAAGGGGTATGTCCCTTCCTGCTCAATTGGATTTTGCGTCGCTAAGACGATAAATGGTTCGGGTAGCTTGCGGACTTGCCCGCCGCTGGTGACCGAATGTTCCTGCATCGCTTCAAGCATTGCCGACTGGGTCTTGGGCGTGGCGCGGTTGATCTCGTCGGCCAGAATGATCTGCCCGAAGATGGGACCGGACTGGAACTGGAATTGCCGTTTTCCGGTCTTAGCGTCTTCCATGACGATGTTTGTGCCGATAATGTCGGCGGGCATCAGGTCCGGCGTAAATTGTATTCGGCGGAACTCGATCGCAAACACGTCGCTCAATGTGCGAACCAACAGTGTCTTACCCAATCCCGGTACACCCTCCAAAAGGACGTGTCCCCCGCAAAATAAACAAATCAGCACGTTCTCGACGATTTCTTCGTACCCGACAATGACCTTTCCGACTTCGCGGCGCAATGACTCGAACATCTCACGAAATTCGCGACATTGTGCTTCAACCTCGTTTGTATCTTTTGACATTCGTATAATCTCCTAAGCAATGATTGATTATTCCTAATCTTCTCCATCCTGTTCCAAGCCCGCCGCTTTGCGTTTGGCTTTGAGCAATCTCTGGATGTGCGAGCTATCTTCGTGCGCCGCTATTTTCTCAGGCGTTTGCTTTTCCGATGGAGTTACAGACATTGGCTCGGTCTGCTCCGTAACCTTAGCCACCGGTAGATCGCCGTCGAAAGTCTCAGCCCCTTTGTATCGTTTAGCCGCGATAGCCGCGGCTTTGCCTCTCGAAAGCTGCTCCTGAAGCTTTTGCCTTCTAAGACGAAGGCGTTCGAGCACAGGATCGGCTTTATGTTGAGGTTTGGCCAAGCGAATAATAGAAACCATCCGCCGGGCCATTGCCCGAAAATCCAAAACAACGCGACGCACGGCCACGTCCAAGAGAAATAATGCCAGGAAGAAAAACATGAGCGGCCGGAGCAGTGGCATTTCGGTTTGGGGAAATTCCAGTCCCGTATAATCGAAAAGATTGGCCTGGTTGGGATCGGAAGGTAGAATCCGCCCACCGCTGATCTCGCTGATCTCAGCGAGCAAAGGCGCGTTGTCGGACAGATCGCGAAATTCAGGTGCGAAAGGAATCGTGACGGTCGAATGGGTAAAGTGCGTTCTCGTCTGTTCGGCGAGTTTTTTGTAACGAAGATTCACGAGGTAACTGCCGGAACTTCCGGCCTGAAATTGTCCGCGGTATTGTCCCGGTCCCGTCTGGATCAATTCGAGCGTCTCAGAGGTGACATCCGGCGCGATAATCTGCCCTTCAATACTCGCAAATTGCATGAATTTCCCCTCGGCGTCTATCGCTTCGACATTAATCGTGACCTGGCGACCCTGGACGTCGGCGAACACTTCGCAATCCGACGACTCGGCCGGCTTGCCCACCCATCGGACGGTTTGCTCCCAAAATCTCTCGAAGCCACGCCACCCCAACCAGCTCGATCCCCACCGGCTGTCCACCGAGCTGGTGAAAGCGACACAACGCCCCATACCGGACTGACAGGTGGCGAAGATCGGATCGGCCTGATCGCTCGACAGAACGATCTGGTTTAGCCCCCCTTTCGGCCCGGTCAGGACATAACCGTCCAGCGCCGGCAGTTGGCTCGAAAGCCCTTTGATAATCTCGCTGAATCCGGAAACGATCTGCGGTGTGAATGTTTGCTCGACGATCATGGATCGCCGGACGACCTGGGCCTCTTTGACGAAGATTTCCGGGATATTCATCGGGTCGGTGACGCGGTAGAACCGGCCCTGTGTCGCCTGCGCGATTTCCAATAACAAATCCGCATCTACACTCGGACCGACGGCGACCGTCGAGACGGTAATCTCGCTATCATCCATCGACTGTCCCAATCCGGCGCAAATATCACGATCCGACGTTTGACCGTCCGTAAGTAGAATAACATGCTTGACGGCCGCATCGGCGCCTTGTAGGGCGTCACGTGCCATGATCATAGCCGGGCCCATGACGGTCCCTCCCCCACCGCCGATATTGCGAATCCTTTGAAGGATGTTGTCTTTATCATCGGCCGGTCCGAGCGGAACCAGCCAGTCACTGACGCCGTGAAAGAGCACGATTCCGACCATATCGCGCCGACTGAGCAAACGCACGGCGGCCGCCGCGGCAATCTTACAAATTTCCACTTTTTCACCCGTCATCGAGCCGCTTCGGTCGATCACCAACACGAGCGCTCCTTTGGGCATCTGTTGCTTTTGAGGCGGATCGAGATCCACGGGAAGGATGTCGGCCACGGGCGAGCCGATCCAGCCGCCGGCCCCGAACGATTCCGGTCCTCCGACCATAATCAAACCGCCGCCGAGATCGTTGACATACCGACATAACAATTCCTGCTGCTGGAACGTGAACTTACTGCAATCGGTATTAACCAGGATGACTGCGTCGGTCCCCATGAGTTTGACAAGATTGTCCGGAAAATCCGAGGCAACGCTGTATTGCACATTGATCTCGGAATTCCGTAAAGCCGTAATCAACGTTTGAGCACTGGCGCCGTCTGTATCGAGAACCAGGACGTGACCTGGCCCAGCAACGTTCGTGATGGCGCTGGCACGATTGTTCTGATCGATCCTGTCCTGGCCCGGCCCGTCGGGAAGAAAAACCGCTTCGAACTCATGAAGACCACGCGTACCGACCGGCAATGAAATCGTCTGCACGTTGGTGCCGGGTTTCAACTCGATCGGCGCCGCGATCTGGGGCGACGTCGGATCAAGATCGACCGGCTTATCATTAAGGTTTAACTGTAATTTGCCGCGGGAGGTCGATGTGCTGCTCAGAATAAAACGCAACGAGATCGTCTGGTTGCTTCGCGCGCGGGCCGGGGCGGCCAAGCGTTTGAAAACGACTTCGTGATCGTACTGATAACGTAACGGAAGGACATCGACGGGAATCCCGTTAGCCGCGGCGGTCCGAGCCGCTTCCTTCAGGTCGCCGGCGGTCTCGTTGCCTTCACTCACCAGCACGATTCTCACCGCCGTATCCGGCGGCGAAATCGCCAGGGCCATTTGGAGCCCGTCGGCCAGTTTGCTTTGCCCGCCGTCCAGGGTGGTGTTTCTCTGGTGGATCGTGCCGTCCCGCGTGGGTAATTTGGAAATGTTGGCCGCCTCGGCGACATCGATCACAGCCAACTGGTCGCGAGGATTCTTGTTCTCTATGGCTTTATCAAGGTAATCGAAACTCGCTTGTTGAAGTTGTGTGGGAATCGACTGACTGCGATCGAGAACCGTGATGACGGTTACACTGCGTTGTTCTCTGGTGAGGATCAACCGGGCGAGTAAGGCGATTAAAATAATCACTAACGAGGATCGCAGGATAATTGCGAGCCACCTTCTTACAGGCCCCAGCGCCGCGAGATTTCGCAATCCGAGCCAGACAATCGGCGCTAATAACATTAATCCTAATAGCCACCAGGGCTGGCCAAAATAGAAACCGTAAATATCATTCATTCCTGTAGATCATTTGGTTTCGGATTGTTCAAGTCGGCCGAAATAGTTCTTAATCGATTCTTCGTACCGACGTGGGATTTGGTTTTCACTAATTGCCTCGGCGGCGCTGTCCCTCGCGGCTTGTACGACCTCGGTAAAATCTCGCTGGGCCTCACCTTTCACCTGCGCGCCCTGGAAATACCAACTGGCAATCACCGGCCCTTTGCCCACCTTACTCGCAGCGCGAGTCTTTTGCGTGGCGCTTTGAGCCAGTGGATCGGTCAAAAAGCCTTCACCGGGACTCGTCCCGATGCCGTCTCCGTATCCTCCGCCGGAACCGAGATCATAAAGTCCCTGTCCCATCAAACCCTGCATACCGTTTCCCAGACCGGCGATGGCATTGTTAATCTCAGCCAGGCTAAATTCCATAAGCATCAATTGCTGACTGAGTGATTCAAATCCATCCAGTTGATCCGTAATAGAAGCTAATCCATCCGGGAACATGCCATCTCCCCCACCGCCAAACGCAGCCATCGCACTGCCTAAACCGGCGCATTGGGACATTGCGAGTTGTGAAGCCGCGGCTTTCTTAATCAATTTCTCGATCATTTCATTACTGAGACCCTGCTTTTGTAAGGCCTCTTTCAACTGGTCCTGGTTCAGCCCGGCAAGACTCTTATCCAATCCGAGCTTCTCCAACTCCTTTTCAAATTCCGAACTTTTCTCGGCCAACTCCTGAAGCTGCTTGCCCAAGTCCTGCAACTGCCCGGCTAAAGCCTTTTGCTGTTGTTCGTTAAGCTTGCCCTGCGCGATATCTTTTTGAATCTGCTTGAGCAACTCGGACGCCTGAGCGAAATTTCCCTTGGCCAGCGCCAAACGCAGCTTTTGAGACAAAAGATCAGTCGAACCTCGCAACTGTTTGAACGTTTGCTTCAACATCTTCACAGCATCCATCTGCACATTGGATTCCATGTTCTTGACTTTTTCGGACAGGTCACCTAATTTTCGGATAGCCTCACGTTTAATGTCCTGAGGTTTGACATCTTTCGACGCCTGCTCCAATTCGCTCAAAGCTTCTTCCAGTTCCGGATTCGCCAATTGCTTGACCGCCGCCTTGATTGGCTCAGTAGCCTGTTTCACTTCCACCTTCGCTTTTTCGATCTGCCGGGCCTGTTCCTGCTTCTTGCGATTTTTGCTTAAAAAACCGAACAAGTCCTTCTGAGGTAAC
>JAFGTG010000353.1 GCA_016934255.1 Sedimentisphaerales bacterium
ATGGCTTCGCCGTCCGCGTCGTTGTCGGTATAGCTCTCGAAGTTGTCCACGATCAGGAAGTCCGCGGTCGTGAAGCTCCAGACCTGGCCTTTCCACGGGCTGTCGGGATTGACGTCGTTGATTTCATCGATTCGCCAGTAGTACGTCGTATTCCAATCGAGCTTACCCGGCGAGTAGCTGTTCTCGGTCTGTCGGCCCTGGTAGATGCCCGCGGTGCTCGTATCGGCCTCGGCGACCGTCGTTGCGTCCGTACCGAAATAGACGTCGTGCTCGGCGGCGTATTCGCCGACCGACCAATCGAGCTCTTGCGTCTGGCTCACGTCGGTCGCCTCGTTGGCCGGAATGGGCGAGCCTGCCCGGAGCGGCAGAGAAAACGCCGCCGACGGGATAATTCCTTTGGGCTGATGTTTGCTTTCCCACATGAGTTGAATCGTGGCGGTATTTTCTTCGCCCGTGTCATCGTTGTCGTACGTCCAGATCTCGATGGACACCTTTTGTCCGCCCTGCAAATCGATGAGGTCCGAGCGGTATTCGTTCAGTCGGTACACGTACCAGCGATTGATCACGAGCTCGTCGTCGATCCACAATCTGACGCCGTCCTCGGTCGCCGCGTAGAAGCGATAAGGCTCGGTGAAGGCAATCTCCAGCTCGCCTCGCCAGCGGACCGAGAAATGCTCGGCATTGAGAACGGTCGGATCGGGCGATTCCGCACCCCAGCTAAAGTCAATGACCGAATCGACGCGGGTCAGCACCGGCTCGCCGGCAAGGTTCGAATTGTTGTAGTATTCACCCTTGAGGCCGCCGCCGGTGGTCGTCATCGTGAAGCTCCAGACGTCGCCTGTATAGGTTACGGCGCCGTCGAATCCGTCCACCCGCCAGTAGTAGGTCTTGCCCAGTTCCAGCGTGCCGGGATCGTACGTCGTCCCCGCTTGGGCCACGGCGCCCGTGGCGTTGCTCACCTCGTCGAAGTTGTCGCCGAAATAGACGTAGTGCAATTTGGACCCGAATGCCGGCTTCCAGCTCAGGGTCAACGGCGACTCCAGGAACTTGGCGCCGTCGGCCGGCTCGGGATCGTACGCCTTTTGGGGAGGAACCGAGAAGCTCCAGACCTCGCCCTTCCACGGGCTGTCGGGATGCGCGTCGTTCACCTCATCGACGCGCCAGTAATAGGTCGTACCGAACTGGAGACCATTGGGAGCCGGGAAGCCCGGGAAGCCGACGACCTGGAACGCGGTCGTGAGATTGCCGGCAAATGCGCTTTCTGCGCCGTCGTTGACGTCGTCGAAATTAGTGCCGAAATAGAGGTTATGTGAGACGGCGAAGTCGCCGGGACTCCACTGCAAATTGGCCCAGGTTTGCTCGAGAACCGCGCCGTCGGCCGGGATGGGCGCGTAAGCCAGCGGTTCCCCTTCGCCTTCCATTACGCTTAGAACGTCCTGGTCGTCCAGCGTCCGGTTATAGATGCGAACGTCGTCCAGGGCGCCGGGTAACATGCGCTGCATTCTTTGATCGAGCGTGCCCCACCAGATTTCTCCGAGCGGCCCCTCGAATTGCGATTCGTCCGGCTGGGTTCCGACCTGAATTCCATCGACGTATAACCTCATTTCGCTGGCGGTTTTTGTCGCCGCCGCGTGATGCCACGTTTCGTCGGCATAGCTGTCGGTCGAGTAGATATTATTGCCGCCTCCGCTGGCGAACGGAAAGCGGTGCAGATAGCGCAGCGTGCCGTCTCCCTGGATCTCGAACAGGATGCCGTTGACGCCGGTGGGTCCTTTCGCCGAGAGAATGTCTCGCGTGCCGGAGCCGCCGTCGATGCGGAACCATAATGTAACGGAATACAACGGAAGCTCGAAGGGGGTGCCATCGATATACGCGTGGTCGTCGGTCCCGTCAAAGAGCAGAATCCCTCTGTGGTCGGGGGCCGTGCTCCACGCCGGGTCGCCGAGAAGCGTCGCGAAGTTGTTGTTGCCGCTGGAATCCATCACTACGTCGCCGGTCCCGTCGTCGAGCTTCCACCAGGCAACGAGACTCGGATCGACGTCGGCCGCGAAGGCCGGCAGCGCCAGAGACAATATGAATACCAGATACATTAGCCAGTTAACTTTTTCGGACATAAGGAACCTCCTTCTGAGATGTAATAGTGTTTTGAGTCTTATCGGCAATTCCCAGGAAAAGCTATAGTATCAATTGTCAGAAAGCCGGAAACCCACGCATCCTGTCCGATTATACGTACCACCTCCGGTGATTTTTGTCAAGGTTTATGTCAAGAATCAGGGTTTTTCTTTGTGCCATGGCCGGCTTCGTGATTTAATACCGATATGGGAAAAACGCCCCCGAATTCAGCGGATATCGGCCAGTGGCTCAAGCTGATTCGTGCCGACGGCGTCGGCCCGGCCCTTTTCGCCCGGCTAATCAAGCGTTTCGGCTCGGCTGAGCGCGTTTTAGGCGCTTCGGTTAGCGAGCTATCTAAGATCGACGGGATCGGTTTCAAGACGGCGGAAAAGATCGCCGCCTCGCGCGATAAATTCGACGCCGCCAAAGAATTGGACCTGGCGCATAAACTCGGCGTCTGGATCATCCATTTCGATGATGAACGTTATCCCCCCATGTTGAAACGGATTTACGACCCGCCGCCCGTTCTATATATCAAGGGAACAATCACCCGCGAGGACAATCTGGCCGTCTCTATCGTCGGCTCGCGAGGGTGCAGCCTGTATGGCCAGGAGCAATCATCTCGATTTGCCCACTTATTGGCTTCGGCTGGCTTTACGATCTGCTCCGGCTTGGCGCGCGGCATCGATACCTCCGCCCACCAGGGCGCGTTATCGGCCGGGGGGCGGACCATCGCCGTACAAGGGTGCGGCCTGGCGAACGTTTTCCCGCCGGAAAATAAGAGACTCTTCGAGCTGATTGCCGAATCCGGGGCCTGTGTGAGCGAATTACCGCTAAGCTACGAGCCGTTGTCGGTGAATTTCCCGCCTCGGAACCGAATCATCGCCGGACTGTCGCTCGGAACCATCGTGATCGAGGCCGCCCCGCGTTCAGGGGCGTTGATTACGGCTAAGGCCGCGCTGGATTACGATCGCGAGGTCATGGCGGTGCCGGGCAAAATCGACTCGCCGTTAAGCCGGGGAGCGCATCAATTAATTAAAGAAGGGGCGAGGTTGATCGAATCCGTAGAGGATGTGATGGACGCCCTCGGGCATATCGGCAAGCAATTGGAAGAGCACGTCAGCACCGCGGCGGAACGAGCCCTGGAGGCTGCGGAAAGCTCGTTGTTCGATATGAGTCAATTGAAGCTAAGCAACGACGAACAAAAGGTTTTCGATTGCCTGGGCAAAGAACCTGTGCACATCGAGCAAATCATCGTCGAAAGCGACCTGGCGCCGGGAAGCGTCAACGCCGCCTTAATATCACTACGTTTGAAAGGTTTGATTAAGCAATTGCCGGGCAGTCTTTTTGTAAAACGTTAAGTAGGGGCAGGCCATGTGCCTGCCCTGGGCAACCACATGGGGTTGCACCTACAGGACGCACTCATTTTCAATCTATCCACACATTCAAATGTTATAAGGTAGTAGTCAACTCAGTTCGGATATGATATGATAGCCGAAAAGGATTTTGGCTTATTTTCCAAAGGACTGGATAATGACCGAACAAACGGCTTTATATGACCAACATATTCGACTGACCGACAAATCGCACATCGTCCCGTTCGCCGGGTATCTGATGCCTCTGTGGTATTCGTCCATCGCCGAAGAGCACGCGGCCGTGCGCGAAGCCGCGGGGCTGTTCGATTGCACGCATATGGGCGTTCTGGGGATTTCCGGAAAAGGGGCGTCGGCGTTTCTAAACGAGCTGACAACGAATAATGTTTCGACGCTCAAGGCCGGACGCGCCCAATATTCCTATATTCTGGATGTCTCCGGGAATGTTCTGGACGACGTGATCGTTTCTCGCAAGGGCCCGGAAGATTTTATTCTCGTTGTCAATGCGTCCAACAGCGCCAAGATCGGCAATTGGATCGATTCGCTGTTGAATGACCAAATCAATATCGATCCGAAACGTGTCGAGGGCGTCCCGCCCTCGAATCGCGGGCAGGCCTGTCCTGAGCGGAGCCGAAGGGATGCCCGCGACACGGGAATATCGGGCAAACCGACAGTGCGGGATTTACGCATCCCGGGCGGAAAAGTGGACGTCGCTCTGCAAGGTCCGAAGTCGCTGGATATCCTTTCATCTTTGATTAAGGATAAGAAGGCACGATTGCAGATGACGGAATTACGACCGTTTCGGTTTATGGAGGTTGATATTGATAATATCTCATGCCTTTTGTCGCGTACCGGTTATACGGGAGCGACGATCGGATTTGAGTTGTTTATCCCCCCGAACGAAGCCTCGTCGCTATGGGAGGCGATTCTCGATGCGGGTCGCCCGTTGGGATTGTTGCCGTGCGGTTTAGGCGCTCGGGATAGCCTGCGCATCGAAGCCGGTCTTCCGTTGTACGGACATGAGCTTGCGGGTGAATTTAACATTTCGCCGTTCCAGGCCGGGTACGGCTGGGCCGTCAAGCTGGATAAAGACTTCTTTATCGGCAAAGAGGCCATAGAGCAGATATCTGAAAAACAGAATATGAAGGTCGCTCGGATCGAATTGCCGGGCACAAAAGGAATCCGACCGGTTCGGCAAAACGACGGCGTTCTGGATGAACAAGGGCGATGCGTCGGTTGGGTATTGAGTTGTGCAATGATAGGTGAAAAACAAATCGCGCTTGTTTATGTGGACGCCGAATCGGTGCAAGAGGATAGTGAGATCGGGATTTATTATTTGGCGCGGTCTCAGCGTCAAATTCAGCAGGGCAAGAAAGAACAAATCGAAAAAGGGGAACGTTTAGAAGCGGATCTGACGGGTCGAGTGGTTAGTCGGTTTGCCAAATTTTGAATGGAGGCAATGATATGGTCAAAAAGGGATTGCATTACACACAAGATCATGAATGGATAAGCGTTGATGGGGGCGTTGCAACGGTCGGAATCACGGATTACGCCCAGCAGATGTTGGGCGAGCTTGTCTTCGTGGAGCTTCCCCCCATCGGGAGGGCCTTTTCCGGCCATGAAGAGTTGGCCGTCGTCGAGAGCACCAAAGCGGCCAGCGATGTCTATTCGCCGGTGGCCGGTGAAGTCGTCGAGGTTAACGACGAGTTGGAATCGCAGCCGGAACTGATCAACCAGGATTGCTACAAAGCGGGCTGGATTTGTAAGATGAAAATTTCGGACGCCAAATCCGTCGAGGATTTGATGGACTCGAAGCAGTACGAAGAATATCTGAAAGGATTATAGTACCTCTTAACGTTTTTTGTTTTAGCCACAAAGACACGAAGCCACGAAGATTTTTATATTATTTCTTTGTGCCTTTGTGTCTTGGTGGCTCACCTTTTATCGAGAATCAAGATGCCTTTTATATCGAATACACCACAGCAACAGGAACAAATGCTGGCCGAAATCGGGCTGACCAGGGGCGATCTCTTTGGTGATATTCCCGAAGAGCTTTTGGCTAAGGATTTTAATTTGCCGACGGGTTTGAGCGAGCAGGGCGTCCGAAACCGGCTGATGGAATTGGCCAAGAAGAACGCCACGAATCTGACCTGTTTTTTGGGCGGGGGTTTTTACGATCACTTCATTCCCGCCGCGGTCCATGCCATCACGTCCCGCAGCGAGTTCTATACGGCTTACACACCTTATCAGCCGGAGCTTTCCCAGGGAACGTTGCAGGCGATTTACGAATACCAGTCGATGATTTGCCGTCTGACGGAAATGGAAGTGTCAAACGCCTCGCTCTACGATGGTGGGACCGCGCTGTACGAGGCGATGATGATGGCGCTGCGCATTACCGATCGCAATAAAGTTATCATCGATGATAGCGTCAATCCGATTTATCGCGTGATGATCGATTCTTATACGAAGAATCTCAAGATCGATCTTGAAACGACCCGTTGCGAAGAGGGCCTGGCCAACCGCGAGGAAATATTGAAAAGAATCGACGATAAAACCGCCGCGGTGATCCTGCAGAATCCCAACTTTTTCGGATGTATCGACGATTTCAGCGAAATCGCCGATGCGGCTCATGACAAAGGGGCGTTGCTCATCGTCTCGTGCTATCCGATCTCATTAGGGATTCTGAAAACACCGGCGGCGATGGGCGCGGACATCATCACGGGCGAAGGACAAAGTTTAGGCATACCCATGTCCTTCGGCGGACCGTACCTCGGTTTCATGGCCTCGCGTAAAGAGTATGTTCGAAAGATGCCCGGCCGGATCGTGGGTGAGACGGTTGATCAAGCCGGTCGAAAAGCCTACGTCCTGACCCTCCAGGCGCGCGAACAGCACATCCGCCGCGACAAGGCGACCTCGAACATTTGCTCGAACGAAGCCTTGTGCGCGCTGACGGCCCTGGTCTATCTGTCGCTGCTTGGTAAGGACGGCTTGAGAGAGACGGCAGAGCTTTGCATGAACAAGGCGAACTACGCCTACGAACGACTGACGGCCATACCCGGCGTCGAGCCGCATTATCGAAGGCAATGGTTTTTCAATGAATTCGTGCTGGACTTGCCCTGGGAGGCGGCGGACGTGATTGCCAAGCTGATCGAGAAAGGTTTCGCCGCGGGCTTTCCCTTGAGCCGGTACTACGAAGGTATGGAAAATTCTATTTTGATTTGTGTCACCGAGAAACGAACCAAACAGGAAATCGGCATGTTAGCCGAATCGTTGGAGAGCGTGTTGTGAAATTGCTATTTGAAAAAAGCG
>JAFGTG010000354.1 GCA_016934255.1 Sedimentisphaerales bacterium
ACTGCGATCGCTATCAAAAAACCATCAGGGAAATCAATCCGAGCAATTATCTTTTCAATAGCAAAATTCTCTTTAACGCCCTGGAAACAATCAAACCGAACAACGTCAAGAAAGAATATTATCTCACCGACGCGGTTTCCGGTATTATCGCAACGGGTCATAAGGTCGAAGCGATCACAGCGGTCTCACCGGATGAAGCCATCGGCGTCAACAGCCGGGCCCAGCTTAGCGCCGCCAGTAAGATTATGCAGCGGAGGATTCAGCGGCGATTGATGGAAGACGGCGTGACGATCGTCGATCCGGATAATACCTGGATCGACGCGAGGGCGGACATCGGACAGGACACGGTCATCGAACCGTTTACCTATATTCACGGAGAAGTCAAAATCGGGCGGGATTGTCGGATCGGTCCCTTTGCTTACTTAAGGCACGGCACGGTTTTGGAGGATGACATTGTGCTGGGCGTTTTTACAGAAGTCAAAAACTCCATCTTAGCCGATGGCGTTCGGGCCCGGCATCACAGCTATCTCGGCGATGCGACCGTGGGCCGGAACGTAAACGTCGGCGCCGGATCGATCACGGCGAACTTCGACGGTGAAAAAGTCAACAGAATGACGATCGGTGATAACTGCTATATCGGATCCGGGGCGGTGCTGATCGCGCCGCTCGATCTTGAAGAAGGCTTGAACGTCGGCGCCGGGATGGTCATTTCACAAGAAAATGTCAATGAATTAAGTAGGAAGTCATAAGTCAATGTTGTTCAATGACAGTCTCAAAATATTTACCGGCAGCAGCAATCCCACGTTAGCCGGGGATGTGTGTAAATATCTCGGTATTCCCCTCGGCGGCGCCGAGATCGGGACGTTTCCGGATGGGGAGAAGGTTATCCGGGTGGAAGACGATGTCCGCGGAAGGGATTGCTTTGTCGTGCAATCCACCTGCGAACCCGTCAATGAGCATTTGGTCGAGCTTCTTATTTTTCTGGATTGCTTGCGAAGGGCCAGTGCACGCCGCATCACAGCGGTCATCCCCTACTTCGGCTATGCTCGCCAGGACAGAAAAGATGAGGGACGAGTCCCTATTACGGCAAAACTGGTCGCGAATCTCATAACCACCGCCGGAGCCGATCGCGTTCTGGCGATCGACTTGCATGCGCATCAGCTTCAGGGATTTTTCGACATACCGGTCGATCATTTAACGGGCGAGTTGGTTCTCAATAAATATTTCTGGGACAAGAAGATAAGCAATCTGACCGTCGTTTCGCCGGACGTCGGCAATATCAAAATTGCCTCCCGGTACGCCTCGCACCTCGGCGGAGACCTGGCGATTGTTCACAAGAAGCGCATCAGCGGCAGCAAGGTGGAAGCGCAGAAGGTCATCGGAGATGTAAAGGGCAAAAACGTTCTTATGTGCGACGATATGATCGCCACGGCCGGGACCGTGTGCAGCGCCGCGACGCTGCTTAAGGAAGCCGGCGCCGAGAAATTATATGTCGGCGCGACCCACGGGGTTTTTGCGGCACAGGCCCTTGACCGGCTGGCCAAGACGCCGATCGATCAGATTGTGGTCACCGATACGATACCGTTGAATGAACATTCCAAACAGATCAAAGGGCTTAAAGTGCTCAGTGTGGCTTCCATGCTGGGT
This sequence comes from Sedimentisphaerales bacterium, assembly GCA_016934255.1. Taxonomy (GTDB): domain Bacteria; phylum Planctomycetota; class Phycisphaerae; order Sedimentisphaerales; family Anaerobacaceae; genus JAFGTG01. The sequence continues at coordinate 1,648 of JAFGTG010000354.1, forward strand.
GAAGCGATAAAGCGAATTCACAGAAATGAATCGGTAAGCAGTTTATTTAAGAATATTTGATCAGGAAACACAAGATGGCAAAAACGTTGCTTTTAAAAGCGGAACTTCGAGAACACACCGGCTCCAAGGCCGTCCGAAAGGTACGTGAGAAAGGTCGGATACCCGCGATCATCTATGGACACAAGCAGGAACCGGTCGCAATCTCGTTGGACGCGCATGATTTCGTGGAAGGATTGCACCACGGGCACCGATTGATGGATATTCAGGTCGGTCAGAAAAAAGAGAAGATGATCATCAAAGAGTTGCAGTACGATTATCTGGGAAGGGATATCATTCACGCCGATCTGATGCGCGTGGATGTCTCCGAATCGGTGAAGGTAACGGTTCCCGTCGAGCTCAAAGGTACCGCGGCCGGTACGCATGAAGGCGGTATCGTTGAGGAACATGCCGACCACCTGGAGATTGAATGCAGGGCGACCGACATTCCGGAAACCATTATCATCTCTGTAAAAGACGTCCATGTGGGTGGGGCTCTTCACGCCGGCGATATTGAGCTTCCGAGCGGGGTCAAGCTGGTTAGTCCGCCGGAGACGCTCATGGTGACGTGCCATTTGGTGGCCGCGGCGAAAACCACCGAAGAAATGGAAGAAGAAATGCCGACGGCGCCTGAACGGATTGGTGAGGTCAAAGAAGAAGAGGAAGGCGAAAAAACACCGGAATCTTAAAAACGGATTGTTCTGGGCAACGATAAACGATGAGCGATATGAAACTGGTCGCCGGGCTGGGAAATCCGGGCGGCGACTACGCCGATACGCGGCATAACATCGGCTTTCGGGTGATGGATTCGCTGGCAGAGGCCTTGGGGATCGAGGTCAAAAAGAGAAAATTCGGCGCCCGTTTCGGGTTGGGCGAATTTGCTGATAAAAAGTTAATAGTGTTGAAACCGTGGCAGTTCATGAACCGCAGCGGTCAGGCCGTGGCGACGGCGGCGGGTTTCTACAAGATCCACGTCGCCGATATGCTTGTCGTCACCGACGACATGGATTTGGAGTCGGGTCGTATCCGTATCCGGGCGAAAGGCTCGGCCGGAGGGCATAATGGTCTGGCGGATATCATAGAGAAACTCGGTACGAATGCGTTTGCCCGGTGCCGGGTCGGTATCGGGCGAAGCCAGGAATGGGATGCCGTTGATTTTGTTTTGGGCAAGCCGGGCCAGGCCGAACAGCCCCTGTTGGACGCGGCGATCGAAAGGGCGCGGGATGCAGTGTTGTGCTGGATCGAATATGGAATCGAGAAAGCTATGAATCAATATAATCGTTTGAATGATTAACCGTAGTGCGTACCCTCTGTGGCGCTGAGCCAAACAGAGGTGTGCCGATATGCGGGAGGTAACGAGCTTGGAAACTGTAACGAAGAAACAAATGTATGAAGGGATGTTCCTCGTCGATTCCGCCAAGGCGGGATCCGATTGGGACGGCATTAATGCGGCGATCAAGAAAATCCTCGAAAGAGCTGAGGCGGACATTGTCTCGATCCGGAAATGGGATGACCGACGGCTGGCTTACGAGATTCAACACGTCGGCCGGGGAACCTATATCCTGGTTTATTTCAGAGCGGACGGCCAAAAGATCTCGGGTATCGAAAAAGCCGTTCAACTTTCGGACCACATTCTTCGGGTTCTGATTCTCAACGCCGAGCATATGACGACGGAGGATATGGAAAAGGAAACGCCCGCGGCGAAAGCCGAAAAGGAAGAGACTAATTCCGGTTCTTCTGTGGAGGCGTCTGAAGAAGACGAGGAGGAATCGAGGGACGACCAGGAAGACGAAGAATCTGCCGACGATGAAGACGTGGAAGAGGATACGGATGACGCCGAAGCCGATGAAGACGACGATTTGACCGATGAGGACGAAGAATCGGAGCCTAAAACGGCGATGAATGATTAATACGGAAAGAAGAGCTGATCTATGGCTAATTTCAATAAAGTCTTGCTGATGGGTAATCTGACGCGCGATCCCCAGTTGTCGTACACGCCCAACCAGACGGCGGTGGTCGATTTCGGGATGGCGATCAATCGCCGTTGGACGGGCCAGGACGGTAGTCAGCGGGATGAAACCTGCTTCGTGGATTGCCGAATGTTCGGTCGTCGGGCGGAGGTGGTCAATAAGTACTGCAAAAAAGGCAATCCTTTGTTTATCGAAGGCCGCCTGACGTTCGATAGCTGGGAGGCCCAGGACGGCTCGAAACGTAGTAAACTGAGAGTCACCGTTGAGAATTTTGAGTTTATCGGCGGTGGCGGGGGCGGTGCCGGCGGGGGCGCCGGTCGGGCCGAGCAAAGCTATGGCGGCTCGGACGCTTCAATGCCGCCCCCACCCAGCGACGATGATATCCCATTCTAAAGTCATGATTGTTTATAATCTGTAGAGGTAAAGAATGTTAAAAAAGAAACCGAACAATAGAAGAAAACCGGGTTTTGTCGGGCCCCGCGAGCAGACGCAATGCCGTTTCTGCCGGCGCGGCATCAAGTATATCGATTACAAAGATATCCCGACGTTACAGAAGCTTCTGACCAATCGTGGAAAAATCTACTCGCGGAAGCGCAGCGGCAACTGTGCGAGCTGTCAGAGAAAAGCAAAAAAGGCGATCAAACGCGCCCGGTATATGGCGTTGCTGCCGTTCACGGCTTAAAACGAGGATGAACATATGAAGGTTTTACTTTGTGAAGATATTGATAAGCTCGGCTGGCTCGGAGACGTCGTCGAGGTGAACGAGGGGTATGCACGGAATTACTTATTGCCACAGCGTCTGGCCAAGCCGGCGACCGACGCCGCCATTCGGGCGATAGCGGAGGAAAAAGCCAAACGCGCCGAGCAGCGCAGGCTGGAGGGCCGACGGCTCCAGGCGGCCGCCGAGGCGGTTGAAGGCGCCGAAGCCGTGGTCGCGGCCAAGGCCAACGAGCAGGGGCATTTGTTCGGGTCGGTGTCCGCCCGTCAAATCGCAGCCAACCTGCGCTCGCAGGGATTCGAGGTGAAAGACGAGATCGTTCAATTAACCGAACATATTAAAGAGATTGGAACGCATCCCGTGAAGCTCAGATTCTCTCCCGAAGTCATCGCGACGGTGAACGTCGTGGTCGTTCCCGAGAAAGACGAATCAGAAGCGGAAGCGGAAAGCACGCCGGAGAAGGAAGACGCTTAGAAGCTGTAGCGCAACCCGGCGTACACATTGGTATTGTCCTGGAACTGTCCGAAAAACGTGTTCGGATAGTCGCCGAAGAAGATATTGCCGCCCACTTCCACCGCCACGTTGTCGCTGGCCTTGTAATTGATGTTCGGCCGCACATAGACATCTTTATCCGACGGCGAAAAATAGGTGAACAGCGAGCATCGCAAATTCTGATTCATCAGGAGTTTTGTCAATCGCAATGTCACCAGATGCCGGTCTCGGTCGCGAGCGGGACCGGCGGGACGGTATCTCTGGTATGCGCTGAAATCCAGCATCTGCTCAACGTAGTATTGCAAACCCATGGTGAAGTCTTTGCCGATGTCCTGTGTATATCCGACCAGATACCGCATCTCTGAATTATTAATGAGAGGATTTTTGCCGCTCAGATCGTCGGCGGATTCATAATACCCGATCTCCGCATTGGCGATTCCCTTACCCAGGGCCCCGCGGACGCTGGCGCCGTAAACGTTCAGGTCGGGAAAGATCGCCTGGGTCGTCGTAAGGTTCTGCCCGGCGGGACTTTTCCAGTAGCCGTGATAGCCGTAGAGGGCCAGCTCGACATTGTCGATGTTCTTGTACAGCCGGGCGGCGATTTCGGAATCTCTGAACCAATCGTTCGGCTTGTCGGTGTGCACGACGGCGTCCTGCCCGGCCAGCCTCTGAAAATTCGCGTTCCAGTAGGAGATACGCTCGCCGCGAATGAAACGATCGTGGTCGAACCGGGGCGTGTAGATAATGTCGAGATTTGCCCAGTCCGCAAAGAGACTGACCTTCGCGGCATCGGACGGCGCTTTGAGATACTCGGTATCCCGACCGATGAAGAAGGACTGCCAGTCTTTGGGGAACAGATCGTTG
>JAFGTG010000355.1 GCA_016934255.1 Sedimentisphaerales bacterium
CGGTGAGTGGGCGATCCGGATCGATGTCTTTTGAAACCGCTTTGGCATGTTGGACGAGATATAACTTCATTTTGAGACTCCATTAAAGACGCACATTATCAATGTTCCCAAAATATATTTTACAAACGGGTAAATCCTCCGGCGTCGATTAAAGGCTGTCTTCTGACAATGATGAAATTTCGTTCTTCGTCCATGGCCGCGTTGTTTGACGTTTGTTGAAGCTGATCGACGGCCTGAAAAACCTGGGCATTGTCAATGGGTCTGTTGACGAAAAGGACATATTCCCCCTCTGCCTGCCTTGCGATTTCAGTACAAAACTGGTCAAAATCCAGATCGAAGATGACGGAGATATTCTTCGTGTGTGCCTGAAAGGAATCCATATATTCATCTGTCGTTTCAGGTAAGCTATCGTCGAACAACAATAATTCATAATCAGGCGGCAACTGCTCGGCGGGCAAACGCCGCAAGTACTGGTTCACCGCGAAGGGATCCTCAGCCCCGGGAAAGACGATGGAGCATGTCTTCGTCGATTGGGTAAGGATCGATGGATCAGAAATGAAAGGATCATGTTCCCGGCTCCATAACTGAAAAGCCTCGACGGAACCTTCCCGGGCTAAGAGATCTTCGCCGTAAAGATGTACAAAATCGTTATGTATCGTTTGAATCTTTTCTTCATTGGGGACGAACGCCATCGAACCCGCGTAGTGAATGAATTGAGCGTTGTATCGTTCTCCCTGAGGATCGGGTTGCATCAGGTCCATCCTGTTCCACCGGCAATCCAGGTTTCCGAACTTTATTTGTTTTTGAGCGGCGAAGTAATTCAGACACGTCTGCTCGTGAAATATCCGCATCTCAGGAATCGAGTACAATTGCCTGTTCCGATATCCATCGATTAAATCCTTTACGCTTTTGCCGACGATAAAGATGCCGGCGTTAAAATATCGGTATTTGCCGTGGTTATTTTTCGGCCAGTCAATGCCGTTTTTGACGGCGGAAACGATATGATCTCTGTTCATATGTTCGAACGGAAAATTTTCGTCGAAAGCATACAATGAGTCCATATCGGGATAATGGTCGAAAATATTCGGCGCATCCGGCGTTACGATGACGTCCCGGTCTAAAAATAGGACACGGTCAAATCCCATATTAAAGAGCTTGAAACCCTGGAATTTCTCGAAACACGCTGCATAAAAGCGAATATCAAGCCGAGTGGAGATAAAATAGCGAATATGGTGTCGCCGGGCATAATTTCTAACGCTGAGCATGCAGGGAATGAAACCGGACGGATCGCCGATCGTCAATGTAAATATAGCTGTTTTCATGAATAAATCCATTTATCCTTATGGCATTTCGTAAAATTCCTCTTTAATTATATACTTTTTGGGTGTGCTGTTCACCTCCTGAATAGCTGAATGTAAAAAATCAAATAAACACGCACGGTACTTGACAATCCCTCTTAGAAGGATTAATGTGGCCGCCTAAAATTCACTATTTCAGATGTCTCATGAGCATAAAAATATAATAAACACCGAATAGGATAATCTCAATGACTGAATTTTCGAATACCTTCGAGGGGAGCTACAATCCGTTCGAAGCATTGGCCGGACTATTAGAAAAAGAGAAGGCTCGCGTTATAAAAGCGATTGAATCAAGAGGGAAATTTGTACCTGTCGATCTGGGGGAAAAACGTCCTCTGAAAATCGGTTTTGCCACGGGGGACGGAATTGGCCCGATCGTCGCCAAAGCCGCCAGAACAATTTTGGAAAACCTGCTCTCCGATGAAATCGCCCAAGGCGATATCATCGTGGTTGAGATTCCGGATCTAACCATCGACAAAAGAATTGCACTCGATGTGGTCGCCCCTCCAACGTCCATTGAAGTCATCGACCAGTGTGATGTCATTCTTAAGATGCCGCTTGAGACACCCGACAGCTCGAAATATCCCAATGTGCCAAGTGCCAACGTATGGATGAGGCAATATATGGATCTTTTTGCATGTGTGCGCCACATTAAGAATGATGAAATGGGAATAGATTTTACAATTTTTCGTTGCAACTTTGGAACACCTTATCAGGATGCTAAATCCGCAGGAATGATGGAGCTTAATGGTCAGGATGAATACGCATTATGCTTTTGGCCGCAAGCGCGTATCGACATTGAGAGATTGACACATTTGGCCTGCCTTCACGCAAAGAAAAGCAAAAATGATTTCGTTGTTCTCAATTTCAAGGACAATGTCATCAGACCTGATGCGGCCAGTCTCAATTGGGCCAGGGCTTATATTGATGAGAATTTCCCTGAGATTGATTATCTCGGCGTCAAGCCGGACGACTTCTCATATACAGTGACTCAACCCGAGAAGATCAAAGCCATGAAGGGCGAAAAGACAGGCAAAACGTTTAAACTCACCTCGATGGTTTGTAACAATATTGTAGGAGATATGGCGGGTGATGAAGCCGGTATGTATGTAGGCGGAATCGGTGGTGTCGGCTCGGCGAATGTGAGCTTCAGCCAGGGCATGTTTGAAGCCGGCGGTGGTACGGGAACTCGCATGATCAAAGAGAATAGAGGTCAATTCGCTTCTCCCGTAGCCGTCGTAAAAGCAACCGGTGAATTGCTGAGCTTCGTCGGCTACAGGGATCATCAGAAAAGTATCTTGAAAGCTCTCGACGCACTCGCAGCAGCACATTTAGTGCCAAACGGCGGCAGGAATGGAGTGACCTGTGAGCAGGCGACTGAGTTCCTATTAAAAGAACTTTCCAATTAAGCTGATATCCCGATATCGAATTTGACAGCCCTGATTCTCAGCAGCGTCCTGATGCTCCGGCATCATGGTAAAGTAACCGATGCTATTATCGAAAAATGAGCGATTCATCATTTTCCGTTCACAGTTTATTATGAAGAAACAATGAACTACGAACAATGTTACCGGAAACTTATTTCAGGTCACAGCACCGGCCTGGGTGCGAGAGGATTGCGTTTCCTGCTGGGTATTGCGTCGAAAGGCTACTCGTTTGTTGTCCGGTTGCGGAATGTCCTGTATTCAAAAGGCTGGTTGAAAGCGCATCACGTTGACGCTACAGTGATATGTATCGGGAATATAACAACCGGCGGGACGGGTAAGACACCGCTTGTCGTCTGGGTGTATGAACAGATCATCTCAAATCTCAAATCTCAGATTTCAAATTCTCCATGTACGATACTCACACGCGGCTACAAGGCAACCCAAGATCCAAGACCCAAGACCCAAAAATACAGTGACGAAATCGCGATTTTAGCTGAGAACTGTCCGGGAGCCACGGTTCTCGTCAATCCGGATCGTGTCGCAGGGGCAATCCGGGCGATCAATGAGTTCGGGGCTAAAGTATTGATTATGGACGACGGTTTTCAACATCGCAGATTAGCCCGCGATCTTGATATCGTGACGATTGATGCGACACAGCCTTTTGGTTACGGTAAGATCCTTCCGGCCGGACTACTCCGGGAGCCTGTGACGTCGCTTAAGCGGGCCGGAGCCATTGTGATAACCCGTTGCGATCAGATTGCGGAATCTGAACTGGATGATCTGGAAACAAAATTGCGAATCATTCATCCGGATATCGTCGTTGCACGATCTATTCATGCTCCCGTCCGTATTCACTATCCGGATCGCCCTGTCATTCCCACGAAGGCGGGAATCCAGAAGAAGGGGGAGAGCATGGATTCCTGCCTGCGCAGGAATGACAACATTGAACAATTGAAAGGGAAGAAAGTTTTTGGCTTTTGTGGGATCGGCAATCCGGAGGCGTTTTGGGATACGCTTCGAAGTCTGGGGTGTGAATTGATCGGATCGAAAACCTACAACGACCACTATCGCTATACATATGAAAGTTTGTCCGGTATTTATAACCAAGCCGAACATCTTGGTGCGGACCTGATCCTGACAACCCAGAAGGATTGGACGAAAATATCCCATCTGATTCCTGCTGATAAAAATCTCTCACTTGCGTATCTGGCCATCGAACTACAGTTTCTGACCGGGAAGGACCAATTAACATCCTTGATCGAAGATACATTGCAGGGTAAAATCATAAAACGTCCAGATTGATGGGCGTTTATTTGGTTGTTTTTTGCACGGATGCCGTGATGTATGAGAACTTTTTAAAAACCGTGATGCATCTTGGCTCGCCTGAGGTTATGGTCGTCGGGAATTTTATCCTCGACGTTTACATTTATGGCGATGCGATGAAAATCAGCCCGGAAGCGCCAGTGCCGGTCCTAAGGGTTGCCGAAACGGAGTATCGTTGCGGCGGAGCAGGTTCCGTCACAGTGAATCTCGCCACATTGGGAGCAAAGGTTCATTGTTTGGGATTGATTGGAGACGATCGGAACGGCGAAATTCTGAAAGAAAAACTCGTCATGAACGATGTTGATATCACCGGTTTACTCGAAGTTCCCGACCATCCCACGATCAGCAAGCAACGATTAATCGGTCTGGCTCAACATCTGCATCGCCAACAACTCATGCGGGTGGACCAGGAATCCGATGAGCCGATCTCCGACGAAGCGAACAAAGCCATACTCATGGCTTACGAAGAAAAACTACCGTACATCGACATTGTTTGTTTACAGGACGACAACAAGGGGCTTCCCGGCGATGACCTTTGCCGACAGATGATCCGGCTGGCCGATCAAGCGGGCAAAATGATTATCGTGGATCCCTCGCTAACAAGCGACTGTTCAAAATATGCCGGAGCGACCGTCCTGACCCCGAACCGACAGGAATCCTCCGCCATGGTGGGTTTTGAGGTGAACAACGAGAAAACGGCCGGTAAAGCGGCAGATCGCCTGTTGAGAAAGTTGGAACTTCAGGGGGTAGTCATTACGCTCGATAGAGAAGGAGCGTATGTTAAAACAGAAAAAGTGAGTAAACTCGTTCCCACACGTCCGCGAAGCGTTTACGACGTCACCGGCGCCGGCGATATGGTCCTGGCTATGCTGGCCATGGCGTTGGCCGCCGGCTGTGAATATGAGACAGCGGTCAAATTATCCAATATTGCGGGAGGGATCGAGGTCGGAAAATTCGGTGCCGCCACGGTAACGATCGAGGAAATCGCCGACGAAATTGCCAATCTGAACCGAGATGCGACCGGTAAAGTCCGCTCTCTGGATTCTCTGCTTTACGAGATCGAACGACATCGCAGGCAAAACAGAACCGTCGTCTTTACAAACGGGTGTTTCGACGTGCTGCACCGTGGGCATCTCGAATATCTCCGGTTCTGCCGTCGGCATGGCGACGTCGTGGTGCTGGGCATGAACAGCGACAGTTCGGTCAAGATGATCAAAGGCCCCACCCGGCCGATTAATAACCAGGATGACCGAGCGGCTCTTTTGGCAGCCATGGAAATGATCGATTATGTTACGATATTTGAGGAGCCGGACCCAATGAACCTGATTAAAAAAGTCAAACCGGATGTTTTGGTTAAAGGCGAAGATTGGGCCACCAAAGGCGTTGTCGGACGCGAATTTGTTGAATCATACGGCGGTAAAGTGATTCTGGCTCCGCTCGTCGAGGGGAGAAGCTCGACCTTAACGATTGAAAAAATGAAATCGGAAACTCATTCTCTATGAACGACCAAACAAAAGCACATATCGTCGAGGCCATCGAGACGCACAAGCGGATGACGGTACAGTTCGAATCAAACGGCCTTGAGACCATCGCGTCTATTGCGGAAATAATCACGGAAGCATTACAACAAGGTGGAACGATTTATTTATGTGGTAACGGCGGTTCGGCGGCGGACGCCCAGCATATCGCCGGAGAATTCGTGGGTCGGTTCCGCCGGGAGCGCAAGGCATTACCCGCGGTTGCCTTCTCGACCGATACATCCGTTCTGACATGTATTGCTAATGACTATGCTTATGACAAAGTTTTTGCCCGGCAGGCCGAGGCGCTGGTGAGAAAGAACGATATCTTATGGGCATTTTCGACCAGCGGTACGTCGGCCAATGTCGTCGCAGCCGCACAGGTCGCCAGAAACAAAGGGACCCGTGTCATCGCTTTCACAGGCCGGGCCGATAGCCCGTTGGAGAATATTGCAGACATTTGTTTTTGCGCCGAGAACGAATCGACGGCACGAAGCCAGGAAATTCATCAGCTTGCCTACCATATTATTTGTGATCTGGTGGAGCGACATTTGATAAACGAATAGAAAAGAAACGGATTTCAAGAATATGTCAAAAAAAGCGATATTTTTAGATCGTGACAATACCCTGATTCACGATCCAGGCTACATCAATCACCCGGATCAGGTGAAGTTGTTGGATGGCGTCGCGGAGGCCCTTAACGAGTTGAAGGCCCTCGAATACAAGCTCGTGGTCGTGACGAATCAGTCGGCGGTGGCTCGCGGTATTGTTACGGAAAAAAAACTCGATGAGATCCATGCTCGCATGGAGGAACTGTTAGCCGAACATAGCGCCTCCCTGGATCGGATTTACTACTGTCCTTACCATCCGGAGGGCGTTGTTCCGGAATTCAGCAAGGAAAGCGACGATAGGAAACCCGCGCCGGGCATGTTGAAGAAAGCCGCGGCGGAAATGGATCTCGATCTGGATCAATCCTGGTGTATTGGCGACACTCGCCAGGATATAGAGGCGGGCCGGCAGGCCGGATGTAAAACGATTTTGATCGATACGCCGACTCCTCATAAATCCCATAGTGCGTCCCTGTCATTCGATGACATCAAACCTGACTATAAGGCCATCAACATGAAAGAAGCGGTAAATATTATCAAGAAGCACCTGCGTTCAACCAGTGTCGATCGAAATACGTTAGAGCCTGTTATATCGAAACCAAGCGAGCCGGAACCGCCGATTGACGAGCCAATCCCGCAAGCCGAGGAACAACCGCAACCGCATGAGCTGGAGGTCGAGGAACCGCAAACTTCCACGGATAAAACGGAAGAATTGCTGAGCAGCATCCTGATACAGCTTAAGAGCATGCAACGAGACGATATGTTCAGCGAATTTTCCGTCATGAGACTCATGGCTGGCATGGTGCAGGTGTTAGTATTGTTTTGCCTGCTCATCACGCTATGGTTTCTCATGAGTCCGGCCCGATCAGATAATTCCGTTTTCATGGCGCTCGGTTTTGCGATCGTCTTTCAGCTTATGGCGCTAACATTCTACCTCATGCAGGGTAAAAAATAAGCTTAGAGCAACGTGTGAAGCAAGACTCCCAAAACGAGAATGATCCCAAACACGACGAAAGGCGTTCGGCGGGCGAGATACGGGATGCGAACATTTTAGTCTGGTTGCCTTCGCCGATGGGGGATGCCATTCTCTGCACGCCGGCGTTGCGAGCGATTCGTCAACGATATCCAACGTGCAAAATATGGTTTTATACTTCTCCGGTTGTGCGCGAAGTTCTCTCTCCGAACGCTTTCAACGACGAATGGCTGGAACAAAAAGACGAAAATTTTCTGACCCTCGCCGGAAAACTCAGAAAATACACGTTTGCTTGTGTGATTCTTTTTAAGAACACTTTCGCTTCGGCGCTGACGGTTTTCCTGGCGGGAATTCCATCTCGTATCGGCTACGCCCGTGAAGGTCGCGGCTTTTTACTCACCGACAAACTATCCCCGCCGAGATTACCTAACGGCAATTTTAAGCCGCGCTGCATGGTGGACTATTATCTTGCCATCGCCTCCCGGCTCGGTGCCGACACATCTAACAAAGCCCTGGAACTGACTGTCGATCCGAGCGATGACGAACGTTTAAAACAAAAATTACCGGAGATCTTCAATGCCACGGGACCGATTGTTATCCTCGTTCCCGGCGGAGCGTTCGGCCCCAGTAAATGTTGGCCCAATAACCGGTTCGCACGAACAGCCGATTGGCTCATCAAAAACTATAATGCTACGATGATTATATCCGTCGCCCCCGAAGCTACAGAAAAACAAATCGCAAAAGAAATCTGCGATTTAAGCGGCCACAATCTTATTAACCTTGCCGATCGACCTGTTACGTTGGGAGAACTCAAAGCTCTTTTCTCTATTGCGGATTTAGTCATTACCAACGATACGGGACCTCGCCATATCGCCATCGCGACAGGACGAAAGGTGGTGACCCTCTTTGGACCGAACGATCCGGCTTGGACCGACACCAAATACAAAAACGAAATTCAAATCGTCGGCAACGTTCCCTGCGCCCCTTGCGCCAGTCCCACATGTAATCAAAACCGGCATCTATGTATGCAAGCTATTACTGTCGAGATGGTATGCAATGCGGCTAAAGAACTGATTGAAGGCAACCGTAAGCAAGCAACGATTTTAGCCCGGCAGCATTTTGCAGAAATTTCAGAATCATTTCTCGTCGATCCCGAATATCAGTCGGCATTGAGTCGTCTCGGATTGACATCCATCGATTCCGTCTTTTCTTTCCAGGCGGCGGAGAATCTGACGAAGAAAAACCTTGCCCGATTTCGCAGTCGATTACAATTTGACGTTGAATTATCAGATTCACCCCAACCTACTACCGTCTTTTTGAAACGTTACGATTCGCCGCCGATTCTCAGCCAGCTTAAAAACTGGTTGTCGGCACGAAGTAGAAAAAGCTGTGCTGTTATCGAATTCACAGCCATACAAGAATTATCGGCAACAGGTATCGGTGTACCGAAGGTCATTTCCTATGGCGAGTGTTGGAGTCGCCTGTTTGAGAAAAAAAGCCTTCTAATCACGGAGAAAATTCCGGATGCAGATTCCATCGAGCGTGAATTACCCGAGTGTTTTGACGGGAAAGCAACAAAAGACAAGTTGAGGCTGCGAAGAGATTTTATTGCGAGGTCGGCAAGTTTTATTAAAAAATTCCACGAGACGGATTATCGTCATCGAGATCTTTACTTCTCTCATATATTTTACGATGATGCCGGTCATTTTTTTCTGATTGATTTAGCGAGGGCGTTCAAGCCCATGCTTTTAGGTCAGCGCTACCGAGTGAAAGACCTTGCCCAAATCTATTATTCGGCCCCCGGTCGATATTTCTCGAAAACGGACCGATTACGTTTTTATATCGGCTATATGAACCGACGCAGACTGACTCCTGAGGATAAAGCGATTATTCGCCGAGTGGCTCAAAAAGCGGATCAAATGGCCCGGCATGATATTCGACATGGTCGGAGCGTTCCTTTTACAAGTTGAGCTAATCACGGTATAGTGTCTGTAATGATAAAGAAAGTCGCCATCATCATCGAACGGGCCAATATCTCCCTTGGAGGCGCCGAGCGGTCCGTTTTCGAATTGGCGGCGGCCTTGTCCGGACTGGGCTTGAAAGTGAACGTCCTCGCCGCAACGGGACAACCGAATACAAAGAACGTTACCATTCTATGCCAGGACAAACCGGGCCTTCGCGTTAAATTCTCGGTGTTCGCAGAGGCCCTTCAAGAGCATTTAGCGAAAAATAACTACGACATCGTTCACAGCGTTTTACCTTTTGAGTTCGCCGACGTTTACCAGCCACGGGGAGGCACGTATGCCGAGACGATTCAACGCCATATTGCCAGCTTCCAGAATCCGTTAATCAAATCCTACAAGGAAATCACCGCCTGGACGAATTTTCGTCGCTCCGCCCTCTTACAGGCGGAGCGTCAGTTGTCCCGACGAACCGATGGGCCGATGATTGTCGCCCTTTCAGAATATGTCGCCGAGCAATTTAAAAAACACTACGGCACTGACGATAAGCGTATCATCGTCATACCCAATGGAGTCAAAACGGAGCGGCGCGTTGATAAAGACCGTGCCGACCGGCTCCGAACGCAAATACTCACTAAAGTGCGGCTTCGCGAGTCGGATCATCCTATTCTTTTTTTGTTCGTCGCTCATAATTTCAGATTGAAGGGTTTAGGTGTTTTACTCAAAGCGATGTCCCTCATTGCGCGTCGGAAAACAAAACAAACATGTTGCCTCGTTATCGTCGGCAGTGATAAGACACGCAAATATCGCCGATTTGCGAAAAGGGTCAATACGTCCACGACCAGCCCAAGAGTGATATTCCTGGGCCATTTCAGCCACATTCAGAGTATTCTGTCGATAGCGGATGTTGCCGTTTTGCCCACTTTCTACGATCCCTCCAGCCGGTTCATCCTCGAAGCCTTGGGAGCAGGCAAGCCGGTCATCACGACGAAATTCAATGGGGCATCTGATTTGTTCGTGGATCAACGGCACGGCCGGGTAATTGACAGACCCGAAAATATCGAAGCGCTGGCCGAGGCGATAGGATGGTTCACAGAACCGGACAATATCCAAAAGGCATCTCATGCGATTGCGGAGGATAATCTTAAGGAAAACGTTTCCGTTAGCCGGGTCGCCCGGCAACTCATGGATGTTTACGAATCGATATTCAACAGAAAGGGTGAGAAATGACGTACGGCATTTTCGCTCTTGCTATCGTAGGATCTTATCTACTCGGTTCTATCCCCTTTGGAGTGCTCATCGCCAAAGCACATGGCAAAGATTTGCGTTCTATTGGTTCCGGCAACATCGGCGCCACGAATGTGGCTCGTGCTCTGGGACGGAAATGGGCTTATGTGTGCTTTGCTCTCGATGTACTTAAGGGGACGGTCCCGATGCTCGCCACGCTGCCTCTAACTGTATCGTCGCAGGGTGGAAAAGCTCTGATGCTTTGGCTTTGGTTAGCTGTAGGGTGTGCGGCGATTTTAGGGCACATCTTCCCGATCTATCTTAAGTTCAAGGGAGGCAAAGGCGTTTCCACCAGTTTTGGTGTGGCTCTGGGGCTATGGCCGTACTTCACGATCTGTGCATTGTTTGCCATTATATTATGGTTGGTCATTGTTTTAACTGGACGCTATGTTTCTTTAGCATCGATTACGGCTTCGATTGCTTTTCCACTCGTTCTGATTGTTAGCATCCTTATCGTACCTGGCTGGGAATTTGTCGAGCTTTGGCCTCTGCCGATTGCCGCCTGTGTAATCCCGCTGATGGTGATCATTCGCCATCGAGAGAACGTCAAACGACTCATCGCTGGAACGGAAAACAAAATTTCAAGCCGGAAAAAAAAGTAGATTCATCCGTTATAGCTGGTATTCGGGATTCGGCTTCGTGGGGACCTGCGCATTTGTGGCTTTACGCCAAGCGAGCATCAATTGGTGCAGTTCTTTGGTTTTGTCCGGCATCACATTGGCGAGGTTCTTCTTTTCTCCGATGTCGTCTTTGAGATTATATAGCTCCAGGGCACCATCCTCGAAGTATTCGATAAGCTTCCAATCACCCGCTCGTATCGCCCCGGCGGGACGCGTTCTGAAATACGGATCGCGCGCCCCTTCGGCTCGTCCCTGGAGATAAGCGGGAAAGTGCCAGAAAAGGGCCTCGCGGTTTAGGCTGTTTCCACCTTTGAGTAATGGAAGGATACTCTCACCGTCCAGCAATTTTCCTTTGGGTTTGCGTACACGGGCGATTTCGAGAAGAGTTGGGAAATAGTCAACTCCGATGATCGGCGTCTCACAACATGTACCGGCTTTAACGACGCCGGGCCAGCGAACGCACATTGGCTCGCGAATTCCCCCCTCGTAGAGCATCCCTTTTCCACCCCGAAGTGGTGCATTCGATGTAATTGTACGAACGCCGCCGTTATCGGAGAAGAAGAAAACAACGGTATTGTCCGTCAGGTTTAACTCGTCGAGTTTGTCCATGATGCGTCCAACGCCCTGGTCCGTGCTTTCTATCATCGCTGCGTATGTTGGATTGTTCTGGTCGCCGGAGCCTCGTTTTTTCTTATACTTTTCAACGAGTTCCGCCTTGGCTTGCAAAGGGGTATGAACGGCGTAATGCGGCAGATAAAGAAAGAACGGTTTGTTCTTATTGGCCTCAATGAACTTCAATGCCTCGTCCGTAAGTCGATCCGTGAGGTACTCGCCGGGCGGGCCGTCGGGAAGCTCCGGATTGCCGTAGGGCACAAAATATCCTTTGGGCGGTTGGCCGGCACTAAAACCACCGACATTGATGTCGAAGCCTTGACCCGTGGGACCGAGTTCGGGATCGGTACCGAGATGCCACTTACCCATGCTGGCGCTAATGTAGCCGGCAGGCTTGAGGGCTTCAGCAATCGTCACAATATCCGAGCGGAGGTCGGTTGTATTTTCTATCGGTATCAGCTTCCTGTGTTTCGACGGTCCTCGGTCTGAGTTGCTGACGGTATAGACGCCGTGCCGGGGACCGTACTGGCCCGACATCAGACAAGCGCGGGCCGGGGCGCAGTTGGGTGCGTTGGAATAGGCGTTTGTAAAAATCATCCCCTGACCGGCGAGCTTATCGATATGAGGTGTTTCGTAATAGCGGCTGCCCATAAAACCAACGTCACGCCAACCCATGTCGTCGATAAAGATAAAAACGATGTTGGGAAGCTTGTGTCCGGATCGGGCGTCAGCAGTTTGATTAAACAGAACGCCACCTGTTGTTGTCAATAGACTACCCGACAGAGTCAAGCCTTCCATTGTTGAAACGCAACGATTTAAAAAATCACGTCGATTCATAGAAAATCCTCAAAGGCGGTTCATCCCCCTTTTGGCGAATATGAATGATAAAAGATCACCTTTCATTCAAACTCATCGGATAACCTCCGTACCCTTTGGTCCTTGATGAGATTTCTTGTGGTCTTGTCCCATTTTCGGGTGCGATATTTCAAACGATGCTCGCCGTGACAATCCGTGCAGGACTTGGTCGAAGGATTTATCTCGGATGCAACGGCTTGGTGGGCCGGGATATTCATCGAGTCCTCAGGGTGACAGCTCAAGCAAAACGACTTGACCTTGTCCACAGGAAACATGACATCCGGTGGCGTGATCGTATCTTCATCCAGGCGGTGGGCCTCCGAGGCGCCATGACACTGGATACAACCGATATTGGCTTGAGCGTGGACTATTGTGAGTGTCTCTTTTTTTAAATTCACATGACAAGCAAAGCAAAGGTTATTGTCAGCAACGCGCCCGGAGGAGGAATCGGATTTCACGACGGTAATCGTTTTTTCATTTTGAGAGTTTGGCTCGACGCCAGTTTTTTCTCCGGTGAGAGTGGATTCTTCACCTGGACGACTCTCCAGCGTTTGATTTACAGATTTCGGATCAGTTTTAACGGTCTCCTCACAGCCGGCCAGGCTTATCCATGTACCCGTCAATACGACGGCGATGAAATACTCTTTCAAATGCCTCACAGACAGCTCCTTCCATTAAGCACTCCGGATCGGATTTGAGGCTCACTGATCAAATAGGATAATCCGTTCATCCTGCGATGTCAATCCCGCTCGGATCGGTTTTTCCTCGTGATTAATTCCTGTGATAGTTTCAGAATTGAAAGAAAACGTGGATAAGACGATGCGTAAAGAAAGGAGAACAGCCCCCCTGCCGAATTGCATGTTATAACGTCATGAACAAAGCGTGCAAATCTCAAAGTTGTGCGACAACTGCTATCGACTGTTTCTGTTCTCCTTCTTTACTTACCCTCGGCGAGTAGGACTTCCTAAATTCTCAATGATAAGTCGTCCCAAAGTGGTTTTTAGGCTCCTTCTTGACCAAGTTCATGTTGAAAGAGATAGAAAAAAGGGGATCGACCGATAACACAATCTAAGGATGCGCCACCAAGTTGCTACAATTATGTGATATGGTCGAGACCCCCCTTTTTCTATTTATTTAAATTCAAAAGAGCCATCATGACCCACCCAAATCCAAACGTCTGTCCAAAGACATCCTTTTATCACTAAATATATCGACGAAATGGCTTCAAAAAGCACGAAGGATAATCCTGATTATCCGTATCGTGATGCCTCTTTTTGTGCAAGCAAATGGCTATCGCCTAAGCTGTAGGCATAGAAGTATTATCGGTCCACTATATAGATTCATGTGGAATTCTCCGATATCGTGTCCGGCATGCTCTCGAAAGAGATTAAATAGGAATGATACAGAGCATTCTCAAAAGCGAATCGCCTGTATTCATGAATCGATGCTCTTTGTTGGGAGGGACAAAAATGGTATGTTCTGCTTCGAAGTCGTGTTCCTGGCCTTCATAGACAAATGTCCCCTGCCCTTCCAGAATAAATACTTCGTGTTCCTGCGGGTGGGTATGTAACGGTGTATGCCCGCCGGGCCGTATCTCGAACATCCTCAAAGCGAAATTTTCCGCGCCGTCCTCTTTGGAGATGAGCCACCGGATCTCCACATCCTTGGCTCCCTCCATCTCGACGGGACTTTTTTGGATAGTGCTGCTTTTTTCTATTTTCATTTTTTGCCCCTTTTGACATTTGTCTAACGTTAGCCGAGTTTCTTGGTAAGAATGTCCGAAACCACTTTGGGATTGGCCTGGCCTTTTGTTTTTTGCATGACTTGCCCAAGAAGAAAACCTTTGGCTTTTTTACTTTTCTTGCCGCCGCCGGTGACATCTTCGACGGCATTCGGGTTATCTGCAAGCACGGCTTCAACAATGGCTTCCAACTCGCCGGCGTCGCTTTTCTGCAAAAGGTTCAATTCTTCCGCCAAAATCTCCGGTTCTTTATTTGACTCAACCATCGCCTCAAAGATCGTGGCCGCTGAGCCGGCGCTGATTGTATCCGCTTCAACCATGCCCGCCAAGCGTGAGACGTTTTGAGCGGCAATACCCAATGCATTAATGCCACATCCCTTTTCGTTGGCTATTTTCAGACCGGTTTGGGTCAAGAGGTTACAAATCCGTTTCGGTTCGCCGCCGGCGTTGAC
>JAFGTG010000356.1 GCA_016934255.1 Sedimentisphaerales bacterium
CGCCGAGATGAAATCATCCTTCTTCTGCGCCAATTTGAGCTGCGCCCGAGCATTACGCCATAGACTCACCAAACCCAGTGTTACAGCGAGGAGTACGACCGACACGATACTAAAGTACCAGGTTCGCAGAGTGCTTATCCGCTTGCCGATCCAGTTGGGATCGACTTCGTTCAGATTCAGCACTAAATCGCCGAATCCGAAACTCAATATCGCGGCATAAGCCACGTCATGATCCTCCTGATCTGTACCGTTTTGTAACAGATTGAAATTCATGCCCTCCCGCATGAACCGTGAGGCAGATTCTTGAATCTCCTCGATGAGCTTTTTCTCATTGAGTCGAAATCCCTGGATAAAATGCCGATCTTCGATTTGCACATGCCTGAGCAGGAACACCTGCCCGCCAAAAACGGACTTCACGTTCGGATCGGCCGGAACGACGACCGGTACAAACGGCTCAATTCGGACCTGGACGGTCTCAGATTGACTTTCCTGCGATGGCGTTTGCAGACTGTCATAAAAATCCTCCGCTTGCCCGACGACCACTGGAGAAATAGAGGGAGGAGACGTAGGAGCACTCCTTTGAAATCTCTCTTGCGCAGTCTCTTCCTTTAACATTTGTTGTGTTTGAATCGCCGAATTAGATACGTTTAACTCGACAATCGCCCGCTGCCGCTCGAGCACCTGGGCCTTTTGGCCCCGGTTTTGCAAACTCTCGATGAGATAGTCTTTTCCCTGCTGACCTTGAGGCAACTTACTCTTCGTCGCCCGACTCGATCCCGCCCGCCCATACGTTCTCGGTCGGGTTGGTGTCGCGACGCGATTTTCATTGCGCATATTAAGCTTAAATGAACTGGCTGTCGTTCCATCCAGCGCGGGGAGCAAATTATCTCCTATGTTTTTCCTATTCGATAGAACATCCTCGAATAGTTCATTCTTAGCAACAATCGCATCTTGTCTCTGATTTTGTTCGAGGAAGTCATTCGGAGTGATAATACTACCGTCCGGCTCAATCTGAAAATTCCCATAGGCCAGACCGTTTTCCAGCCGACCGGCCAGCGGCGAACGCAACACGGGCATCTGCTGTTGTTGCTGGCCGGGCGCGATATTCTCCGGTACGTAATAATATTGATAATCCGTATAAGGGCGATTCTGCTCGGTCTGCATGAACTCGTCGAGCTTGCGCGTAACATCTTGCCGAATTTGCTCGGCCACCGCCGCAAATTCTCCCAGACGTGCTCCTTCCATTCCCTGAGCACGTATCCGGATGGAGTGGTATCCCAGCCCGATTAATCCGCACATGGCCGTAAAAATAATCACCGACAATATGATCAGTCGCTTATACATTTTCTATCTATGCTTCATATTTATAACCGGCGCCGCGGACGGTTTTGATGATTTGCGGATCGGCCGCGTCCCGTTCGATCTTACTCCGGAGCTTGGCGATGTGCATATCCACAGTCCGCGTTCCCAGTTCAGTCATCGTTTCGTTCCAAACTTCCTTGTATAGCTCTTCCCTGTCGATGACCCGGTTCGGATTGGCGGCGAAGTATTGTATGATGGCCGCTTCACGTTTGCTGACCTCTATCTCCTCACCTTCGCGACGGACTTTTAAAGCCGGAACGTCAACGTCCAAATCCGCAAATGTGAACGATTGCCCGACGGCCCGCGCCGGATCAGTTCGACGCAACACGGCATTGATCCGCGCCAAAAGCTCCTCAAGCGAAAACGGTTTCGTCACATAATCATCGGCCCCGAGGTTCAATCCGCCGATTCTTTCATGTTCCTGCCCCTTGGCGGTCAACATAATAATCGGCGTTTGCAAGCCTTCCTGACGCCATTTAGAGCAGAGCTGCTCGCCGCTGATCTTCGGCAACATCAAATCGAGCAGGATCAGGTCGAACTGCCCGTCAGCAACGGCTTGCTCGGCTTGAAGCCCATCGACTGCCTCAGTGATCTGGAAACCGTGAAAATCCAGAAAGTCAACCAAAGCCAATCGAATCTTCTCTTCATCCTCAATAACTAATATTGATGCTTTTTGTTCCATAGCCATTCCTGACGATTCATTATTAAAGCTCTTCTCGTATCGTCGAATTGCACATGTGCAAATAGTCCATAGTCAATATTCAATAATCAATTTTTGCCCAAGTCTCTATTTATATTATAGGTTAGATCGACGCCGGAGTTTTGTAAATCTCCTGTAAAAAAGACTCTGCCGCGATTTTACATCCATTTTACGCAGCCTAAAGCGAGTTGTACCGTATTATTTACTTAGTTAGAGAATTCATTTTATCGACTTTTTCAAAAGGAGGAAGCACAATGCGATACGCAAGCGAAAATCAGCAACGACGAATCAGGTTAATTGTTCTCGGAATATCTTTGACATCACTTATGCAAGCAAACAGGGTGGCCGGCGCTTCACAAGACGCCCCGACAAGCATGCCCGTCAAAGAAATTACCGTCTTTAAAGACGGCCATGCCTTTGTCCTTCACGAGGGTGAAATGCCAACCGACACGGATGGAAATGTCGTGATTGACTACCTGCCCAAGCCCATTATGGGAACGTTCTGGGCGTATTCAGCCGACGCCAAAGCCGAACTGGAAAGTGTTCTCTCCGAAAAATGCGTTGTCCCTATGAATAGAACCGCGTTGACGATTCCCGAATTGTTAGAAAGTAACATAGGAGCCAAAGTCCGCATTATGGAAGCCGGACTCAGCCCATACGAGACGACGATTCTTGGGGTTCCAACACGAAACTCCGAAGAACTCCGTCGTATCGATCCTTCAGGAAACATGGATCAGTTATCAGAGCGAGGCAGTATCGTTCTATTAAAGTTTGAAGGGGGCGTCAAAGTAGTTCCGATTAACCAAATCCAACAAGTCACGTTTCTTGATGAGCCTAAGCTGCAATTAGCCGACGAGGAATTCCGAAATAGAATGAGACTCAAACTTGGTTGGGGAGGGCGCAAGTCCGAACAGACCGCAAACGTCGGGATGGTTTATGTCCAACGAGGCGTGCGCTGGATTCCCAACTACCGAGTTGATATCGACGGCAAAGGTAACGCTACAGTCAAGCTTCAGGCGACGATTATCAACGAATTGGCCGATCTCGAAAACGTTAATGCCCATCTTGTGATTGGGGTACCGAAATTTGCGTTCGAGGATACGCCCGATCCCATTTCACTCCAGGAGACGGTCGCCCAGCTCTCTTCGCACTTCCGCAGAGACAACCAGACAGCTTATGCCTTTTCCAACATGATTATGACACAACAGGCCTCAATACCCACCCATCAGGTGGAGGCTCCGAGAGAAAGCAATGTGATCGACCTTGGTCCCGACGCGGCCGGCTCCGACAAGAATGAGGACTTGTACGTCTTCACGCTCGAACATATCACCCTGAAAAAAGGTCAGCGGATGGTCGTACCTGTAGCCGAATACACGTTAAGTTACCAGGACGTTTTTGTGCTCGATCTTCCCTTCGGTCCCCCGCCGGAGGTCCGGCATAATCTTAACAGCGAGCAGCAAATCTGGCTGGCGCAGCTTTACTATGCTCCGAAGGTCATGCACAAAATACGTCTTGTCAATAATGCGAAATATCCTTTAACGACAGCCCCGGCACTCATCCTCCGTCAGGGCCACATTATCGCGCAGGGTATGATGACCTATACCGCCGTCGGGGCATCGAGCGATCTTGAGCTAACAGCCGCCGTGGATATCACCGTCGATAAGCTCGACAAGGAAACCGAGCGTATCCCCGATGCCGCCAAGTGGGATAACTGTTCTTACGCCAGGAGCAACCTGAGTGGGATGATCCATTTGTCGAACCGTCGCTCCGATACAGTCCATTTGGAAATCCGCCGGTCCGTTTTGGGACACATCGACAGTGCCAGCCACGAAGGTTTAATCGAGCATCTGGGCCGGCATGAGAGCGGATGGATGGATCCCAACAGTCTGCCCTTCTGGTGGAATTGGTACAACTGGCCCTACTGGTGGTACCATTTCAACGCTGTCGGCCGCGTCACCTGGAAATGCGAACTCAAGTCCGGAGAGAATGTGGAACTGGAGTATCAGTGGCACTATTTCTGGCGCCGGTAAGAAACACTACAGTTGATTCAGTAATAACAATTGAACTATTTTTCAGAAAGGAGCACAAAATGAGAAATCACAGACAAACCATCTTACTCGTCGTCGCGCTGACCGGCATTCTGATCTCGGTCTCATTCGCTGATACGACGACGACCGGCACGATCTCAAAAGTAACAGTGTATCGCGGCCAGGCCCTTGTAACCCGGACAATCGGCATTCATTTGCCGGCGGGCACATCCGAGCTGATCGTACAAAATCTGCCGGCCATGATTGTCTCTGAAAGCATCTACGCCCAAACCTCAGATAGTGCGAAGGTGCTCAGTGTCAGATATCGGGAAAAAGCGGTCAGGGAGGACACGCGCGAGGAAGTTAAACAGCTTGATACACAAATTGAGGCCGTCCAGAACAAACTGAAATACGCCAAAGAGCAACTCGATCTCAACGCCCAGCAATGGAAAATGTACGAGAATCTAAAAGATTTCACTGTCACCGCCGAAAGAACTGATCTCAATAAGGGTGTTTTGGTCTATGAGCCTGTGCAAAATCTAACGGAGCTCATTGAACAAAAGGGCACAGAATATCTCGAGCGCAAGCTGGAGCTTGAAGATGAGATGTCCGAATCGCAAAAAGAGCTGGATTTGCTCGAACGCAAACGTAACGAACTGGTAGCCGGTCAATCACGAACCGAGCGCGAGGCGATCCTGTTTATCAACAGCGCCGATAGCAAAAAAGGTACCATCGAACTGAGCTATCTCGTCAACGGCGCCAACTGGCAACAACAATATAATTTACGGGCCAATCCACAAAAGTCAAACGTGCTCATCGAATATAATGCGATCGTCAATCAGACCAGCGGTGAAGATTGGGACAACGTCGCGCTTTGGTTATCCACCGCCGAACCGACCATGGTGGCGGCCGCGCCGATTCTTGAACCGATGCTTGTGGGATTATCCAACCGGGCGCAAATACAGCAGGCCCTCCAACCACCCATGCTGCAATCAGACCAGATACGACAATTCCAAAAATCCCGAAAAGACTATATCAAACAGGGCATCGCAGCCAACACGGAGCTAAATGAATTAGCGATCCAGAATCAGACACTCTTCTTCAACGTCAGCCAGCGCGAAGCGCAAGAATTTCAAGAAAAGTTCGCCGAGATTTCCCGCACGGAAGGTGTCAGCGTTACCTACGAGCTACCCGGCCAACTCACATTACCCAGTCGAAGCGACCAGCAACTCGTCAGCATCGCGTCCATCACCACAAAAGCCGATTTTACACTCGTCGCCACGCCGTTATTAACGGACTACGTTTATCTGCAGGCGGATTTGCTGAACGGAAGCGACACCCTTCTGTTGCCCGGCCCTGCCAGCATTTTCCGCAACGGCGAATTCGTCGGCAAAAGCCAATTACCACAGGTGACCATCGGCGAGACGTTCACGGCCGGCTTCGGCATCGATTCTCAAGTGCGGGTCGTTCGCGAGCTTGAAAACAAGAAAACCCATATCCAGGGCGGCAATCAGATCGATACCTATGATTATCGCATCGCCCTGAGCAACTATAAAAACACACCGGTCGAACTGCAATTGCTGGATCGTCTGCCGTACACGGAGAATTCCTCCATCAAAATAGAGCTTGGCCAAACGGAACCGTCGTTATGCCAGGACAGCGAATATCTGCGCACCGCCCGGAAGAAAGGCATTTTGCGTTGGGACTTGAACCTGGCGCCGAATTCGGGTGAAACCAATGTCACGATCGTAAAGTATAGTTTTACAATGGAGTATGACAGAAATATGCAAATCCAGCCCCGCCATTCTGCTCAACAATAAGCCGGACGCTCTTTTTCAGGGAAATTGAAAAATACGATTCCTCAACAGAATTTGTGGGTTGTTTTCGGTAATGGTAAATCTCCAAGTGTATGGTATAGCTGAACTTCCAGTACAGCGTAC
>JAFGTG010000357.1 GCA_016934255.1 Sedimentisphaerales bacterium
GATAGAGGCATTGCCTGCGCCGGCTCCATATGAGGAGCTACCGTTGGATTTTGCTCCTCCCCTGCTCGGCAAACCGCTGCCGGAATTTTATTGTATCGGCATACCTCTCGAACACGTTCCGGATACATCTCTTCTTGTTTACTTTTTCGATTTAAACCAACGGCCCTCGCGGAATTGCATAGACCAATTGGCCAAACAAGCAGAAAGACTGAAACGACAAGGTGTTACCCTTGTTGCCACCCAGGCCTCTACCGTGGAGAAAAACGATCTCGATACATGGGTCAAGAAACATAATATCCTTTTTCCGGTGGGAATGATTATGGGTGGGGAAGAGAAAGAGCGTTTCAACTGGGGCGTTAAGTCATTACCGTGGTTGATTCTGACGGATGAAGATCATATTGTCCGAGCGGAAGGCTTTGGGCTGGATGAGCTGGAGGCGAAAATCCACGAAGCTGGAGATGCAAAATGAGATCGAAGTGGTTATAATACTCACACAGGTTTAGTTTTGAATTAGAATACCGTTTCGACAAGTGAAAGGAGTTTCCCATGAAAAGGACATATTACAGTTTGACGATATTATTATCTCTCGTAGTTTTAGTAGGTTATGATGTAGCCGAAGCCTCTGTCATTGCTGAAGGGGCGAAGGTGGAAAAGCTGGCCGGGGGATTTCAGTTCACTGAAGGCCCGGCGGCGGACGCCAGGGGGGATGTTTTCTTTACGGATATCCCCAACAATCGCATCCATAAATGGTCACTGGACGGCAAACCCCTTGGGGGCAGGCTTTCGACATTTCTTGAGAATTCCAACGGGGCTAATGGTTTATACTTCGACGACGAGGGCCACCTTTTGGCGTGCGAAGGCGGTGGTCGACGATTGGTTTCAATCGATCCGAAAGGCAATGTGACCGTCCTGGCCGAGCAATATCAGGGCAAACAATTCAACAGCCTCAACGATCTTTGGATCGATCCGAAAGGTGGCGTCTATTTCACTGATCCCCGCTATGGTAACAGAGACGGGATGGTGATGGATGGAGAGCATGTTTATTATTTGTCGGCGGACCGTAAGAAGCTCATTCGCGTCATCGATGATATGGTCCGGCCGAACGGTCTGATCGGCACGCCCGACGGCAAAACACTTTACGTTACCGATCCCGGTGATCGTAAGACGTATGTTTACACCATCAACGATAACGGGACACTATCGAATAAGACACTTTTCGCCTCGGAAGGCTCGGACGGTATGACCATCGACAACGAGGGCAATATTTATCTGACGTCCGGAGCCGTACTCGTCTATAACAAGAATGGACAGAAAATCGAGGAGATTCAAATCCCCGAGCATCCGTCCAACGTCACCTTCGGCGGCAAAGACGGAAAGACGCTTTTCATCACAGCGCGTAAATCATTCTATTCTGTCCGGATGCGAGTCAGTGGCGTTGGGCGGAGGCAAGCCGGGCCGGAATCGAAATTCTCCACAGGACGCCTAACGGCGGAGCAGGATACAATCAAAACCAGCGCGGGCGATCTGACCATCACCTTCATCGGTCACGGCACCTTGCTGTTTTCCTTCAACGGCAAGATCATTCATGTTGATCCCGTAAGCCGGGAAGCCGATTACACCAACATGCCCAAGGCCGACCTGATTCTCATCACGCACGAGCACGGCGACCATCTCGATCCGAAAGTGATCAAAATGCTCCGAAAAAATGGGACCGATTTGGTCTTGACCGAGGTCTGTGCGCAAAGAGTCGATGACGGGATCGTGATGCGGAACGGCGACGTAAAAACCGTCCAGGGCCTGAAAATCGAAGCCATGCCGGCGTATAATATCGTCCACATGCGAAGCGGCTCCTCTCCCTATCACCCCAAAGGAGTAGGGAATGGCTATATCATCACCTTTGGTGACAAGAGGGTCTATGTAGCTGGCGATACGGAG
Organism: Sedimentisphaerales bacterium; assembly: GCA_016934255.1. Classification (GTDB taxonomy): domain Bacteria; phylum Planctomycetota; class Phycisphaerae; order Sedimentisphaerales; family Anaerobacaceae; genus JAFGTG01. The sequence goes on from JAFGTG010000357.1 coordinate 1,936, forward strand.
AATACGCCAGAGATGAAGCGTCTTAAAAAAATCGATGTGGCCTTTTTACCGATGAATCTGCCCTATACGATGACGCCGGAAATGGTCGCCGACGCGGCCAAAGCCTTCAAGCCAGGGATTCTCTACCCCTACCACTACGGGCAAACCGATCCCAATAAGCTTGTTGAGCTTTTGAAGGACTCAAGTGGTATCGAGGTTCGTATCCGTGATATGCAATAGCGACATAAAGTATGTATCTAAGTCAGCGAAACTATTTAAAGGAATGGAAAATGAATAGACGTGATGTACTAAAAGGTTTAGGATTAGGGGTTTTGGGGCTTGGACTCAATGGAAAATGGTTGGGGCCGGTTATGAGCCAGGCTGCGCCGGGCAGCCGATGGGTTAAGAAGAATGGATTGTTCAGCACTGGATTGGGATCAGCGAAGGTCTGCCTGGTCAAGGGCAATGACCGGCGGGACATCGTTTATCAGGCGCTAAAGAAAATCGAAGATGACGTGATAGAATCCATCGGGGAGAAAAGGATACTCATCAAGCCGAACTTCGTCATTACGACCCGGCAACTCGCCGCGACGCATGCCGATGCGGTCCGAGGCATTTTGGATTTCCTCAAGCCCCACCATAAAAAGCAAATTACCATCGGCGAGTCCACGATTTCACGGCAAGGCACGTTTCACGGGTATGAGAACTACGGCTATCTGCCGCTCGAAAAGGAATACAACGTCAAGCTGGTGGACCTCAATAAGCAGCCGTGGCAATACCGGTACGTCTTCGGGCCGGGGCATCGCCCGACGCCGATTCGGATTATCTCGACGTTTCTCGATCCCGATGTTTATATTATCTCGGCCGCCCAGATGAAAACGCATGACCGCGTCGTAACGACCTTGTCGCTCAAGAACGTATTGGTCGGTGCGCCGTTGAACGATTATAAAACGAATGACAAGTGGCTGATGCACACGGAATACACCTTCTCGCGCAAGTCGCTTCTCAACTACAATATGTTCCATCTGGCCCAGGAAATTTACCCCGACCTGGGTGTCATTGACGGCTTCGAGGCGATGGAAGGTAACGGCCCGACCGGCGGCACGCCCGTCGATACGCGAATGGCGCTGGCCAGTCTCGATCCCTTAGCGATGGATACGTTGGCGACCAAGCTGATGGGATTCGATCCGGCCCAGATTATGTACCTGACGAGCATGGCCGAAGCCGGTTTAGGCCAGGGCGATTTGTCTAAAGTCGATATTCTCGGCACACCGCCGGACCAATGCCAGTTTCACTTTAAAGCGCACAAGAAACTGATCGAACCTTACGGTCTGACCTCCTGATATCAGAATGAATCCGAGGGATTATGCTCAGGGCCAGAAGGCGGCGATAGTGACGGTGAGCCAGATGACAAAACCAAGGATGAGTTTGCTTGTGATGCCGAATAATTCACCCAGTCCGGCTCCCAAGCCGTAGCGAACGGACTTTTCCATTTCCTTACCGCGAGCCACTTCCAGCCCCCATACCCCCACGCCGGCTCCGATACAGGCGCCAAGAATCGTACCGAGAAAGGGGATGGCGATCATAAACGTGCCGAATACAGCGCCTATGACGGCGCCGAAAATGGCTGCAATGGAGCCAAACCAGCTTGCACCGGATTTCTTTGCGCCGATCAGACCGGCGGAGAATTCAACCAATTCCCCTAACCCGGCTAAGACCACGATAGCAACCAGTATATAGATTGAAAAAGGACCTTCATTCCAACGCCACCACGCGAAAAGACACGTTGAGATAACAATCAACCAGTTACCCGGCAGGCCCAAAAGAACTAATGATAGCCAGACAGTATTGAGCAGAATCAAGCCGATAAGCCAAAGATAAAGCATGACAGATTTTTATTGAGTATTGGATATTGTCACGACCTATACCATCCCTTTTTCAAAGACAGAACTACAATAAACAGACGTTATCCATCGGATTCTGGATCGTCGCTTATACGATTTCGGCAAGGGCGCGATTAATCCGCATAATCGCTTCGTCGATTTCCGCAGGACTCTTGAAGCCGATCACAACGGCATCCACCAGGCCTGATTGCATGGTGAAGCGGATCGATTTCTCACGCTCGGCGGGATCGGTGAACTCGCCGTTGCCGATCAGTTTCATACCGATAATGCCGTGGCCGTTCTGTCGCATCACTTTCATTTGTTTAAGCACGGGAGGCAGATGAGATTGATTACTCTCGGCGTTCCATTCCTCGGCCGGGGTGTCGATCCATACCCCTTGCGGATTGATTCGCACCAGGTTGACATCCACCCAGTCCAGTTGGGCCGCCGTAGTCAGCGCCGGCAGCGAGTGACACGAAATGCCGTGGGCCCGAATGATCTTTTTGTCCTTGGCTTCTTCGAGGGCGTCCAGCACGCGCCGGCGTTCCTCATTCCAGTTGGCTTTTGTTCCGCAATGGGTCAGCAGACTGTCGATGTAATCGACGCCCAGTTCCTTTCGAAAATTGTCGAGCACTTCCAGGGGCTTTTCAGGCACGCCCGACATCTTAGACTGGATGAAAAGTTTTTCTCTCGGCAGGTCCTTAATTGCCTCGCGGACCATCGTATGAGTATTGTAGCTTTGTGCCGTATCGATATAGGTTATGCCCTGATCGTAAGCGTATCGTATCAGCCGATTGAATCCATCCTGGCCAAGGGCGCGTTGAATGCTGCCGCCCTGGCTGCCGGTACCGATGCCGAGCCGGCTCATTTTCAGGCCCGTCTTACCCAGATTGACCTGATCGACCGCTGTAGGCGTGCGCGCAAATGGGCCGGTGCTGCACGATGATAAGAAAGTCACGCCCCCCAACGCCAATGCGTTTCTGATGAAACCTCGCCGGTTGATTTTTACTGCGCTCATGATGAACTCCTTTATACTCCATTAAGCCGTCACGGATCTATTGTCCTATTGACAAAGACGATTACCTATTGCATATGCTACCTTTCTCGCTTGGGTAAAGCAAGACCCGATTTTATTCTTCGGTATGGTTTTGTATCCAATGATTTTTTAACGAACCTTTTGTCTTTTGAATCTAAGGCACTCTAACAAAACCTCACCCTTGTCACCCCTTCGGCAAGCTCAGGGCAGGCTCTGAATTAGCCTTTAGCCCTGAGCATAGCCGAAGGGGCAGCGAAGGGTCTCTATTCATGCGTAAAGACTGAGATTCTTCGCTATGCTCAGAATGACAAACCCATAAGACCTTAGTTTTGTTAGAGTGCCTCAATAGTCTATCCGAGCTTTCCACCCGTTCCCAGCCTTGTTCTCCGAACCCACAGAATGAACTTGCCCCATAACAATAGTATGATAATGTAGTATTCCATATGGTAATTATGTATAAATAAGCCCAGTCTTTGACAGATTTAAACGCAGTCCAAGGAACTACGATGATTAATAGAGTAACAGTAGATTACTTCAAGAAATTTGACAGAGAGGAATGAACAAGTCGAAAGCCGCTCTTCGTACAGGTGTTCCAGTTTCCAGAAAAGATTTCACCGCCATTCTCTTAAGGGAAATGAATCTTCTTTGGACCGGACGAGCAACAGCATACTCAAGAGAGGACGATCCCAACATTAAGCCCGGCCAACCCAAACTTGTTATGATAGGAGTAGAGGGCAAAGAGTCGGGAGATGTATCCTGGCACGTCAATGTAGCTATCAGATACTCGAGCCATGAACAAATCTATATCAAATTGTTAGACAAAGAGGGTAATCCACTAACCGAATTGCCGGAAGGTGCTGCCCGAACGCGTGTTGTTCATATCCCCCCGTTCTCCGGAATTGGGGCGGAAGAAACTAAATATGACCACGGATATCAGAATCTTCTTATCGGCCAAGGCAAACCTGGAGATATCCTACGTAATCTTCTTTTAGAGATATACCAGGAAACGGCGGAAAGTTGGAAACTTTTAAAAAAAGACGTCGAAAAATTATTGTTGCCGATGAGCAGTTTAACAATTGGTTCCTGATCCTATTTGATCGCATAATACAATGGCGTATAGTCATAATCGAGTTTGTTGATGTCGTGTGTTCCGACAAAAGCTCTGACTCCTTCGATGTCTCCATTTTTAGTGAGATCGCCAATCGACTGTGCCGATACGTTTGTGAGGCATAAAACAAGGCTGGCGGCAACCGAGATGCCAATCGTCGATCCTTTCCGGGCCATCTGAATCTCCTGCTGAGCCTGTTTTCTCTTGCAGCTTGTCACTTACCTGGCCGTACGAACATCTGTATCAGATTAGTCGCAGCTTCGTCCGAAGTATTTCAAGGATTTTGAGATATCCCGGCGAGATCCGTAAAGCGACAACGGTATTACACGCCGAAAAGTTTCTGGCGAAACAGGAAAAACACCGCCCCTAAAATGCACAAGCCGGCCCAAAGATAATCCAGACGTATTTGCTCTTTGAGATAAAGAAGGGAGAACGGAACAAAGACGGATAAGGTGATCACTTCCTGGATAATCTTGAGCTGTCCCACGCTCATGACCTGATGGCCGATACGGTTGGCGGGCACCTGGAGCAGGTATTCGAACAACGCGATAGACCAGCTCACAATCGCGGCGATAAACCACGGCTTGTGAGCGAGATTTTTCAAATGGCCGTACCAGGCAAAGGTCATGAAAACGTTGCTACAACACAAAAGAACCACAGTTGTGAGAATTGTGCGCATATACGAGTCCTTATTTTATGGAAGCGATAATTTTGATTTTAAATCGGCCCTAACGCGGTTCGGATTAAGTTACGTTGATCGTCATACCAGCCTGCATATTGGGTACCGGGCAAGAAGTCATCGTGGGCCTGAGCGAGGTGATCCTTTAATGATTTCCGCATTTTCTTAAGCCGGGGCATGTCCTTTTGCCCTAATGCGAGATTATTCATCTGATACGGATCGGCGGCATTGTCGTAAAGCTCTTCTTCACCGGTCAGCCACCGGGCATATGTATATTGTTTCGTTCTAATCCCTCTCCATTCGGGCCACGACGTTCCCGATTGGAAGAAATCCCAATGGGATACAAAGTTCATCATCAGCAACTCATCCCGATTGACTTTGCCTTTGCCCAGGATTGCTCGGCTGAGATCAGCGCCGTCGGTTGTATCGGCGGGTTGTAATCCCAACATGCCGCATAATGTCGCCATGTGGTCCATCGGACTGTAAAGCTCGTCGCTTGTCATGTTGGCGGGAATATGGCCCGGCCAGCGAATGATAAGCGGAATGTTCACCGATTCGGCGTAAGGGACCATTTTGTTGATTCGATTGTGCGAACCATGCTGCTCGCCGTGGTCCGCGGTGAATATGACGATCGTATTATCCGCAAGGCCGGAGGTCTCCAGGAATTTCATGATGCGCCCGACGTTATCATCCACATTTTTAGCCATCGCATAATAGCAACGGGCTTGAAACGGCTTTTGGCGACGGGGATGGTTCTCGGGGACATTGGGCGACCAATGGAGTTGTTCCGGGATATGCTCGATGTATCCTTCGGGTAAATGAGAGGTTCTGAACGGTGGGTGCGGCGGGTGAGGCGCTACCATCAGGAAGAAGGGACGATCGGAATTTTTATTTTTGTCCATAAACGTGATGGCCAGGTCGGTCTCACCATCGGTTTCATATCCCGGCATGACGATTTTTTCCGGCTCATCCCGATAGAACCACCAATTTCGAAACGTGGCGTGGAAATTGAATGCTTCCCAATGCTCATAACCAAGCCGGTTCGGTCCGGGGGGAGTGAATTCCGTATGTGGATTTTCTTTCATATAAGCCTGAACCGCTTTGGGGTCGCGTTCATACTTACCTGCTCTTTTAAGATTTCCGGCGGAGAGGTGCCATTTTCCAATAAAACCCGTACGATAACCGGCGTCTTTAAATACATGAGCAATGCATCTCTGGTTGGGATTGGCCTCGACCCAGTTTAAGACCAGGCCGGAATGCGTCGGATATCGGCCGGTCTGGAGCATGCCTCGGAACGGCGTACACAAGGGACAGGTTGACGTGGCGTTTGTAAAACGGACACCCTGGGCCGCGAGCCGGTCGATGTTTGGGGTATCGATGTTCTTGCCGCCATAGATACTGCAGGCGTCGGCTCGAAGTTGGTCGTCGAAAATGACCAGGATATTCGGACGCTGTGTTTGTTTGGATTGTTGCTGGCCTGAGCGACAAGAGCTTCCCAATGCAATGATCGACGCCGCACTTGTGCCGGCTGTTTTGAGAAATTGCCGTCGATCCATTTGCCATTGGAGAGTTTGATTTTCGTATGACATTCGTTGGTTCTCCTTCTACTTTTGGTGTTTACGTTTTCGTTTTTTCGTGATGCTCAGGTGCCGGATTTTCGGCAACAAATCGGTTCGATTGTGTTGTCGTAGAAAATCACTGACGAGCTTTTTGTTCTGCGGTTGATAATACTGGAGCATCGCTGCCTGGAGGTGTTTTTCTTTTCGGGATCGACTAACATGAATGTTCCGGCCGGTCGCATCGACACCCGAAACATACATCGCCGTTGAGAGCGTTTGAGGGATCGGGACGAAATCCTGAACCTGTCGCGGTCGCCACGACCGCGACATTAAATATTCGGTTAGCTTGAGTGCATCTTCCGGCCGGCAGCCTGGATGCCCACTGATAAAGTATGGCACGAGGTAAGCCTCCTTTCCCACTCTTCGGCACGCTTCGGCGAACTGTTGTTCGAATTGCTCAAAAACTTCAAATCGAGGCTTCCCCATCAATTTAAGAACATTCGAGCAATAATGCTCCGGCGCCACCTTGAGATGCCCCCCTACGAAATATTTCACGAGCAGATCAAGATATTCGCGATTTTTCAGAGCCAAATCGTGGCGAATACCGGAGGCGACGAAGACATTGATTTTCTTTGCTCCCCTGCTGCTCCACCGGACGAACGCCTCCATCATTTCGAGCATCGGCTCATGATCGAACGCCGCTTTTTTGCACAGTGAAGGCGCCATGCAGCCGGTTCGTTGGCACGTTTGTTCCTGTGGGCATTCCATGCCGTACATGTTGGCGGACGGGCCGCCGAGATCGACAATCGTTCCGCGAAAATCCGGATGCCCTCGAATGACCTCGGCTTCGTTCAAAAGCGATTCCAACGATCTCGATTGAATGCGCTTTCCCTGATGCCCGCTAATCGAGCAGAAGGCGCATCCGCCGAAGCAGCCGCGATGGGTAGTAATGGAAAACTGTATCGGCGTCAAGGCCGGTACGCCACCCTCTCGATTGTAGCATGGGTGCCATCGCCGCGAAAACGGTAAATCGTACAAAGCGTCCAATTCTTCCCCGCCTAAGGGATTGCTCGGCGGCAATACAACCACCGTGCCGGGACACTGGTTTTGAACGACAGGACGCCCGAAAGGGTGCGCCTCGGCTTCATACGTTTTGTATGTCTCCATGACGATAGACGTATTTGATGGCTGATCTTCGAGCGACGGCAGCCGAACCGCGTCTTCCGGAATGCGGGCGCCTTTATGTGCGATATACGCTGTACCGGGAATATCCGTTAAATCATGGATCGATTGTCCGGAATCCAAACGCCGGGCTATTTCTTCGATGGCCCGCTCGGCCATGCCGTGTACGAGCAGGTCCGCTTTGGCATCGACGAGCACCGAGCGTTTGAGCCGATCTTCGATGTAATCATAATGTACAAGCCGGCGTAAACTGGCCTCCAGGCCGCCAAGAATAATCGGTACGTCAGGAAATGCTTCTCTCGCACGAGCAGAATAAACAAGCAATGGTCGGCCCGGACGTAAGCCTGTTGCTCCTCCGGGGCTGTAAACATCCTGCTTTCGACGATGTCCCAATGAAGCGTAATCGTTTAGACGTGAATCAATACAGCCGCTTGTGATCCCCCAAAAAAGTCGAGGGGATCCCAAAGAACGAAACGGATCGACGTTTCGCCAGTCCGGCTGCGCCAGCACGCCCACGCGATAGCCGAGCTTTTCGAGCCATCGTCCAATCACTGCAACGCCGAACGAGGGATGATCCACGTACGCATCACCGGTAATCAGGATGATATCGGCCTGATCCCAGCCGAGGCGATGGATATCTTCGGCGGTTGCTGGTAAGAAAGTGCTAACATGATTTTTACTTATGGGCATCAAGATATTGTAACACACGGGAGAACGGTGTATTCAAGAATTTCTTACGTTATGACGGGAGATTGTTCGTTGGGTTTTGTGAACGTAACTGTTGCGCCACTAATATGGCAGCAAACGCTACGGCGGCGGTTTCGATTCGAAGAATCGTATCGGCGAATCGCACGGGTTGAACGCCATTTTCTTTTAGAAAGGTTTGCTCCTGCTCGGTTAATCCCCCCTCCGGGCCAACGATCGCGATCACGCCGTTACGGGACAGTGGCTGATCGATCACGAGTGGGACATCTGACGAAGGGCTGCCTAAAAGAAACCGACCCTGTGGAAGCTCTTTTTTTAAAGTATTCAATACCACTATTAAAGCTTTGGGATCATCAATTTGAGGTATAAATACTCGACGGGATTGTTTGGCCGCAGCGATGGCCAGGTTGTTCCACCGGCGGGTGATATGAGGATTCTTAGGTTGTTTGACGGTTCTCTCAAAAATGACAGGCGAAATTCTGCCAACACCGAGTTCCGTGCACTTTTCGATTAACCAGTCGAAGCGATGGCCTTTGGCGATAGAGACGGCAATCACGATCTGAGTCTGGGGCGGTTTGGGGTGGATTTTTATCTCATCGACGTGTAACGAAATCCTTTTGTTGTTCGCATCTTTTATGGTCGCGGTAGCCACGGTACCCCGCCCATCGAATAATTCGACTCGATCGCCCGGAGTCAACCTGCGGACGGATGACAGATGATGCGCCTCCGAACCAGAGAGTTCAACAAAGGGTTGGGTTATCGGATAACAATAAAATCGAACGAGCTCCATAAAAGACTTGTTCATCGAACCTCACGTTGGCGTTGAAAAATTCAATGTTGCGGCTCCGCATAGAGATCCGTCTTGCGCCGGGTTAATTGTCGATATAGGTCAGGATGAGTTATGTCGGTAAGATCAACAATATTTACAGGGCGGTCGAACAAATCCACAAGGTCCTTCTCCAATGCAGAAAAGCATGCATCGTGCAGTTTGGATTCCAACGGGAGAAATTCCACAAGAAGGTTTATTTCCGGATTTGCGCTAATGATGTCCTCTTGGCTTAAACTCAAACTCGATCCGTGCAAGCCCAGGTATTTCACGTGATACTGCTCGCAGATTGCGGCAATTTCTTTATTATAGTCTCGTTTGCTGTCGATCATCATTTTGCAATCGATGTGGCGATATTCGGGCTATCCGGATTGACGTCCAGTTTCTTCTCCTTCGGGAGGATGACCAAATCCAGATCCTCCATTGGAATTGCCCCCAGCAAAACCTCATCACCTAAAACGAGTGCTCCGACGAAACCCACTCTGTTTTTAAATCGAACCAGAACAGGTCCGACATAGGGGACCAGCTTTTTACTGCCATCGGCAAGCGTGACTTCTTTCTTATCGATTTCTTTAAGTTTTAACTGAATTTGGAGATGTTCCGGAATACATAGATGGACCGCGCCTGAATCGACCAAGGCATCGACCTTAATGCCTTTTAGTTTAGATTCCTTTGGGTTCTCCAGTTGTATTTTTGCTGAAACCAATCCCATAGAAATTCCCTTCATTCTCATCGGAATACCTGATTATAGCATTCAGAGCTTATTACGTCAAATCGTAGGTTGGTTATAAACAAGGAAAGCCCCGGCAACTTTCGTTGTCGGGGCTTGTAAATCCTGGCGATGACCTACTCTCGCCCGTAAGGACTACCATCGGCCGCACGGGCTTAGCTTCTGTGTTCGGGATGGGAACAGGCGTTTCCCCGTACGTATAGTCACCAGGAGTTCGTGAATCAGACCTTTCGGCCTGAAATTCTCAAATCCAAAGTAAAAAATATGCAGATACGTATATGAGCCTTATTTCAGCAATTACTGACAACCCAGTGCAACCAAGGATTGATATGGTCAAGTAATCGAGCGTTAGTACCGGTTAGCTCAATGGATTTCGCCACTTACACACCCGGCCTATCAACCTGGTAGTCTTCCAGGGCTCTCCAGGTCCGAAGACCATGGAATCCTCATCTTGGGGTGGGCTTCCCGCTTAGATGCCTTCAGCGGTTATCCTTTCCCGACATAGCTACCCGGCGGTGCCC
>JAFGTG010000358.1 GCA_016934255.1 Sedimentisphaerales bacterium
CAGTTCAAGAAAGGACAACTCGTGGCCATCGGCGGCCAGGCCGGCAATAACGATCAACTCAGGGATTTCGAGAAAAGTCTCCAGGATAAAAAAGGGATCGAGGACGTAACGTGCACGCCGACGACGGACAGTAAAGGCAAGAAGATTACATTTAAAATGACGTTTCATTATAAAAACTTTACGAAAAAGAAGGTTAAAACATCGAGTTTGAAAACGCCATGATTGATAAATTAAGTGAAAAAGATATACGAGCCTTGAAGTTTGGCGCTGTGGGCGCTGTCCTGATCCTCTTGTTTGTGCTCGGAGCGAAGTGGCGCGATCGTTGGACCGTGGCCAAATCCAAAAACGCTCAACTTCAAGCCAAACTGGACAAGATCGACGTCGATGACATCAAACAAAAAGGGTTGATGTCCATCGTCCCGGCTTTTGAAATGCCGAAAGTCGAGGACGAACAGAGTTTTCTCTTCAGAGATAAGCTCAGCGAGCAATTGAAAAAAGCCGGAATCAAAAACAATCCCCTCCAGGTTCAAACCAGCCGGAAGTCACCGATGACGGGATACGATCTGTTGCTTGTCAAATGCAGCGCCAAATGCAGGTTTTCGCAGGTGCTCGATTTCCTTTCCCGGCTCAATGAAAATCCCTACCTGGTCGGGATCGAAGAATTCAAAATTAAAAAAACAGATCCGAAGAAGCCACAGGAATTGGAGCTGGATCTGACGGTCTCGACGTTTGCGGCTCAGCCCCAAAAGGGAGGTGGATCATGACGATGGATCAACTCAAAGATCTCGCGCAGAACAAGCAGAAGCTGATTCCCATCGTACTGATTGGGATTGCGGCATTTTCCGGTGTGACGGCCATAGCCAAAGCGACGGGGTATTGGGTCGCGCAATCCGCAGCAAAGAAGCTCGTAGAAAAAGCCATCGACCGGAGCAAGCCGAATCCCGAGGAGGTGGAACGTCAGGTCGCCAAGTCCAAACCCGTCGCCGAGGAGTTGAAGAAGAAGAACCTGTTCTCACCTCCTGAACCGAAACAGCATCCCATTAATTCCGTTCTGGGTATCTTCGGCGATGAGGCGCTGATTAATGACAAATGGTACAAAGTCGGCGACAAGGTCGGCGACGCCAGGATCGTGGCGATCGGTCCGACTTCCGTGACCACCGAGTGGGAGGGAAAGGAGAAAGTTTTTCGTCCGATCGATGCTTCGGCCGCCCCGGAGTCGGGCGACGGTCCGAAATCCAGGCCGTCCAGGCCAACGCCCAAGCCGGGCGGACCCGGGGGCGGTCCCGCCGATATGGTCGTCGTCCAGTCTCAAGGATCGTCCAGTCGCGGTCCGGAACAAAGAGGACCGAGTGGTCGAGGCCCTGGAGGCCCCGGTGAGAGATTTTCTCGGATGTCCGAGGCCGACAGGAACCAAATGAGGGAAAGATACATGCAAATGTCCGAGGCGGAGCGGGAGAGATTCAGGGCTGAAATGCGCGAGCGATTCAGTGGCGGTCGAGGCGATCGGGGCGGCCGGCGATAGAGTAAGGGATATGAGGTAATCAATCATGAAAAAGTCCGGGATAACAATCACATTCGTCATCGTTTGTATTAGTGTGCTCGTAGCGGCTTATGGTGTCGGTGTGTGCATAAGGGAGATACGGTTTTTCCGTGCACAAGCCGGAACAAAAACAGTCGCGAAGAGCGAGAAATCGGAAACGCCCTTGGAATCCAAAGACGTTGCACAAAAGCCCTCCCCTCCCGGCGAAGAACAAGAATCGGAAGATCATCCTGCTCCGGCTGACCGGGATATGGAAGGCGGGCCGCCTCGTTCGAGAATGAGCGATTCCAGCGGGAGGCCCGGGATGCCGTCAAGGGAAGAGCTTGATAATATGTCCGAGGAAGAAAGACGAGAAGCATTCGCCCAAATGCGCGAAAGATTCGAGGGCAGGCGACGAGGCGGCGGTCCTCAGCTCTCTGACGAGGACAGGACTAAAATGAGAGAAGAATTGGAAGCACTCAGAGAAAATTCGGAAAACATGTCTGAGGAAGAAAGAGCGGAGGCGAGAGCGAAGATATTCGAAAAATACGGCATCACGCCCAGAGGCTCCGGCGGCAGACAAGGCGGTGAGCGTGGTTCTGGTAGCCGAAGGCGAAACCGGACGGATGAGGGACAGTGAGAAACAGGTCAATTCCTATCGAGGTGAATAGAATGGAACGATCAAAAAAAATCATTTCAATATTAGTCGGCATTGCAGCCCTTTTCATCGTCTGGTGGGTCGGTCTTCGACCGCAGCCCGAACTGGCTCCGAAACCGGGGGATGTGGCGGCCGCCGAGCCGATCAAAGCGGACGAAACAAAAAAGCCCGGCGAGCCCAACGAACCCACGGTGTCCTTCGACGCCAATGAGCCTGACAAGACGCGCGATCCGAACCATCCGGAGAGCGAGGTGGCCTCAGGCGACAAGACCGACGAATCTGCGGATGCCAATGAGCCGATGGAATCCCTGAATCTTAACGATGTCGCCATGAAGGAAATCCTGAAGAAATTGGCCGACTGGACGGGTAAGACCATTATTCCGGACGACGAAGCCAAGAAGCTCAAAGTGACTATTCTCGCACCGGACAAACTGCCGAGAAGCGAAGCGCTTTCAATGATCTACGCTGCCTTGAGGATGAAAGGGTACGTTGCGGAATTTGCCGACAACGCCATTTTCTTAAAACCCATTGCCCAGGCCAAACTCGGCGAGGTCCCCACGATCTCGTCGGATTATCCCCTGGCCCTGATCGATAACAAAGACCAGATCGTTCAGAAGTTTTTCAAGCTGAAGAATTACAGCGCATCGCAGATGGGCCAGATTCTTTTGCCGTTGATGGGCGAGTACGGCTACGTCAGCGCCGACGAGAACACCAGCAGTTTATTGGTAATTGATACGGTCAAGAACCTGATGCGCATCGGTTTACTGATCGAACAGTACGATGTCATTGAGGTGGCGGAATTGGAGACCCAGATCTTCGAGATTCAGTATGGTGATCCCACGGAGATCGTCTCGTTGTTGGAAACGTTGCTGAGCAACAGCGCCAGCGGAACTTCACGGATACCCTCTCGAGGACGACCCGGCCCACCTGTCCGGAGTAGTTCAAGCAGGGACAGAGACAGGAACAGAAGCAGTTCCGGAGGAAGTGGCGGCACACCGACCACGGTCACGGTGGGGACCAGCCAAACACCGGCAATGCTGATCCCCGAAACGACGTACAATTGGATTATCGCCAAGGCGACGGCTGAAGATATGAAGCAAATCGCCGAGTGGATCAAAAAGCTGGACAAAGCCGTCCCAACTATCCTGGTCGATTACCCGCTTTCTCAAATTGAAAACAAAAACCAGGTCGTTCAGAAATTCTTCAGGCTTGAAAATTACGGATCTGAAGAGATGGCTCAGATTGTCGAGCCCCTGCTCACGGATAATGGGCATATCACGGCCGATCAAAATACGCGCACGCTGTTCGTCGTCGATACCGTCCAGAATCTCATGCGTCTCGAAGGGATTATCGAACAGTTCGATATACCCGAAGCCGAACAGGCCCAGCAGGATATTTTTGAGGTGTATAACGGCGATCCCTCGGAGATTGTCCAGGTCTTAAGGATGCTTTTAAGCATCGACGGAACGGGCGGAAGCAGTTCCGGGCGAAGCAATAGCCGAAGTCGATACGGATCAAGCAGCTATTACGGTCGGAGTAGTTATAGTCGAAGTAGTCGGTCGAGTTACGGTCGATCCTCAGGGTCCTCGCCCGTGGTCGGGACCGGTCAGATCCCCATCGTATTGATCCCGGAACCGACGCGTAAATGGATCATTGCGCGGGCCTCGGCCGAAGACATGAAAAAGATCGCCGAGTGGATCGAGAAACTCGACAAGCAACAGACGGTCTCCAAGGAGTACGAAACCATCTCGCTCGGATATGCCGATGTGTCCGAAGTCGCGGATCGCCTTAATGAAGTGATCCAGGAGATGCCGGGCTCGGAATTGCAGCAAAGCGTTCTCGTTCAGCCGTTGACGCAGGCCAGGCAGATCATGATCTTCGGTCGGCCGGAAGTGCGCGAAATGGTTAAGAAACTGATCGCCGAGATTGACATCCCCACGGGCATGTTCGAAACCAGGGTCTTTAAGTTGAAATATGCCGATCCCGATAAGATCAAAGAGAACCTCGAGGGTCTTTACGAGCAGGAAGCCGGTTACTCCTTTAATTATGGTTATAGCTCCCGCGGCTATCGGGGGAGTTCCCGTAACGTGGAAACCAAGGAAACGGTTCGGATTATTGCCTTCTCCACAATGAATCAGATCACGGTGATTGCCTCCCCGGAGAACATGCTTAAAATCGAAGATCAGATTAAGGAATGGGACGTTCCGCTCGATCTGGATCAGGTCCGGCCCAGAATCTTCACCCTGCGCAATTCCGATCCCGTGCAGATGGCGGACCTGCTCACCACGCTCTTTTCCGAACAGCAGAGCAGCGGTAGAGACAGTTTTTACCGCTACTTATTTGGTGATGAAACCGATGAAAAGCAAAAGATCGTCGGACCGCTCTACGGGCAATTGACGTTCGAGGAAGTGCCGGGTACGAAGAAAATCATCGTCATCAGCAACATTGCCGGGGCGTATGAAGTCATTGAAGGCCTGATCGAAGAGCTCGATAGCCAGGAAATGGGCGAAATTCCCGAAGTGATCGAGCTCAAGTACGCCGATCCTGAGGACCTGACCGAACGTCTCAACGCGTTGTTTGTCGAGCCGGGTCAGCAGGCGCGGATTCGCCTGACGGCCCAGGGGCTGACCGGGGAGTCGGCGATGGACAGTACAAGCGACAACAACAATAATAACGCGAATAACAATACCCAGACGAGCTCGAGCGAATATACACCGCCGTGGTCCGGCAGCGGGGCGCGGAGTAGTATGCTCGGTCAGGAAATGCCGATCAGTAACGTCATCGGGCGGGTTCGTTTTGTCCCCGAACCGCATACCAAGTCGATCATGGTCCTTTCCCCGCCGGAATTCATGGACGCGATAAGAGCACTGATCAATACACTGGACGTGCCGGGCAAGCAGGTGGTGATCGAGGCGATTATCGTAGAAATCGAGCATACCAAAGTCACGTCTCTCGGCGTCGAGCTATCGACGAATCCTCAGGCATTTGGGACATTGGGCGAAAATGCCATCGTGGCCCTGTCCAATCTAACAAATATCGGAACGCACGGAGCTACGGGAACCATCTCATCCAGTACGGGGGTCGGCGCGACTGGATCGGGTTCAGTGCTTGGCATCGGTACCGATATTTACGCCTTGATCGATTTCCTCATCAAGCAAACCAACGCGAAGGTCTTGAATCAACAGACCCTCTGGACGAAGGATAATGAACAGGCGAATTTCTTTAAGGGTAGTGAGGTCGCCTTCCGGGGCAGCGAATCTATCACGCAACAAACCACCAGTCAGAACATTGAATTCGCTCGGGTCGGCATGGAACTGCGGGCGCGACCAAGTATCACTCCCGAAAACGATGTCGATATGATAGTGAACGTCGAAATATCCCAGTTGACCTCTGATCTTGTGAACGATCAGCCTATCCGGACCGTCATGGAAACCACGACGAATATGATCGTGCAGAACGGCCAAACCCTTTTGCTTGGCGGTATCCTGTTTCAAAAGGACAGCAAGATTGAGCGTAAACTTCCGCTACTCGGCGATGCACCGCTGATCGGCGGATTATTTCGGCATAACTCGATTAACCTGGCGAACAGCGAAATGTTTGTGTTTATGACCCCGCGTGTGATCGAAGAGCCGAACGCCACCATCGCGGAGGCGGAAAAGGCGCAGAAGACGCTGGATGGTGTTCGTCGAGGACTCAGCACTTCGTTAAAGGATTTAAAAGAAGAGACACCGGACGTTACGTCCGATGATGCGGCAAAGGCCGAGGTGGAGACGGAGGGGCAAACGGCCGTGACGACTGAAACGACTCAGACGGAAACGAGCGCCGAGACGTCCGTGGAAGCGATCCCGGAGACGGAGGTTGAAACGAAGGCGGAGAGTGAGGCCGAAGAAATTCAGGAACCAAACGCCCCGTCGTCCGTCCAGATGCACATCGATAGGCTGACGAGACCTCAGGGAGTGGATGATCAGCGGAATATGAATGAACAGAGAGCTAACAATCAAGCAATTCCCTCGATTCATAGTTTTGCCCCGTCGCATTCGCAAATCAACCGGGGACAAAGCACGGCGCTGAGCTGGTCTGTCTCCAATGCGGATCGCATTCGCATCGAACCTGAGGTGGGTAAGGTGGGTATTTTGGGTTCGCAAAACGTCTATCCATCGGAGACGACGAAATATACGATCATCGCGTCAAACGAATCCGGAGAAGCGCGATGGACGCAACAAGTTGAAGTGGTGAATACGGAGAACAAGATTGTCGCCCGTGGGACACGAAGATGATCGTGTATGGATGCCGAATTTTTACAACCCAGTGAATTACCCAATTTGGCGATTGAGACGCTTGGAGAGGCAACAAGAGATTCTCCGCTCTTATCGGGCGGGCGTCGCTTTATTGATGACGATGAGAAGATACTCGTGTATTCCCACTCCGAGTATCATAACGTGATTCAGACATCGGCAGAGAATCCTCCCATGCTCGAAAGAGCCGGCCCCCGACGGAAGATTTACTTCGATCCGACACAGCTCAACTGCGGCATCGTCACGTGCGGCGGTTTGTGTCCCGGCCTTAACGATGTTATTCGGACCATTACCCTGAGCCTGATTTGGCAGTACGGCGTTCGGAATGTCTTTGGTTTTCGTTATGGCTACGCGGGCTTATCTGCGAATCCGCCGAAGCCCCCTCTTGTGCTCACGTCGGATCTGGTGGATGGAATTCACCTCAGAGGCGGTGATATTCTCTCTTCTTCCCGCGGGCCGCAGGATATTGACGAGATGGTCCATACGCTGCAAGAGATGAAAATTAACCTCCTGTTCGTTCTCGGCGGAGACGGGACATTGCGAGGGGCCAACGAGTTGGTGAAGAACATCAAGAAAAGGAACCTCCCGATCTCGATCATTGGCATTCCGAAAACGATCGACAACGATATCACCGGCATCGAACAGTCCTTTGGTTTCTCGACGGCCGTCGAGGCAACCCGTGCAGCGATCCATAGTGCGCACGCGGAAGCCAAAGGCGCCTGGAACGGCGTCGGTTTGGTTAAGCTTATGGGACGGGATTCCGGTTTCATCGCCGCTTATGGCACCCTGGCCAACAGCGATGTGAATTTCTGCTTCATTCCGGAAGCGCCGCTTGTCCTGGAAGGTGAAAACGGGTTTCTTGACGCCCTTGAAAAACGATTGGAACGCAAACATCACGCCGTCGTGGTCATTGCCGAAGGCGCCGGATGGCGATTGAGCCGAAATCACAGCACACAGCAAACCGATGCGTCCGGCAACGTCGTGCGGGAAGATATCGGCCTGTTCCTCAAACAAAAGATCACCGAACATTTTCGAAAAAAGAGCATACCGCTCTCATTAAAGTACATCGATCCCAGCTACATGATTCGCAGCCTGCCGGCGGACTCGAACGACTCGGCGTTCTGTGTCATGCTCGGCCAAAACGCCGTGCACGCGGGCCTTTCCGGCCGAACGAACATGGTCGTTGGCTATTGGAATCAACACTTCGTTCATATTCCGATCTCGCTGACAATCCGAAAGAGAAAGAAAGTGGATCCTCAGGGGCATTTGTGGCAGACCGTTCTGGATACAACCGGCCAGTCATGTTAAGACCTTCTTCCGTATGAGCTTTTCTCGTCTTATTTAATATAAAGTCTCAAAACATATTCTTTCGTCGGGCCTAAACGAACGTCCTAAAAGAATTTTGTTTTCGGTTCGTTATCATAACGGCTTGATAAAATTTTCCCCAAACGCCCGACACCGGCCATTTTAACCCGAAAAGTCTTGACTTTCAGACGCTTCTATGGTATCCTATGGGTTGGTCGCAGGTGTGATGAAGAGACACACCCGGGAGCTATCCGTATTTCTCCGATAAGACAGCGGAGGATACGGCTGATAATGTGACTTGTCATTCTGAATGCAGGATGTATTCGAGGAGAGGATGAAAAGCCAGGGAGCCGGAGGTGAGGGGCTGTTCACGTTGTTTTTTTCAGCAACAATCCCCAGGAGCCGGAGGGCGAGTTCTCAAAGTGGATAATCCGGGTTCGGGAAACGATGGGGTGTTTTTTTTCAGAGGAGAAGGACGTCAAAAAAACCGATATTTATGTGTTTAATACTGTGAAAATATGACTGATTTGGGCTGGCTTACTATTGTTCAGTAAGCTGCCAGCGAGACACATGGAGGAAATCGTTGCGTTGCCCTCGAGATGAATTTCCGAGAGAAATATGAAAACGATAGTGATCACGAATCAGAAGGGTGGTTGCGGTAAAACAACCACCGC
>JAFGTG010000359.1 GCA_016934255.1 Sedimentisphaerales bacterium
ATTAAGTTCCATACGTTTTTTCGGTTCATTCGACTGTGATAATATCAGTCAAACGGATATCCCTGGACGAACTACCGACGAGCAATTCGAATTCACCCGGCTCTACGATCCACCTTTTGAGTGTGAGGTTGAAAAAAGCAAAGGCATCTCTTTCGAGGAAGAGCTCGACCTGTTTTGTTTGGCCCGGTGATAATTCGACCTTCGCAAAGCCCTTCAGCTCTTTAAACGGGCGATCTATCGATGAAACGATATCCCTAACGTAGAGTTGAACCACTTCGGCGCCGGTGGATTTTCCTACATTCTTTACATCGAGCGTAACGCGGATAATGCCATCTCTCTCAGCCTTGATCCGCAGATTGCTGTATTCGAATTTCGTATAGGATAATCCGTGTCCGAATGGATACAGAGGCTCGATATTTTTCGTGTCGTAGTGTCGATAGCCGACGTAGATTCCTTCTCCGTACGTGACATGTTGCTTCTGGCCCGGGAAGAAACCGTGGGAGGGATTGTCTTCCAGACGCATCGGGAACGTTTCAGGAAGCTTACCCGAAGGATTCACATCGCCGAATAATACCCTGGCAATTGCATTTCCGCCTTCCTGGCCCGTATAGTACGCTTCGATGACAGCGGGTACGTCGTCCAGCCACGGCATGGCGACGGGCGTCCCGTTAATCAACACGACAATGGTATTGGCATTCGCTCTCGCGACGGCCCTGATAAGGTCGTCCTGGCCCTCCGGAAGAGCAAGGCTTTCTCGATCGTTCATTCCTCCTTCAAACAGATTGGATAATCCCGCAAAAACAATCGCCGCATCGCTCTCCGCCGCGAGCCGAATGGCCTCTTCGATGGGATTCCGCCGGCCGGGTACGTCCCATTCCAATCGGATCGCATTCTTGTTGCCCCACTTTCGGAATTCCAGGCGAATATCGCAGGTTGTATTTTCTTTCATGTTGATTGTAACGTTTTCACTTTTCCTGGAGAAGACCGCTTCGAACGTCTCGTCGGTACGGTTCTCCCACTGGTCGATAGCCATTCTATCATTGATATAGAGCCTGAATCCACCTTCATGACAAGTCACCCCGATCCGATAGGTTCCGGCAACGGGTGCCCGGAGATTCCCGGTCCATCTCACAGAGTAGCGATTTTTTCCGACTTCTTTGCAGGGAGCCGCCCAGCCCCAGGAAAAATCCACTGTATCATCAATTCGCACACATGATGGCTGGCCCGCAAGGTTTCCATTGTCGAAGTACTCTCCTTTCAATCCGTTTACTGTTTGACCTTGAATTGTGGTCATCAAATATGGATTGCCCACAACGGGAAAGTTACCTTTCATCGTGGCGCCTTCGGCGAATTCGATTGAAACCGTCTGCCCGCAGTAGCTCTTCAATCCCTCTAAAGGGCTGACGGTGTGACATGCTGTTACTGATGCGCTGCCTCCTCCGCCAAGCCTTGCTTCCTCCGCATTCGGTCCAATAACCGCCAGTTTCCTGAGTTTCGATTTTTTTAAAGGAAGGATTCCCGAACTGTTTTTGAGCAGAATGATCGATCCCTCTGCAGCTTTACCGGCGAGCTCTCGATGTTTTTGGGTATTCGATTCGGCGGCGAGTTTCGGATGATCGCAGTCAAGCAGTTTAGATTTCACAAGCGCTCTTAAGTATCTACTCACTCTGTCGTTCAGTTCGTCTTCTGTGAGGTTGCCCTGTGCGAGGGCGTTGAGGATGTCTTTCTTTGCCATCAATCGGCCCGGCCCCGGCATTTCGATATCCAAGCCGGCCGGAATACTCGCGCTGCTTTTAACAGACCGCCAGTCGGAAACAACAAATCCTTCATAACGCCACTCTTTCTTGAGTATAGTGGAGATGAGATGTTTTGAGGCACACGTCGGATAGCCGTTGAGACTATTGTAAGCGGTCATCACGCCCCAGGGTTTAGCGTCTAACACAGGAATTTTGAACGCGGGTAGATATATTTCACGCAACGCTCGCTCGGACACCTCCACGTTCAACTGTTGTTGATTAGTCTGTTGGTTGTTGGCCGTCATTGCTTTAATAACGGCTCCGATGTGCTCCGATTGGACGCCCTTAATAAAGGACGACGCTAACGTTCCGGCCAGAAACGGATCTTCGGAATACGTTTCATAGTTCCGGCCGTTCAAGGGCGTCCTATGGATGTTGACCATGGGAGCCAATAGAATCGCGGACCCCAGGTCCCTTGTTTCCCGTGCGATGGCTTGGCCAATCTCATAAACGAGATGTTTATCCCAGGAGGCGGCCTGCGCGACGGCCGTCGGAAAGCACGTTGCACAACCTATATATCGTCCGGCTTCGTCGAGAATGACGGTAACTCCGTGACCGCAATCCGTTACCTGCACCGAAGGAATACCGAATCTTTCGACCCCTTTCATATGCCACATATCCTTTCCGGCCATGAACCCGGCTTTCTCTTCAAGAGTCAAACGCCCGAGGAGGTCCTGTACTCTGTCTTCCACTGAGGCTTTTGGATCCGTGTACACATCGACCAATTCGAGCGCTCCCGCGTCTCTCTTGCCCTTTGGCCTGTTTCCCGCAAAATCGCGCAGGAACGGTCCATCAAATTGCCACGCATAAAGTTCGTCGATATCGGTCTTTGCGTCTTTAAGCGTTCCGAGCGATATCCGTAAGAATTCAACCGTTCCTTTGAAGAATCGACCATTCGGCGTACCACAGACGAACAGATCGCTGTCATTATTGATCAAAACACTCCCGATACCGAAGCCTGAAGCATCTCTCGTGCCGTCAATATAAAGTGTAAGCGTCTTGGCAGAACGGTCGGTTTCGGCGATGACATGATGCCACTTGCCGTCATTAATGGATTTTGTGCTTTTAAGCTCGGATGAAGCTTTCGAAGCTTTTACTGTAAATAGAAGTTTACCCGTCTCATCAATCATCAGGCCGTAGCCGGACTGAGCCATTTTTTGAACCAGAACGCAGTCTGTCGATTCTGTTTTAAAATACGCTTCGATAGAGAAATTGGAATCCCAAACCTGTGGGCTTTTAAAATCTTTACCGGCGACCTTTCTATCCTCTTTTTGCCCGGCTTTGTCCCATCTGAATCGGATAGGAATCGTTAGCGTTTGGTTAAGTTGATCGTTCGGGCAGACGGCGTATTGGTTCTCACCATTGAAGGTGCACGCCCCCTTGGTCCAGTCTTCGAGCGGACCGTTCACGTAGTTATCTTTTGTGATATTAACGCCGGTCAGGGGAAACATCGGCTGTTTATAGTAATCATCCCGGGTGTAGTAATAAGGCGTCATGTACCAATGCTCGTCCATGATCCGGGTTGGATCGTTGCCCGCCGGGTAAAAGTGCCACTCACCTACCGTGGCGTAAAGA
This sequence comes from Sedimentisphaerales bacterium, assembly GCA_016934255.1. GTDB lineage: Bacteria > Planctomycetota > Phycisphaerae > Sedimentisphaerales > Anaerobacaceae > JAFGTG01. Next base: position 3,372 of record JAFGTG010000359.1, read on the forward strand.
GACCACGGGACAAAGCATTTGACACCTCGATCAATCGCGGGTGAGTTTTCCGTCAGGCTAAAATCCTTGTTTGCGGGATCGTTCATGACAGGTTTATCCGCCACGATACCAAGGTCATAGGCGATGGATTGGACGTCTTCAAGCACTTGTTTGCACTCTTCGAAGGTCGGATGCCATTTTCCCGATGATTTAAATGATCCGTATTTCGCCGTGATATTATGAAAGACGTTACCAGCAAATGCATTGGTTTCGAGAGCATAATTCTTTTCGATTTTCCCCGCATCCCGTTCGTTGCCGTCCTGGGGAGTTTTCGCCGGCTGGGTATGCCAGAACACCCAGTCGCTGATACTGTCCCAGATGTTTCCCAGGAACTTGTTCCGCCCGGCCTGCGGCGCTTGACGGCGGGTGCCTTTGAGAAAATTGTAAGCGGTATTGTTGAAGAACATATTCTGATAGCTGATGATCTCCTGAAACATCGTCGTCGCGCCATGAGGACTTCGGATGTCGTTGCTCAATCCCCAGCCGATGTTGTTGAAATAGTAATTCTTGAAAGCGCCATCCAGATAATATGCCATTCCGAACCGGGCGCCGCCGGGTGTTTTTTTTGATTTGTCCGACATCCATTGATCGTATCTGAAGCCTCCCGGATTGCCTGAGATGTTGTTAAACACATATGCACTGCCCCCTTGCCAAGTCTCAATATTGCCGCAATCATCACCCGTGCGTATCGAGTCGGTCACCTTGTTCTGATAGATGAGAATACGAGTCAGCGGACAGTCTCTAACGTTACTACTTATTTTGCTACCGCTTACATTGATCCCGGCGTGCCAGGCACGTTCCACGATATTGCCGGCGACCTCCAGGGTCTG
>JAFGTG010000360.1 GCA_016934255.1 Sedimentisphaerales bacterium
ACACCCGGGGCATCGTGAATCTCAAGAAAAGAAATTTGGTTTCAACGGCCTCCGTGTTTTGCAAAGAAACGATCAGGGCGATTAACAAAATAACGATGATCAAAATAACTTTAGCTTTCTTCATTGTCAGACCTTTCTAAACTTGGTTTCATTTCGGTATGATCGCTCGCCCCGATCTTTATCGCCGAGCTTGACGGCAAAGGCAACGGGGGAAGCTCCGTCTGTCAAGATACCCATGGCTTGTGAGGCGACACCGTCCCGAAGAGCGTTCTTTAAGGCATGCTGAACCTGATCTTCGCTCCGTGTTTCTTCTACCTTGAACCACATCATCAAACTCCGTTTCCTGTGTTCTAAGAAGCTCCCATAGTGTGCTATCACGCATCATGGTTTGTCAAGTGCATCGTCGTTAATTCAACGTGATAACAAGATAGAGATAGACAAGATAACCGATGATGAGCAGCGCACCTTCCCATCGATCGAGGATTTTTCTTTTACCCGTAAACATACAGAGAAACAGAATCGCGCTACCAGCGAGCGCCGCGACGACGTGGATTGTGTCGTTTGACTGAACGGGCAAGGGTTTGATAACAGCGCTCAGACCGAGAATGAAAAAAATGTTGAAAATGTTCGATCCCACGACATTGCCCACGGCGATGTCCGGATTCTTCCTGTAGGCGGCGACCGTCGAGGTCGCCAGTTCGGGAATCGACGTCCCTACAGCCACAATGGACGCGCCAATGGTGGATTCACTGATATGGAACTTGGTAGCCGTACGGATGGCTCCCTCAACGATTAATTTTCCGCCAATAATTAATAAGGCCAATCCCGCAAAGACATATATTATGGATTTGATTAGGCTATAGACCTTTCCTGTCGCCGCTTCGGCCATTGGCGTTGTTTCTTTTGCGATTCCAGCAGAATAGTAGATGAAGATAAGAAAGAAACACAGCAAAATCAGGCCGTCGTTTTGTGTTAATGAAGAGTCAGACTCGCCGTCTATCAGAGGATCGCCCGCTAAGATACCCAGGACCATCACGGCCAGAAAGCTAAGCGGTATCTCCTTCCATACGGTCCCTTTTGTTACCGTTAAAGGGAAAATAACCGAAGAGATACCAAGAATCAAAAAGATGTTGGCGACGTTGCTACCCAGTACATTGGTTATGGCGATTTCGGAACTCCCCTTGATACTGGCGGCTATGTTGACAGACAATTCCGGCAACGACGTACCGAACGCTACTACCGTTAGGCCGATCACAAGATCGGATACATGCAGTTTTTTGGCCAGGGATGAGCCGCCGGTGACGAGGAAATCAGCCCCTTTGATAACAAGAATGAAACCCAAAATGAGAAAGATAAAGAGCAAAGTCAGACCCTCTGTTACTATTCAATCTGGCTACGTAGCCATTCAAGGCTTTGTTCAACTTTACCGGGCGCCGCTTCACATTCTATAGACATGACACCGTCCCAGTCAATTTCCTTGAGCAGTTCGATACAACCGGAAATGTTGTCGGCGTTGACGCCTTCGCCGATCGCCACGACGGAGCAGGCGATTCCCGTCTGCCCGCCGCGAACCGCATCGGCAAGCTCCTGGCTGACGTCTTTAATATGGCAATGCGAAAGCTTGTGGCGGAAACGCTTTAGAAACGCCACCGGATCCTGCCCGGCGATGAAGGTGTTCCCCGTGTCGAAGTTCAACCGCAGATAGGGAGAATCGAAGAAGCTCAGGATTTGCTCCATGGTGTCCGGATTGGTCGTGTAGGGGCCATGCGGTTCGACGTTGATGATGATCTCATACCGCTCAGCCCATTCCAGCACCACGCGATAGTATTGTTTCATTAGAACCATGACTTCCTCATCAGTATATCCTTCCGGCTTGCGGCCGCCGTCCGTCGTGTCCACGCACGGGCAGCCGAGCGCCTTGGCGAACTGGATGGCGCGAATCGTGTAGCCGATGCCGCGGTGCTGTCCCTCGGGGCATGACATCGGATAAGCCGCGTCCAGTTGGGAAGTCTTCAATCCCAGCGAATCCAAGTAATTTTTGAGCTTTATCGGATCGGAGTGAAGCGGGATATGGGGATTGTATCCCAATGCCTCGATAAAATAGTCTCCATCGATCGTGCCGAATTCCACGTATTCCATATTGTGATCCCGAGCGAACTGACAGGGGACTTGATACGGTACGTCGAAGTGCCGCCAGTTATCTACATGCATCCCGAGTTTTATCATTGTCGTGCTCCTTTCATTCATGAACCTGCCTTAATGTTTTTTTGCTTATACAGCTCCAGTTTCTTGCGAAGGGTCACAATCCGATCCTCATCCGATTCGGCGGAGACCAAGGCAATCGCCGATTCGATCGTGCCTGTGGCTTGATCGAACCGGCCGGCAGCGGCGTAGCACATCGCCAGCACTTCGAGAACCGAGATATCCTGATAGCCGGTTAACTGGGCTGCACGCTCGACGAAACGAATCGCCTGATCGAGATCTCTAATTTTCGGATCCGGATGCGTAGCCAGAATCTCCGCCGCATCGCTGTACGGTTCAGGCCAATTGGGTTTCAAACGCAGGGCTTCCTGGAAGTTGTCAAGCGCCCCGCTCAGGTCACCCGTTCTTACCAACATGCCTCCGAGATTATAGTGAACTCTGGCATAATCGGCCTTCGACTGAAGGTTCTGACGGTAGTAGTGGATTGTCCTACCATTCCCGGTCTGCAAATGTGGTGAGGAACCGGATTTCGATTGCAGGGCCTGACGGAGGTAGCGGATCGCCTCATCCAATCGACCCGTCGCCGCCAACAGGCTGCCCAGATTGTTATACGCCTCCGTGTGATCCGGTTTGATCTGCACGGCCCTGCGAAAATGGTCAACCGCCTCATTGAGTTTGCCTTGTCTGACCAAAGCCACTCCCAGGTTGCAATGAACGTGAGCGTTTTGCGGATCGGCCGACAATGCCTGGTGATAATGGTCGATTGCCTCATCTAATTCTTTCAGGTCTGACAATATATCTCCTAAGCTGCTGTGCGCTTCTATGCAATCCGGCTTGACTTGCAGGGCGCGGTAAAAAGATCGGACGGCCTCATCCGATTTGCCTTGCGAAAGGAATGTTAAGCCCAAGCCGCAGTACGCCTCGACATAGTCGGATTGGGTTTGCAATGCCCGTTCAAACTGACCGATTGCCTCATCAAATTTACCCTGCCATCCCAGTACCGAGGCGAGATTATATCGTGCGTGGATATAGTGCGGCTTGATCTGTAAGGCTGCTTCATAGTGCTTGATCGCCTCATCGAGCTTGCCCTGCGCTACCAACACGCCGCCCAGGCTGTTGTGCGCCTCTGCGAAGTCGGGCTTGATCTCCAGTGCCCGAGACATGTAGGTGACGGCTTCGTTTAAATCGCCTTTGGCCGACATCGCAACACCCAGATTACAGTATGTGGTGGCGTGATCGGGTTTATCCTGTATAGCTCGGTGGTAATGTTTAATCGCCTCATCTAACCGATCTTGGCCCGCCAGTGCATCGGCCAAACTGCTGCGCGCTTCGGCATAATCGGGCTTGATCTGTAATGCCTGACGAAAAGCGCCGATAGCTTCATCGATCCGGCCTAATTCTACAGCGGTAGCCCCTATCAGCGCATGAACCTCAGCATCCTCCGAGATCATCTTTACGGCGCGAAGAGACAGTTTGTGTCCTTCTTCAAACTTACCAGCCCACCGGAACACCCTCGCTAAGTTGCGCAGGGCACAGCCATGGGCTTTTTCATCGAGACGGTCCTCGATTTCCTTCGTTACCTGTTGGATTTGGGCCTCATCCCATGCTTTTGAAAAATGCACAATCCCTTGCTCGTTCATCGTTTCTAATAAAAGCAGGGCGAGCCATCGATTCGTTTTAATCGTGGGGTGAACATGGTCGAAAAACAGCGCCTCGCCCGGAGTGGCGTGCTCCGACAACCGTTCGAGAAGACCGACAAAATCAACCATGGGAACCTTTTTCTCCCGGCTAACCTCCTTGACGATTTCAATCATAGCTTTCGTTGCGCGAAGGGGGCATATATCTTCATCCATTGCCTGCATGAACGCCGTCTTCGCCTCATCGTACCGCTCCAGTTTCCATAGGGTACGCCCGCGTAGATAATGGGTTTGTGCATAGCGATTATCTATCGTTATCGCCTCATCGAGCACTGTCAAAGCCTGGTCCCATTGGTTTGACGAATATGCTTCGTTTGCCCGCTTATGCAATGTTTGCCACCGGTGACGGTCGGTGTCACTGAGACTTTCTCGGTGCTCGCTCTTGAACGGTGAACAGTCTCGACTATTTGAAGCGGGGGTCACTAAAATCACCTCTGCGCCGGCGGATCGTGCGATATTTACGGCACGTATCAGGTTATATCGATAATGATCGAGAACACGTTGATGTAATTCATCGTCGCGAAAATAGTCTTCCGGCCCAACCGAATCCGCCAGCACGGTCTGAACCTCCGCGGGCAAATGAGCGCGTTGCCCATCTGAATCGGCGGGGTGTTTACGGAGCCTATCGACGGCCTTTTCCATTACGGTATAGATGCGCGTTCGACTCGCAAGGGCTCCCAGACCACGCACCACCTTGGGCATTTCAATGATTTGGCTATATGTTCGACGCTCCAGAAACTCATTGTGGCCCGAGTAGATGATGAATAAATCCGGCCTGTAACGAATTAATTCTTCCATCAAGGCCGCCATGCGGTAGCTGGCATAGCTCACCCCCCCGGCGTTAATCACTTCCCACGAACGGGAAGGATCTGCTTTCGGCAACAAGGCTCGCAGCCATCCGCAGAATGACGTCGCGTCATCGTAAGGCCGGCCGAACGTTGTCGAGCCGCCCATGCAGAATATCCGGTAGGTGTCGGATGATTTACGTGCGGGAAATTGCTGGAAATTGAAAAGCCCGAGCTTATTTTCCGCCGTGACCATGATGGGGTGACCGTCCGGGTCTTGTTGCTCGACGAAAAGCGGGATCGTCGATGAAAATCCAACGTAAGGATCTTTATTGTACAGAATCGGACGTACACCCAAAATCGCCAGTACGATTTCTACAAGTACGAAGAAGGCCGCTACAGTGACGGAGGCAAATAACAGACATTTCCACAAAGGTAGTTTCAAAACGAGGGCCGCGGCCCCATCGGTTCTCTTGCTCCGATCTTTTCGTCGAATCATCTTTTCGTTTCGGTCGGGCGACATCTTCACACCCATTATCTGTTCCCATTTATTTGCCGGAACAATCGAAACGTCATCATACCCAGGCCGAGCGCAGGGTTCCAGACCTTTCCGAAGCTTGTTCCGTTCCAGCAGGCTTATTTCCAAGCAGCAAAACGAATTGAAACGAGGCCAATCCCGACTGTTTTGTACTGTTTTTTTTCAGCAATTTCCGGGAAAATCACAAAATAACCAAACTTCGGCTTTTCTTACCGTCTATTCCAACATCCGATATTTTCTACATCCAGCGTTTCTGAATAGAGAAAAGAACAGGAGAGGACTGAGCTGATCTGATAAAGGCCTTTTGTGACCGGTACGATCCGGAATTCGGTGTTGTCGAATGATAAAAATAAGCTACCCATTTTTAATAAAATGTATTATAATAGGACTAATCGTTGATCCTTTTCATCAACGAGATAGCGTGATCTATGGAGGGCGGGTACGATAGCTCAAAAAACGAAGCGATAGCTTCAAGCCGTCGTTTTCTCATCAGGGAATATCGAGAGGATAGACAAGTGCACGTGTCCAGGTGAAGCCTTGCGTTTTTCTTACAGCAGGGTACACTGGTACCGATTTAAGCACTTAGAATAATCAAAGTAGGGGATTATATAATGAGAAGCAAAATCGTCACTGGGAAGGATAAACATGTCAGAGGAACTCGTTATTTCATTTTGACGCTGTTCGTCGCCGGTTTCGTGAGCTCTTCCGCTTATGCATTAGATCCAATGGGACCTCCGGCCTGCGTTCTTCAAAAAGGAGAATATAGAAATGGTTTAGAGGTTACCTTTGGCAGTTGGGACTTGGAAACCTCTACCGGTAAAGGAACGAGATACGTGAATGGTGTTTACGACGTTGGCTCAAACACTGTTAACCTGGGAACACTTAAAAACTTTGAAACCTACCGTGGCTATGTCACCGTCGGATATAGTCCATATCGTACCTGGGAAATCTTTGGGCGATTAGGCGGGGTTACGGGTACGCTGGACGACGAGTTCTGGTCGGAAGGAGAAAAATTCGAGAGTCACCGAGAGCTCGCCCTTGGCGGCGGTATTAGAAAAACCTTTTATGAGGAATTCGCTCTCACCATCGGGGGATTGGCTCAGGCCAACTGGACGAAATTCGACGGTCCGCTGGAAACATCGGATAAGACCGGTTTTCTTGATATTGACATGCTTGAAATCCAGGCCGCTCTGGGGGCGACGTACATGTTTTCAGATCGAATCGCCGTCTATGGCGGCCCTTTCATCACCATGATTTACGGAGATATTGAGTGCGTTTACAGCTATGAAAACGGCAGCGATTTCGTGACCTTGTTGTTTGATTGGGATATCGAAGACGACATTAACTACGGCGCTTACGTCGGTACGCGAATTATGTTGAAACAGGATTGTTCTATCAATATTGAGTATCAGCAAACAAGCGACGCGTATGTCATTGGCGCCGGCCTTATGTTGAGGCGATAAGCATAAAAAAGCTGTGACTCATATTGTTACCACCGACTCCACAACCATTTTACGGGATCGGTATTTCATCGAGTAAACCCTTTCCTCCGTGTAAGATCTCAGCATCCACTTCAAATTCATTTCTGAAAAAAAGTTACCAAATAACAATCCAGTGCCTATACTACTATAGAAGCCGGAATGTGAACGTTACGGCCAATAGGAGAAACGAGCATAACATAGATCGGTACATTTGATCCCGTATCTTAAACGAAGGAAGAAAGGAGATTGATCATGGGAACGATAACTTTTTTAGCAAGTCGTCATAAGATTGGGTTTTTAAGTGTTATATTCACGATGTTCGGTCTGTCGGCATCGACCGCCGTTGCGCTCGATCCGATGGGCCCCCCGGTGGCCGGGATGGACGCTGGACAAATGCAAGTAGGGGGGGAGTATTCTTACAGTAGGATGGATCTTGAATTGTTTGATGGAAGATGGGTTGAATACCTCGACGGCGTGTTTTCCGCCGCCGGGACGGCTATGGATTTCGATCTTAAAGATTTCAAAGCCCATCGGGCCTATGTCAACGTTGGTTTCGGTCCGACGGACTATTTCGACGTCTTTGTCCGCTTGGGCGGCACCGAAGCGGAGTTCGGTGATTCCATATGGCTGGACCAGGAAGATTTCGAAAGTAGCACGGACGTGGCCATCGGCGGCGGCCTTAAGGCAACTTTTTATGAAAATGGCCCTCTTAAAATCGGCGGTTTGGTCCAAGCCAACTGGTCCGAGTATAACGGTACGTTGTTCGCCTCCGATTGGCTCGCGGCGGACCACGTCACGATTGAAATCGCTGAGGTTCAGGCTGCCGTCGGCGCCGCTTTTACCTGGGCCGAGCGCTTTACGGTCTACGGCGGACCGTTCGTCCACTTTGTCTCAGGCGATTTGGACGATACGTTCAGCGAAGTGGATGGGGGGACCGGAGGTCTCTTACGATCGGAATACTCCTGGGAAATCGAAGAAGATTCCATCTTCGGCGGTTATTTCGGCGCCAATGTAGATCTGACTGAAAATTGTTCTTTCAGTGTCGAATACCAGATTACCGGAGCGGCCGATGCCGTTGGCTTAAGTCTGTTGTGGAGGAATTAATCGCATCCCGCTTGACAAACCGTCAGAAATATGTCATAGTAGGACAGTAATAAATCGGGGCAGATAATCATGTTTTGCTGGAACTTTAAATGCGAACGAGGCGGGCATATGAACGGGTACAAATTCACTCAGATATTGGCGCTGCTGGTTTTCATTAGCGTCGGAATGATCACCGAGTCCACCTTGCAGGCTAGAGAAAATCGAAAGGCATCCTCTTCCGCCTCGTCGTCAAGGAGCAGCGGAAGTAGTCGCAGCTCGGGAACAAGCTCTCCCCGAATAACGTCTCCATCTCGCTCCGGTATTTCCTCTCGACCAACGTCCAGGTCAAACATCCATGTACCGCAAATTACGACCCGACAATCCAGGAAAACGACGTCCAGCATTCGCATTCCCGGAAGCATCTCCTCGGCGCGCGCATCGCGCTCAAGTGTAAATTCAGCCGGATCAGGAAACTCCAACAACAGGATGTCGAGAAAGCAAAGCGTTTCGACCTCCCTTCACCAAAATGCAATAGGAAACGCCGGTCGCGCGGATAGAAAGGCCAACACCTACCCCGGCTATCCGCCGACGCACCGGAGCCTGTATCATTATCATCGTCGTCATTATCCGTCCCACAGGATATTTTATTGGATTACATGGCCAAACTGCTGCCGCCCCATTTGCTACTCCTGGGGACCGCATTATAGGTTCGGTTTTTTCTGGCCGTATTATCATCGCAAATTCATCTTCGTCAGCCTTTGCGGCTACTGGCCAGACTATGACTACAGACGGTACTATTGGTACGGATGGCATCCTTACGATTGGTATGGATACTATCCTCCGGGCTATGTCATCGCCGGGCCGACGTATAATTACTATTACTATGACAAGGCACCGGAAGGCGAAGGACTCGGCGAAGCACAGCAGGAACTCGAAGAAAAACCACCGACAGAACCGGCGGCCGAGACGAACGCGGATCGATACTTCGATCAGGCCGTGAAAGCGTTCGACGCCGGAGATTATACCACGGCAAAACAGAAGTTCCACGTGGCGATGTTGGCCTCGCCGGAGGATATCGTTCTGCCGTTTGCGTATGTGCAGGCCCTTTTTGCCGACGGTGATTATCATAAGGCGACTGAAGTTTTACGAGGTGCGATGACGAAAGTATCGCCGGAACAGGAAGGCGTGTTCTATCCTCGCGGCCTTTATTCCGATGAAAGCATCCTTGAAGGACAGATCAAGCAACTCGAACAAACTGTCGTAGAAAATCCTTCGAACACCGACGTTGAACTTTTACTGGGTTATCAACTATTAGGTGTGAGCCGATTTGATGAGGCCGGTGGATATTTGCAACATGCGCAGAATGATAAGGTCAATCGCCAGGCCGCTACAGTTCTTTTAAATGTGCTGGAGAAAGTTGGAAAAACCGGCGATGACAAAACGGAGTCCGAATCTGTTACTCCAAACGAACCTTGAATCCCTCCGAAATTTTGCGAATGACTTCCTGGATTCCGATGAGATCGTGGATTCGGCTGTGACAATTCGTCCAGATTTTCAGCCGTCTTTCAATACTATCTCTTCGTTGTGTTAAAAAAAGAAGCGATGAGCTGTCTCGAATCGGCTTCTTTGCTCGACAAAGCCATCGGCCGTGGTGTCCCGAAATATCGCGCGCTGGCGATATCAACGAGGCGATTCACCAAGGCTCCGAAATCCAGGCCCATTTGTCGGGCGCCTTCGATATACGAACTGAATTCTCCGAGGCTGGGCAAACTGTTGACCTCAAGAATGTACAGATTGCCATCACTGTCCAGCCGCATGTCCACTCGAGCGCAATCATAGCAACCCAGTGGCTGGAACGCCCGCCGGGCAAGCTCTTGTGCCCTTCGAGTGAGTTCCTCGTCAATTGGAGCGGGACACTGCAATTGGATGGTCCGTCCGAATTTGTGCGTTTTGTCCTGATAGGTATAAATCGGGGGACCGTCTTGGCTGAAGAGAAACTCTACCGGCGAGAACGTCTCTGGAGGATTGTTCCCGATAAGTTCGACATTGATTTCCCGTCCGGCGATAAAATGCTCGACCAGCACCGCTTGCTGAAATGTTTGAAAAATCACGTCCGCCGCTTGTGTAAGTTCATTGATGTTGTTGACGATCTTCAAGCCAAACGAGACGGCCTCGTTTTTGGGTTTGACGATCAATGGAAACGGTAGATCGACCTGGCTACAATCCTCCCAGGAATTGACAACGGTGAAATCCGGCGTCGGCAAACCATGCTGCTGGAAAATCATCTTGGCCGCCACTTAATCCAGCGCTAATCCATGAACCATGGGCCAGGGGGCCGGAACCGACGTACGGGATGCCGACCCTCTCCAGGATACTCGGTACGTGAGCGTATCGAGCCTGTCCCTGTATTCCATACGAAACGTTAAAGACCAGCCCCGGGCGCTCTTCCTATAAGACCCGTGGCATAAATTCTTCGAGACGGTCAATGAGGTCCTTATCGTCCTCGAAGGTCTTCACACGATGTTTGTGTACCCTGAGGGCATTTGCAATTCGCCTGATGGTTTGCTTGCCGATGCGCTCGCGGTTGGGAATCCCGAACAAATTGACGACGTTTTGAGAATCCCGATTATAAACAATCGCTATTTTCACACTATCACCTTAAAATCCTGCCTGGTCTATCGGCCTGGACTCGATACAAACTTTAACGGCGTTCTTACGGAATAGTAAGGAATCATCGTACGACCGTCAAGCTCACTCGTCGGCTGGCTAACACATAAACTTTCCTATAATACCACTTGAACACATGGTTTTGGCAAGATAGAATTCGTACTTCGTTAATGCCCCGAAATTTGAACTTATCAATAAGAGAGAAAAATATGAGTGACGCCTACGTACACGGATACGATCCGAAAGAAAATGTGCGTCTGCAAGATCAAGCTTCCACTCTGGTTGAGTTGCTCCACTGCGATACGTCCTATCCGGCGGATAGCCGCGTCCTGGAAGCCGGTTGCGGCGTCGGTGCTCAAACCGTTACGCTTGCGAAAAACAGCCCGAATGCGTCAATCCTCTCTATCGACATATCGGAGGCTTCTCTCGTTGAAGCAAAGCGGAATGTGGATACCGCGGGCATCACGAACGTTCGATTCCAGAAGGGGGATATCTTCCAATTATCCTTCGATCCGGAGACATTTGACCATATCTTCGTCTGTTTTGTTCTGGAGCATTTATCCCGGCCGGTTGAAGCACTGGTCATTCTAAAGAAACTTCTTAAGACGGGTGGCACGATAACCGTTATTGAGGGCGATCACGGATCAACCTATTTCTATCCGGACAGCGAATCCGCGAAAAAAGCCATTGAAGCCCAGGTCGAACTACAACGGCGGGGGGGCGGAAACGCCAACATTGGCAGAGAGCTGTACCCGCTTTTGTGTCGGGCGGGATTTAAGACGGTCCGGGTATCCCCCCGCATGGTGTATGTGGATTCCAGTAAGCCGGAACTTGTTGACGGTTTTACGAAAAAAACGTTCACTGCGATGATCGAAGGTGTGCGTGAATCCGCGATCAATACCGGAATCATTGACCAGACGACGTTCGATAAAGGCATTAAAGATTTATACAGAGCAACCGAAAATGATGGTGTGTTCTGTTACACATTCTTCAAAGCATTTGCGGAAAAGTAAAATTACGCGAAGGGATGCTTCTTCTGCCACTCGGCCATCCTTTTTATGATCGAGTGACCGAAAATTCCTTTTTGCGCGTGTTCATTTGGGCTTTCAAACGAGCGATGATGGAGGAGTGCATCTGTGAAACACGGGACTCGGATAGATCGAGTGTCGCGCCGATTTCTTTCATGGTCATTTCCTCGTAGTAATACAGGACAATAATGAGCCGCTCGGCGCGCGTAAGTCCTTTAGTCAACAAGCTCTTAAGATCACGTTTTTGAGCCTCAATGACGGGATTTTTGCTTCTTTCATCCTTGATAATGTCGATTTCGCGAATATCCTTCTCGCCTTCACTGTCGCTGTATTTGGTGCTCAGAGAAACAAGGCTGGCCGCATTGGCATCCCGCTGGAGTCGGCCGAATTCCTCCATGTCCATCTCCAGTTCCTCGGCGATCTCTTTTTCTGTGGGTTTGCGGCCAAGATGTGTTTCGAGCGAGTGCACGGCCTTTCCCAACTGATGCGCCCGGGCGCGGACCAATCGCGGGACCCAATCCATACTCCGGAGTTCGTCGAGAATGGATCCCCGAATGCGAGGCGAGCAATAGGTTTCGAACTTCACGCCGATGGACGGATCGAATTTATCGATCGCATCCATTAAGCCGAAAATGCCAGCGCTAATCAGATCGTCCAGTTCGACCTTATCCGGCAGTTTGCTGTGCAAACGCTCAGCGCAGTATCTCACCAGGTGCCGGTAGTGTTCCATCAGCAAATTACGGAAATGCTCATCACGGGTTTTGTGAAATTGCTCCCATATTTCTTCGATCGAGATTTTTTGCTCGGTCTTCACAAGCTTTCCTCCATGAAAAGCGACCCGGCTCGGTGGAATTCCAGGTTCTACAACTCCAACAGATTAAAGTCCCATACTACCTTTCCTGGTCCGTTTTTTAACATCAGATCAGATCCAATCCACAACCCTCATGACTTATTGAAAGAGAACGCTCCCTGCCTTTGCCTAAGTAACTCCGCAGCAAGCTTTTGGTTGAGCGAATTCTCCCAGAGTTTATCCATCTGTCGCTCGAGATATTTTTCCCGATTCTCTTTAAAAAGTGTCCTGCTGAGTTCATCAACGACGGGCTTGACCTCCAATCGACCCTCCGCGTCAAATTTGATATTCTCCGTATCGCTCAGGACAAGTCGCTGATTCCGAACGTGCTCATCAACAGCATAACTCAACAGGCTGGAAAACTCGTTGACCTCCAACTCCTTGGGCACAAATTCAGGATTGCGTATATTAATAATGTTTTGAATGAGGACCTTGTGGCGCGTTTGTGTGAATTTAACGATTCGAATCAGTATTTCAGTGATATTATCCGTAACCAGTGCTGACAGATTCATACGCGATCCTTCAAACCATCCTTCACCATGCGTCCTTGCCGGTCATCAGTTTCTTGGTTCCCGATGCAATCAACCGGATGCCGGATTCTGTTCTTCCTTCTTACGTAGGATTGAACTGATTTCCATAAGGGTTTTTGTCTTTCGGAGCTTCATAATCTCTGATAATCTCTCAAATACGGTTTCATCGTAAAGCCGATGTCCTCCCTCGGTCCATTTCGCTTCGCGGATAAGCCCCATAATCGTGTAGTTATGAATCGTCTGTCTCGAAAAGGGGGTATAACTCACTAATTCGCCTATACGATAAAGCTTTGCAGGTATATTGAAAGTATCGTTGCTTACGCCTGACTGCATTTGAAAAACCTTTGTCCTCTTCATTCGGCTACTCAACGTTGATCACCCGTCCAATCTCCGATGTAGCCGAAACACTCAATAATCATTCCACAAAGAAGAAAATTCCAATACCAAAGCCATTTATCCCCAATCCATTTGATTACCCCATACCAGGATCTTTTGATCCTTGAACCATGATTAAGTAATCAAATCATATTTTGCATTTTATAAAATGTAAAATGCATTCATGATTCCGTCAACTTTATTTCTTGTTTTTTTAAAGATTTTTTTCAGATACACCTTTTGCCGTTATCGGACCGGACACTTCCGTATGAAAAGAGGTGAAAAATCCATTCTGCGACTTTCAGCATCTCGAGAAACGCAAGAACGTGTGTTATCTATTCTACGAAGAGAGAACCATGTAAAAGAATCTACCGGTCGTTAACTCGTCCATGACCCTGTTGAGCCATCACGACTTCTCGATGAGAGTTTGAGATTGATCTTAAAAAATATTTTAGGACCAAGGACACAGGGCGATCCCTGATTTAGTTTGCTTTTTTTCCAGAATTCTCCCGCAGAAATATCCGATATATGCAGGAGTAAACGTGCATTGTAACGGCACGGGAAGTGAATGGAACAATACGTTAACACGCTCCAAGATGGATAGTACCAAAACGAGTCCAGCAAAATATCCGCATAAAACGGATACGAGTATTACCTTGCTCGAGCAGATCACACCCCTCGCTCGCCAAATCAACTGCCTGGATATCGACCGTATTGCGGATATTTGTATCAAGAACATACCTCAAATGGTGCATGTGCAATTCGCTTCTCTATATATACTCGATGAAACGAACAACATGCTCCACTTATACAAACACAACCATCCTTTTCTCATTAATAAAATCGTCTCGCTCAACCAAACACCGACTCCGCTTATGGTTATCGCGGCAAGAAGCAAAGAATTGATTCTCGTTGGGGATATCGACACGCATCGCAAGCCCGTTATTCGAAAGTCACAAAGGGCTTTTGCAGAAAACTATCGGACAAAAAATTGCGCCATCGTGCCTCTTGTTTGCCAGGACAGGGTCGTCGGCGTGCTCAACCTGGCCGACAAAATCGGCAGTGACCGATTCGATTCCGGGGATATTGCCCTGATCGAGCTGTTTAGCCAATTAATCGGAGCTTCTATCGGTAATGTTAAGTTGTTCGAAAAGATACAACGCCAAGCCACAACGGACGGGCTGACGGGACTCGTGAATCATAAAACGTTCTATGAAATCCTGGAAAAGGAATTGTGGCGTTTGAGACGATTTGGCGGTCAAATCTCCCTTATTATGGTCGATATGGATAATCTCAAGAAGATTAACGATGTTTACGGCCATCGAGCCGGCGACAAGGCCATTCGGGAAGTCAGCAAAAGAATCAAAGGCTGCATCCGTCAAATCGACACCGCGGCACGATACGGTGGGGATGAATTTGCGGTGATTCTACTCAATACGTCACTCCGCGAGGCCACCGTGGTTGCTGAACGTATGGTGAATGCCGTTGCCGGCACTCCGACATCCTGGAACAAGGAAGAGATTCCCTTATCGGTGAGTGTCGGCCTGGGGCAGTATGATGCCGAAAGTACGCCTGAAGACGTGACAAGCCGATCGGATCAAGCCCTTTACGCCGCCAAGCAAGCTGGTAAAAATACAGTTAAAATATTTGAATCCGCGCCGAATGAACGGTAATTTCTTGATGGTCTTGAATTTACACTGTGAGTTTATCAATTTCTATCTGCTAAATAAACCCAATCGCTTATATTTCAGTAAACTGCCCATGAATTCGCTTTTTTTCATATAACGAATTGATATAATGGTTGTATTATCAAGGAGGTGTTTAACGAACAGAAGAGCAGGGTATTGGAGTCTATCACAATTCACTTATTTTTAAGGAGGCGTTCGTATGAAACTTCAGTGGGTAATCATTTCGTTTTTACTGATTTGGGCATTAACATTAAGTACGACCGTGAATGCCAGAATCATCGGTCAATGGACGTTTGACGGGGATTTGAAAGATTCCGTGGGATCTAATGACGGCACCGCTCATGGCGATGCGTTTGTTGGAACGGATAATGGTAACTTCGGTGGAGCCGCGGAATTTGACGGGGCCGGTGACTTCATCGTGATACCTACTCCCTCGCTTTCCGGAACTACCTGGTCACTAACCTGGTGGTCTTTTGCTCCGGCGGGTAGTTCCAATACCGGATACATGGTCGCCTCGGGAGATCCCTCCGGTTTTGAGGCCTTCTTCTTTCGTCGGTATGGTCCGGAAGCGTATGCCGGCGGTATCACTCAGGATACGAACGTGACTCCGCGGATTAGTCTGGGCGAGCCCAGCCCCTACCCACAGGGACAGTGGCATCACCACGCCGTTCTGCACGATGGTAGCACCAGTACGGCTTACTGGTATATTGATGGGAGCTTATGGGTCGATACCAACGCGGCCGATACCAATAAAACCACATTCACCAGCTTTGACGAGGTGATCTACGTAGGCAACAGGAAAAGCGGCGGCCGGGATTTTGAGGGCAAGATCGACGATCTGCGGCTTTATGACAACGTGTTGCCAACCGCTCAAATCGATGCCATTATGAATGGGAGCGGAAGTGGATATCCCTATGCGTCCAGCCCGGACCCGTCGGACGGATCACTCCATGAGGATACATGGGTTAATCTTTCCTGGAGACCGGGCGATTCTGCGGTCTCTCATGACGTGTATCTGGGTGATAATTTCGATGACGTGAGCAATGGTACGGAAGATACGTTTCGAGGGAATCAGAATACGACCTTCTACGTTGCCGGTTTTGCAGGATTTGCCTATCCGGACGGTCTCGTTCCCGGTACGACGTATTACTGGCGAATTGACGAGGTCAACGATGCGGATCCGAATAGCCCCTGGAAAGGTCCGATCTGGAGCTTTTCAATTCCCCCCAAGACAGCCTACGCCCCCGATCCGGCCGACGGCGCCGAATTTGTGGATTTGGACGCCGAGTTAAGCTGGACAGCCGGCTACGGCGCCATCTTACACACGGTATATCTTGGTGATGACTATGACGATGTCAGCAACGCGGAATCCGGACCGACCCAGGGTAAAACGACCTACAAACCCGATTCTCTCGAGTCCGAGAAAGTTTATTATTGGCGAATTGATGAGAATGACGGCATCGACACATATAAGGGCGATATTTGGAGCTTTACAACACCAGGCGCGGCTGGAAATCCATTTCCGGCAAACGGAGCCACGGGCGTCCAACAAACCCAAATTCTGAGTTGGACACCGGCGGATACTGCATCTTCACATCAGGTCTATTTCGGGACGGATAAAGACGCGGTGAAGAACGCGACGACAGCCTCGCCGGAATATAAAGGCAGTCGGGCCCTTGGTTCCGAGAACTACGACCCCGATCAGCTCGATTGGCTGACGAGTTATTACTGGCGGGTCGATGCCGTCTATGATGCGAATCCCGTCAAAGGTCTTGTTTGGAGCTTCACCACCGCAAACTTCCTCCTCGTGGACGATTTCGAAGGCTACACCGATGACGACGCAGCCGGCGAGGCCATTTGGCAAAGCTGGATCGATGGCTATGGCATTGCGGGCAACGGCGCGCAGGTTGGCTATCTTTTACCCCCATACTGCGAACAAACGATTGTTCATGGAGGTCTTCAGTCGATGCCGTTGCTTTACACAAATGAAGCTGACACCACGAATTCGGAAGTCACACGAACATTAACGTCACCGCGAGACTGGACGGTCGAAGGTGTCGAGGAATTATCTCTTTGGTTCAGGGGCCGTTCGGCCAACGCGGCAGAACCGTTATATATGGGTATCGCCAATAGCGCCGGCGCCCTTGCCGTCGTAGCCTATGAGGATGCCAATGCCGCACAGAAAGGTACCTGGACACAGTGGACGATATCCCTCCAAGCTTTCACTGATCAAGGCATTAACCTGACGAATGTGGATACAATCGCCGTGGGTTTGGGCACGAAAGCCAGTTTGTCAGCGCCTGGTGGTTCAGGGACGATATATATTGATGACATCCGGTTGTATCGGTCCGGTGAGGCGATAAGTCAGTAAGCAATCCATTTAAACGACTTTAAATGAATATCAGCTTGGGGCTTATGCCAAAGGCATAGGCCCCGGTCGTTATATTCCTGACCTAACGTGACGACGGGCGGTTTGTGATAATAAATAAAAGAGGAAAGAGGGAATTTAACGACGCCATTCGGCTTTTCGAACCATTAATGGGGGCAATTGCTGTGGATTTAGCCTTCGTTTGGCGTGATCGACACAACTTCTGCTGCTTGGGTACCAACAAAGGGTAAACAGCGAGGGTTTTAAAGACAACCTATGTTTTTTTAATCTAACCGAAGTCATCGTTTATTCACTCCGTAAACTACGGCGTACCTCCAACACCCTCCTCCTATCGGTTAATTTAGGTATGGACTTTCGGAAATTGTTACGGAAGAATTTATTGAATATGATCCCAGTTGGTGGGTTGCCGGTTAACTTCAAGCACTTCAATCCGTTTGAGAAGCCATTTCCCATCCGGCTGTTTTTCGAGAGTCAACTTTGTTTTCGTCATTATAAACGATGT
>JAFGTG010000361.1 GCA_016934255.1 Sedimentisphaerales bacterium
CGAATACTGGAATTCCCCGAACGTATCGTAATAAGGCGGGATTTCCACGCGCTTATCATAGACCTTAATTTTCTCGGTCGGTTCCAGGTCGTTATAGATCAACATCTTCTCCGTCCCGACGATGACCGTCTCGCGGGCTTTGTTCGGATGCAGCCAGCTACTCTCGATGGTGGCGATGACACTATCGACATAGTTCAACGTCATATTTGTGATATCTTCGACGTCCCGTGCCACGTGGGCTTTGCCCTGACAATTGACGGATACGGGCATTTCATCCAGGAGGTAAAGAAGAATGGAAATGTCGTGTGGCGCAAGATCCCAGGCCACGTTAATGTCTTTTTGGAAGAGACCCAGGTTCAGCCGCTTCGAGCTAATATGTTGGATTTGCCCCAACTGGCCCGAATTGATAATTTCTTTCAATCGCATGACCGCCGCGGAGTAAATGAAGGTGTGTCCCACCATGAGGGTCAAGTTCTGTTGCCGGGCCGTCGCAATAAGCTGTTCACACTCTTCCGAGGAGCGAGCCATCGGCTTTTCAATAAAGGTATGTTTTCCGGCCTCAAGGCATTGCCTGGCCATGTCGAAGTGGAACCGGACGGGCGTTGCGATGACAACGGCGCCAATCTCGGGATCATTGACGACATCGTCGAAATTCGTCGTGGTCTCTATGTCGGGGTAGAGTTCCTGCATATGCCCCAGACGCTCAACGCTCGTATCACACACAAGCTTCACTCTCGATTCCTGCAAAGATACGAGATTCCGAAGAAGGTTAGGTCCCCAATATCCACATCCTACAACTGCAAATTTAAACATCTTGAGTTCCTCCAGTTGCTCATCTCAATTTGTGATGCATCTCTTGAAATCAATTCAAACCGACGATCCCTGCCTGGTCACAATAATACCCGTAGGGCCGGATCGGAACGGATCCTCCCTTTTGATTCACCACGGCACCGAGAATCTTGGCCTTTGACATCACTAATTGTTCTTTTACCGTCCGAATAGTCTCCCGGTTCGCATTACCTTCCTCAACAACAAGCCCAACACCGTCGCACTCGCCGGCCAGGCGAACAGCCCAATCGGCTTCATCAACGGGCGGTATATCGATCACAATATAGTGATAATCCTTTTTCAATCGATCCAGCAACGCAGTGATTCGAGAGGGATCTCCAATCTCCGACGGATTTCCACGCAGGGTGCCCGCCGGAAGAAGGCTGAGGTTTTGTAAGGGCAAGGGCCAGATGAAATCACTCAAATCGCCCTCATACGACATAATATCCAGAAGTCCTACTGAAGCGTTCACATGAAAGATACGGTGCAAGGACGGAGACGTGAAATTCGCATCCACCAGAAGTACGGGACCTTTGTCGCAACGTGACAGCACAACCGCAAGGTTCGCCGAAACCGGATTGCCTTTTTCACTATGATGTGATGGCATAATAGCCAGAACGCGCGGTTCGTCATTATTCTCCCAGGAGGATAAGATTTTCTGCCCGAGCATTTCGTATTGACTTCTCACCGCATCGGGAATATCCCACTCACCGAACTCGAATTCCGACACGTTATCGTCGTCCTCGGAGAACCGACTATCATAACCGATGGGACAAATCGTGTTTTCATGAGTATGGGGCAAATACGCAAGAACGGGCACTCTGCGATCCGCTTGTTTCTCCCTGGAAACTTGGATTGTCCGACCCAAATATTCCCATACAAACGCCAGTGCGACGGCCCCGGAGACGCCCAGGAAAAGACCGAAAAAGAATTGTAGTCCCTTGCGGGGTCCAACAGGCTTAATGGGAAGCGTGGCGGGTTGGACGATGGTAATATTCGAGATTCTGTCGGCCATAAGGGCCTGATCGATCCGAGCCTGTTCGAGATTTTTGGCATATTTGAGATAATTACCTTCCTGTATTTCTATCTCGCGATTCAGGCTTTTCATTTTCGCCGCTTTATCGTTTAGGTTTTGTAATTGCGTTTGAGCTTGAGCCAGTTTCTGTTTAAGGCATGTAATCCTCATTTCAAGGGCGGAGATACTCGCTCGTTCGGTCAGCAACGACAGTTCCGTCTGTTGCCGGGCGGTGTTGAAGCCGGTGGTCGTCTCTGTGCCCACCCGCTTTTCTTTTTCCAGGACGGCCTGGGCCTCCGCAACCTGGCGACGGATTTCCCGGACTTGACGCGTTTGCTCATCATATTTCGAGAGCAGGTCCTGTTCCTTGAGCTGCAATTCATACAACCGTTCCCGCATCTTGTCGGCGGCCATATTGGCAACACCCGTGGTTACGCTGGTCACCACCGTCTCCGGTAACCCTTCAAGAGTCTCGGCGAGTTCCTGGGCCCCCGCCCTCGCGGCGCCGAGGGAAGCCTCTTCACGGTCGATTTCACTTTCGAGCGAACCGATACGATTCAACGTGATTTTCAATTCTTCGTTGAGCAAAGACATGCTCGACCCTTTTCGCAAATCCTGCAACTGTTTCTCCAATCGCGAGAGATTGTCCCGGGCCATCTTTGACTGCTGAACGAAAAATTCATAGGATCCCGATGCCTCATGAACGGCGGCGTGTTCCTCGAGATATGCGTCTATAAGCCTGGCTAATACATGCTGAGCCGAATTTGGATCTTTCGCTTCGAAATACACATTAATGGTGTCGCTAATCTTTTTCTCGGTATCGATCTCCGAATTTTTCATGAGGTCCAGCACAGCCTTATCGCGATCGCTCAAGCCTCCTCCCAATCCCACCCATTTCAGGATAGACCGTAATCTTCTTTTGGAATTTCGGTTCGTCTGCGCGACACATGATGGTTGTTCCGATGTTTCCTCGGCTGTTCTTTCGGCAACACCTTTCAGAATTGCATCCGGTCCCATCAGATCGACCACTTTTTCAGCCAACCTGCGGCTCCTGAGGATATCCAACTCCGTGAGAATCTCGCTTTCGCGCGATCGTTGCACGGGAACGATTTGACCGGTGGTCACGGTAGGATCCAGGGCCACGCTTTCACGTCCAAGTCGAACGAGCAATGTGGCTTCCGAACGGTATATGTCCGCAGAAAAGAGGATCAGGACCGAGACGCCGATAACGACGACGGTAAAGAACACGATCATCTTCCGCTTGTGTTTCAAAAGGATATCAAACAGATCCCGGAGCGATGTCTGCTGATATATTTCTTCGATTTCAGATTGATCGTTCGGCATGTTATCCCTTCTCTGAAGAACTCCCATCAACGTGCATATCTGCAAATCCTCTCTCGCTTATGAATCGTCGTCGTCTCCAATGGGAATGCGAATATAGAGGACATCCGGAATCACCTTGTTGATATGCTGTTCGATCCACTGATCCACCTTCGCGATATCGCTGCGAGGTACATGCACGATATCTTTGGGTTTCAGGAAGAAGCAATCCGTGGGAGAACCCTCTATCGCAGATTTCAAATTGAGCTTATATCCCTTCCAACGATTGCCTTCATGACGTAAAACAAGTACGGACCCGGCCTCGGCCTCGCGCCAGTCGAATCCCCCAGCGCGCATGATCGCTTCCATCGCGGTCATCTGCGTGGGCATTTCAATCATGCTCGGCCGGACCACCTGTCCGCCGACAAAGACGCTGCGGGCGTAAAGAGACTGTACGAGAACGACAATCTCCGGATCTTTCAACTGATCCGCATATTGTTCGAGTAAATCATCTTTAAGCTGCGCCGGTGTTTTCCCCTGGACCGTCACCTCACCGATCATCTGAAGGGCGATCTTACCATCGGGTCGCACAACTTGAGTGACATTAAGCTCGGGCGTGTAGAGGAACCTCACTTCGAGGACATCCCCCGGCCCCAAAACGACCGGCGGTTCCGCATACTCAGGCGAAGACGCCGGCAGCTTTTTTTCGACGGGCTTCGGTGTCCGGCATCCCCAATGAACGCTGATACACGATGCACAGATGATAAACAACAGAGTTTTAGACATTATACGAACACGATAAGACATTGGACTCTCTATCCATTGGTAACTATCACCAAAAATTTGTCGACTACCGACATACCGACCGTCAAGAACTCATACACTTTCAGTCGTATCGTTGTTGGTGTAGGCGCGAGGCTCCGCCTTGGTCGGTGTCATTTGATCCGTTCTGATGTGGCTTTGTGCCGAATGCCACATGACGGCTCATTGTCCTTAACGAGTGAACAAAATTCCAACCGATACAAAATACTTATTACCCTGCCTCCTCTTTCGGGAGTTGAATGTATCAGCAGATGCGGCCTCTCCAATTCCGTCACTTCTTCGACACTTTGTCCGAGGGACTTGAATATTTTTCACTCTCCTGTCACCGGCTTAGTGAGATAAAAAAAACTGCGGATGTTCACATTCATCGACCATTACAGGCCAATATCATCGATTCTGATGTATTTTAGATGTTCCCAAACTAAAAAGTCTTGACTTTCGGGATGGAATCTGGTATCATAGTCAAATCGGAGGAACGCTCGCATCGTGGTAAATCCAGTCGAAAATTGATGCTACCGAGCGACTAAGATTTCAAAATCTTCATAAACGGGGATGAAAACAATTTAAAACACTCAGGGGGAACTTATGGTGATGTATTCGAGAGCAGGGGACTCATCAACACGGCGACACACACCGAGAACTCACAGGTCCAGGATCAAGTCATATGAGGAATTTCACACTGAATTAGAATATCGGCAGGTCTTGGCCCAACATCATCAATATTATTTCTCGCTCGTTCTATTTCACATACAATCAGCAACGACCGACCAGAACCAAACAGAGGCGTTTTCCCGGACGTTAGTCAACCGGATTCGCTCAACGGACCAGGCCGGGTGGATCGACAACGACCAGTTGGGCGTGATTCTACCCGACACCCCGGTGTCCGGCGCCGCATGTCTGGCGGAAGATGTCCAGGATTTGACCGGGAACAATGTCGATACCCTGAATTACACGGTCTATATGTTTCCATCGAACCCGCTCGTCCATTCGGATACCACCACGATCCCGTACGACGGGATCATTCCTCAGGTGGATACCACACGGCCGGATTCTTCAGAAGTCGATGCCGACTCACAGTTCAGAGCTTGTGAATTACCCACGTCCGACGGTGCTCGACAGAAAAGTTCTCAAAGACAGCACGCTATGCCCACCTGGAAACGTCTGATGGACCTCCTTGGATCGTCATTGGGTCTGCTTGTCTTATCACCCCTTTTCCTTTTTGTGGGCCTGTTTATTAAGGCCGTATCCAAGGGGCCGGTCTTTTTCAAGCAGGAACGAGTGGGATACCAGGGTAAGATCTTCCGTCTATGGAAATTTCGGACCTACGAAGTGGATGCCGACACCAGTCAGCACCAGCAATATATGAACAGTTTGATTAGTTCTTCCAGGCAGGACGATGCACCGATGACGAAACTGGATAAGGCGCCGGGGATTATTCCATTCGGAAACGTGATTCGTAAATCCTGTATCGATGAGTTGCCTCAGCTTATTAACGTATTCCTGGGCGAGATGAGTCTTATCGGGCCGCGTCCGCCCGTCCTCTACGAGGCCGAGCAGTACACCGACTGGCACAAAAAACGCCTGGACGCCGTTCCCGGCATGACCGGACTCTGGCAGGTCAGCGGAAAGAACCGGCTCAGCTTTAACGAAATGATTAAGCTGGACATTCAGTACGCCAGGATGAAATCGTTCGGATTAGATGCAATGATTCTACTCAAAACCCCCCTTGCCATTTTTTCTCAAATCGCCGATATTCTATTGGCCGGTAAATCTTCTGAGGCGTGAAACGATTATATTAGAAGGAAGGAAAATAAGGAATAATGAACAAAGCTTTTTGCGGGCATATGGCCGAAAAAATATTGGATGCGAAACCAGATTGTGACGAGGAGAACACCAATGAAGTTGAGCAACGGATTGATAATTATTCTATTCCTTCTGGGTTTGTTTTATCCCGCGAATGGCCAAGCTATATACCAAAACTCGGGTGCTTTAAAAGCAAAGAACGGCCTTCGTAAATCCACCGAAGTTCCGTTCAAACGAGGTGTAAATCTGACGAATTGGCTGCAAGGATCAAACGTTCGGGAAATCCAATTTACAAAATTCACCAAACAGGATTTTATCAACATCAA
>JAFGTG010000362.1 GCA_016934255.1 Sedimentisphaerales bacterium
GTTTATCGCTTTGTCATCAATGTGAACAACAGCGGAAGACTGTGGCTCGACGACAGGCTGATTATCGAAAGATGGCCGAATTCCGGATCATACCCGGAATACACATCGAAAAGCGTCGAACTTGTTGCGGGAAGAACGTACTCTCTCGTCATGGAGTGGAATAAATACAATACCGGCGCGACCGCCGTACTCGAATGGATCGATCCGTTCGGCGATCGCTGGATTATCCCGGCGGGTCATCTTCAACTGCCCTTGCGAGCCAACAGGCCCAAACCAGCCACAGAACAAATTGATGTGACCCACACAGCCATTCTCACATGGAGCGCCGGATACAAAGCCGCGAGGCATGAGGTCTATTTCGGCGCCGATGCCGAAGCCGTGGCCAACGCCGACACCGGCTCACCGGAATACATCGGCAGCCGGGATCTCGGTTCGGAAAGCTATGAGCCGGGAGAGCTCCAGTGGAATACAACGTACTACTGGCGTGTGGATGAGGTCAACGATCTCGCCTCCGGAAGTCCCTGGGTCGGTTATGTCTGGAGTTTTACCACCGGCGACTTCCTCGTTGTGGACGACTTTGAGAGCTACGACGCGCGCACCAACCAGATCTGGTGGGCGTGGAAGGACGGGCTCGGTTACGCGGCGCACGATAATGAACCGGCCTATGCAGGCAATGGAACCGGCTCCGCGGTCGGCAATGAAACCACCTCCTCATTCACCGAGGAGACCATCGTCCACGGTGGCAGCCAGTCGATGCCGCTTTACTACGACAATAATAAGGTCGGCTTCAAATATTATTCGGAAGCGGAGCTGACGTTAACCGCTCCTCGAGACTGGACGGCCAGCGACGTCGAGGAATTATCCATGTGGTTCAGAGGCGACCTGACCAATGCCGTCGAGCCTTTGTATGTGGCGGTCACTGACGCGTCGGGCGCGGTGGTTGTGCTGTATCACGATAATGCGAACGCGACACAGGCCGACGCATGGCAGGAATGGGTGATTCCGCTCCAGACATTGGCCGACCAGGGCATTACGCTGACCCATGTGGACCGAATCGCCATCGGCGTGGGCACTCGCGGCAACGCCACCGTCGCCGGCGGCGCCGGGACGATGCACTTCGATGACATCCGGTTGTACCGGCCGGACGCGCAACCGTAAAAGCGACAATCTCACAAGTAAGTACAGTCGGCTTGATGGGGCCCGTATCAATCTGAGATATGGGCCCCTTTAATTTTTAAGAATACTCAAACTGTCTGTTTCGGGATCGAATAAGGAAGTAAATCGTTCAAAGATAAAACATCAAACGATTTGTCATTCCCGCACCTGCTTTCGCAGGTGTAAACTTGTCCCCGCGAAAGCGGGGAGCGGGAATCCACTTCATACGTTACGTTCCTGGATCCCTGCCTTCGCAGTACCGTAAGGCATCCCGTGGAGGATGACAACAAGAATCGATCGGTATGAGTTATACGATGAATGACTAACGCATCGGAATCCTGGTTGAAATAACCGCTCCACCTGTGGTATGATTGACGGCGTGGCGTGCAGGAATGAATATCTATTATGACACTCTTATCAATCGATCAGGAGAAACAAATGAAATTACTAACAAGTAAACAAAAAAGACCGAATTTCGTCATAATGAAAAGCGTCTGCTTGATTGTCTTATTCGCCCTCGCCCTGCCGGCAAACGCCCAGACAACATCGATCCAGAAGTCACCGCCGTTATCAGAAGGCTCTCCGGAAAGTGTCGGCATGTCTTCCGAACGCCTGGCGCGAATTGACACCCTGTGTGAGAAAGCGGTGCGAAACGGCGATGTCCCCGGTATCGTCGCTCTGGTCGCGCGACACGGAAAGATCGTTTTCTTTAAAACCTACGGAATGGCGGACAATCAAAGCCGTCGAACCTTAAAAACAGACGATATCTTCCGAATTGCCTCGCAAAGCAAAGCCATCACGTCAACCGCCGTGATGATGCTTTGGGAGGAAGGCAAATTCAAACTGGACGATCCAATTTCGAAGTATATTCCCGAATTCAAAAACCCGCAGGTCCTGAAGACGTTTAATCAAAGTGATTCAAGCTACACCACGATCCCCGCCAATAAGGAGATAACCATCCGTCATCTTCTGACCCACACGTCGGGAATCGGGTACGGCGTGATCGATGGCGATGAACGATTCAGAATGATTTATCAGAAGGCCGGAGTCACCGATCTGTTTACCACGGAAAACATCCGTATTGAAGAGAGCGTCAAAAAACTGGCCAAACTCCCTTTGCATCATCATCCCGGGGAGAAATTCACCTATAGCGAAGGACTCGACGTGCTGGGATATTTTATCGAAGTCGTATCCGGCATGACCTTCGATGCGTTTTTGAAAACGCGGCTCTTTGATCCTCTCGGGATGAAGGACACCGGTTTTTACCTGCCTGAAAATAAAGCGAAGCGCCTGGTGTCGATCCAAAAAAAATCAGACAAAGGCGAATGGGTCCGCTATCCGATCACGTTCTACGATCCCAACTACCCGATCACAGGCGCCAAACGATTCTTTTCCGGCGGTGCGGGTTTACGCAGCACGGCCAAGGATTATGCAACGTTTCTGCAAATGTACCTCAACAACGGCGAGTTAAACGGCATCCGGATTCTCAGCCGGACGACCATACAGTCCATGATGAGCAATCAGACGGGCGACTTATTCGGCGCAGATTCAGGCAGTTATTACGGCTTGGCATTCGGTGTCGTCGATCAAAAAGGGCAATCGCTCGGCGGCCAGGGGAGCGTGGGCACATTCAATTGGGGCGGCTACTTCAATACGTCATTCTTTGCCGACCCCAAAGAACAAACCATTGGCGTACTCATGAAGCAGACGCGAGGCCCCGTATCCGACGATACGGGCTGGAAGTTTCGATTGCTGGTCGGCCAAGCGGTGGACGATTGACTCGATCTATCGTCCATTCTGAAGAGCATGTGTGAAAAAGAGGGCGCTGTCATTCTGAACGAAGTGAAGAATCTCAGACTTTGCGTATGAATTGAGATTCTTCGGCTAAGCCTCAGACGCCGTCCTGA
>JAFGTG010000363.1 GCA_016934255.1 Sedimentisphaerales bacterium
AGCAACGGGATCCTCCGGACACCGAATGCCGATCGTCGGATTCTTGTATAGAGAATCAAAAACATCTCGTTCGAGTTTTTCTCGTTGTTGATCCAAATCCGGTTTTTCCAATTCAAATACAATCGTTAACGGCCCGGGCCAGGCGTTTTGAATGAGTTTTTGAGCGTTGAGTCGAATCGTGGGCACATACGTTCGAACATCCTCCGGCTGAGCGATGTGCAATGTAAAATGTTTCTCGGCCGATCTTTTCTTTAGACTCGCAAGCTTGTCCAGCGAGTCCCCCCTGGCGCGACAGGCGATACCGTAAACGGTTTCGGTCGGAAACGCCACAAGAGCCCCGGCATCGACCCGCTCGGCCGCCTCCTTGATTCTGTCCATATCGATATTCGACGGATCGATTTTTATCACTTGTGTTTCCATGACGCACAAGTAGATACACGAGAATTCCCCAAATAGCAAGCTTTCTTCGTAAAACCATCCGCCTTCAATAATACAAGATATGGATGATTCGGTTGAAGAAATGAAAAAGGAGCCCCTATCGAATTCCATCGACACGGGCTCCTCAGCTATTAAATCCAGATTTTCTAAAGCTTATTATTCTGCCGTTTATTGACGTAAACGAATATCGTCAATATACATCGTCCCTGAGCCGCCAACGATGGTACCGCCTTTGCTGCCCAGACCAATCGCGATGGTGTCCACGTTGGTCAGGTTGACGCCCTGATCGGCAAAAGATTGCAAGGGGATGATCCACTGCGTCCACTTGGTGGCCGTCGCGGCACTTGCATCCTCATGGCTCACAATCGCCGGGGAACCGGCACTGTTGGAAACCGACACGTACATCGGATCAGCGGCATTCGTCGAAACACCCCGGAACCAGAGGGATAATTCCGTCACACCCGCCTGGGTCCAGTCGCGCGGTGCCGTCAACGTCATCGTGGCTTCCGAATTCGTGACACCCGCTTCATTGACATAGAGAAGCGGCATGGACTGTAAGCCGCTATGGACGATCGTTTGCTCGGCATACGGTGGCACAAGATAACCGACCTGCGCGCCGTTATCCGCCACACCGTAGCCGTCGATCCACGTCTGCCAGATCGCTTCGCCGGCGACATCGTCGTCGGTATAGCTCTCAAAATCATCCACGAGAAGGAACGCGCCCGTCGTGAAAACCCAAAGCGGACCTTTGGCAACGTTGCCTTGAGCATCCACTTCGTCCACACGCCAGTAGTAATTTGTTCCCGCCTCTAACAAACCGGGATCGTGGCTCTCCGCCCCCAGCGTCTTGGAGCCTTTATACTCGGCCGAACTCGCATCGGCAGTGCGTACGGCCTCTTTATCCGTGCCGAAATAAAGTTCGTGCGAGGCGGCGCTATCGGCTGCCGTCCAGCTTAAAGTGGCATTCATACCGACATCCGTGGCGTCGTACGCCGGCTGGGGATTCCCGACCGCGCCCGGCGTCGTGAAGCTCCAGATGTTGCCTTTATGGGTGTTGACGGCATCAAACTCATCGACGCGCCAGTAATAAACCTTCTCGCGTTCGAGCGGACCGGGGTTGTAGGTCGTGGTTCCTGTCGGGGCGCCTCCGACGGCGTTGTTCACTTCGTCATAATCGTCGCCCTTATAGACCGTATGGAGTATGGCGCCATAACCGGACGTCCAACTCATCGTCACGGCATCCGGACCGACAAACTCGGCGCCATCGGCCGGGACCGGATTGTACGCCGTCTTGGGGGGAACGGAAAAACTCCAGACATCTCCTTTCCACGGACTCTCCGGGTTGTCGTTGTTGACTTCATCGATGCGCCAATAGTAGGTCGTGCCCGGAACGAGGCCTTCCGGATAAGCAAATCCGGGGAAGCCGGCCACATAATACGTCGAGGCCTGGTTGCCCCGGAACGTATCGCCGGTCCCTTCGTTTACGCTGTCGTAACTGTCGCCAAAGTACACATCGTGCGAGACGGCAAGCTGGCCCGGCTTCCAGGATAAAGTCACCCAGGTCGCGGCATGGATAGCCCCGTTTGCAGGATCGGGTCCGAACGCATATGGCCACGGTTCGCCTTCCATCGCGCTGAGAATCTCGTTTTCCGCGAGCTCATGATCGTAAACGCGAATCTCATCCATCAGGCCGTGGTAGAATCGATCGTTCGTATTCCAGGCGCCGAAATTACAAGGACCGAAAGCTGAAGAAACCGTGCCTCCCTCGCCTTCCGCTTCCATCACGCCGTTCACATAGAGCTTCGCTGAATTCGCTCCACCCTCATGGAGAACGGAATAGGCACAATGATACCATTCGTCCGCTTCCAGAGCCGTCGTCGAGCTGAGATTCGGGCCGCTGTTGGTATCCACATTAAAAAGACTGGTGCTGGCCCGTAAATGAACGTGTGGGGTTCCAGCGGCCCAGGAATCCGTATGCATTACGGCATAAAACCCGCTTGAATACGGTATGTCGCGTGGCTTCAACCACATCGCCAGCGACCATGTGCCATTGACGATTTGGTCGTTCAAATCAATATAGGTGGACGAACCGTTAAAATCCAGCGCCATCCCCGACTTCCCGGCTACAAAACTTACGGCCCCGCCGATCGTGCCGTTATGCCCGTTCCCCGACATGTCAGAGGCCGTCGTGCCGGAACCGTCATCCAGGCTCCAATGCATCACTATTTCCGCCACGGCATTACCAGCCAGAGACAACAGCAAAATAAGAGAAATAAGACAAATCAACTTCTTGAACATAATCGTCCTCCTTCAAAAAGGTCGGTTAAGAAATGTTCGCGCTTCGGCCACACACCAAAATACGCAATTCTTCTCGATGAACATAGATAGTCCTCACTTCAACCAGAGAACTGGAATTCAATGATGTTCACTTCTCAAAGGAGCCAACATCCGTCCATAAGCCGGTTCGTTACATGAATTGCAGGAAAACGTATAAACTCCAGGTAAATACTTTTTTATCAGACGTAATGCCCTTTTGTCAAGAACAATCTGTCGCAATTTCACGATTTTCGACGAATATGGCTGTTTGTATATCGCCCTTCAACGCTCTCTGCTTAAGAAATCCTCGAATTACTTATCAACCCTCTGAGCTATTTCTTATCCCTCGTCTTGCCAGAACTATTGAGTCCCTTATAGATTTCAAGCCACTTCGCGATTTCACGTTCGAATGCTTTATCCCCGGCGGTACGAGCCAGATCGAGTGCTTTTTGTGCAGATTGCTCCGCCTCACGAAACCGACGCGCCTCGCCGTAGTTCATGGCCAATCCATAATGTAGCGCCGGCGATATATCAATACCCGGCCGAAGTTCAACGGCTTTCTCATAATGTAATAGGGCT
This sequence comes from Sedimentisphaerales bacterium, assembly GCA_016934255.1. Classification (GTDB taxonomy): domain Bacteria; phylum Planctomycetota; class Phycisphaerae; order Sedimentisphaerales; family Anaerobacaceae; genus JAFGTG01. The sequence goes on from JAFGTG010000363.1 coordinate 3,334, forward strand.
TCATCGAGCTTATGCCGGCCGGCCATCGCTAAAGCGATGCTGTAGTGAGCTTCGGCGTTGTCCGGATCGATCCGAATAGCCTCAAGCAGGTGAACGGTCGCCTCTTGAATAGCTCCTTTAGCAAGCAGGATAGACCCCAGGCTACCATGTACCTTGTTATGCTCCGGCTCGTGTTTGAGTACAACGGAAAAATGTTCGATAGCCTCATTGAGCTTCCCCTGACGGGCCATCGCCTGGCCCAGATTATAACGGGCGTCCACGCGCTGCGGCTCCAGTTGTATCGCTTTTAGAAGATGGTTTACGGATTCCTGAAACTTGCCGTTATGTTCGAGGGCATAGGCTAACGTACAGTGGGCTTCGACATTGTCCGGATTGAGTTCCAGCGCTTTCATACATTGTTGCTCTGCGTTGGCAAAATCACCCGCTTTAAAAAATTCATTCGCCGCCCGTACGAATGAATAATCGTTCAAAAAGTCTTCATGGATTTTTGTTATCGCTGTGGGTGTCGTGTTCACGAATTCAGGGATGTTCGCGGCCCGGTCCTGGCTGGTTAAGTGCTCCAGAAGGACGGCGGGACTACTGTTTCCTCCTTCGTCGATGTGAGTGAGAAAAAGCTGGGTATAGGGCGAATTGGCCTTGGAGGAGAACACGAGCCACTTGCCGTTCGGCGAGAAGCTA
>JAFGTG010000364.1 GCA_016934255.1 Sedimentisphaerales bacterium
CGACTTCTGCCATCGCGTCGGCATGAACTACGTTTCATGCTCGCCGTTCCGCGTGCCGATCGCCAGACTCGCCGCGGCCCAGGCAGCGGTTCGATGATGGACGACGGACGATAGACGATGGACGAAAATCTAACGACTATCGACCAACGACGAACGACTATTATTCATTGACAAAATTCAATGAATAATTTATAATAGTGAACGAGAACTGAGGAGAGCCGTCCGGATCGTCGTACGTATCCGGCGGACAGCGGTTAACCGGTAAAAACGGAAAGGGCTTCAAGGCATTACGGCTTTGAAGCCCTTTTCCATATTATTACATCGTCGAGTGTTAAGCATACTGCGTGATGCGTTTCCGTCATCCTGAGCGAAGTCGAAGGATCTAGCCTACAAGTCGAGCAGGATTCAAACCACGGTTTACCATAGCCAAAGCTTTATCAAGCATTCCTTCAGACTTCCCCCGGCAACAAAACGCAAGGATTGACATTGCCAAGAGAGTTTCTATACTACGATGAAGTCGATTATTTGTTTGTACAGTTACACAATAAGGGGCATTCTGCATGGATACTCACATTCGCGAAGTCGTCAAGAAGCTAATGGACGGTCTGGCTTCGGAGACCGACAGGATTCGAGTTTATGCCTATGGCTCACGAGTTCGGGGCGATGGTGATCCCGTATCGGATCTTGATCTCCTTGTTGAGTTGCGTCAAGTAACAATGACGGCCCGACGACGAATCCTGGATCGGGCGTGGGAGTTAAGCCTGGAAGAAGGTTACGTGATTTCCGTGGTCGTTGTCAGCCAGGAAGCTTTCGAGCAAGGCCCTCTGTCCGTATCGCAATTTGCACGGAACATTCGCAGGGAAGGTGTTGAGATAGCCGCATGAGAGAACAAGACGATTACATGCCCTTTGTTGAGATGGATGCCGATGAACGCCATCATTTCGACCGAAGTGGAGAAATCTAATTAAACCCGTCACACCTTCGGTATCTTCCTTTTTTCTCATTCCTGTGAAACCCGTCATGAGTACAATCGAAGGAACAGGAATTCAGAGGTAGGGTGGCGGCTTGCCCCACCATAGATTTAGATTTGACATCTTTTCACTGTTTTTGTACACTCAGAAATGATTATTGGATTGATAGAAAAACACTCATGGGCATTGCAGAGGTTATTCAGGGCAAGAGAACAGAAGATAGTCAGAATCTATGGCTACTGAAATCATAAAACAACTCGAACATGTTCGTCGCAAGATTAGCAAGAAACATCAAAGACAAGAACGATCCAGGATAGGGCAATTCTTAACACCGGCCCCTATTGCACATTTTATGGCGGATTTATTCCAAAGAGACATTGAGGATGTACGGATTCTGGATGCAGGAGCCGGGGGCGGCATTTTATCAGCAGCAGCCGTGGAGATCCTTACTTCCCGAAAGGGACGGTTGCAGTCAATTGAAGTAACGGCATATGAAAGTGATAAACAGGTATTGCCGTATTTGGAAGATGCGCTTGCCCGTTGTGAGGCTTTATGTGATGAATCTGGCATAAAATTTCACTCCAACATCCGGGGAAAAGACTTTATAACCGATGGTGTGTTTCTATCGGAAGAAGGATTGTTTAGTGGGGATGGTGACCGATATACGCACGCCATCCTTAATCCACCCTATAAGAAGATCAACAGTCAATGTAAGATGCGGAGGTTACTGGACTCGGCAGGGATAGAGGTATCGAATCTCTATGCGGCGTTCGTATGGTTAGCGGCAAGGATGCTGGAATCAGGTGGCGAAATGGTAGCAATTACGCCTCGAAGCTTCTGTAATGGACCCTATTTTCGTCGGTTTCGCCTTGATCTGCTGAAAATGATGGCATTGCAGCGAATACATGTGTTTGAGTCGCGGAAAAAGGCCTTCCGGGAAGATAATGTCCTTCAAGAGAACGTGATTTTTCATGCGATTCGTACGAAACATACACCGCTGTATTTAACGATCTCGTCATCAGAAGATGACGATTTCCACAAGATGAACATTCGTCGCATGCCCTACCAACGCGTTATATTACCGCACGACCGAGACGCCTTCATTCATCTCGTCCTAACAGACGATGATAAAGATGTAATGCGCAGGATGCAGCGTTTTGGACTACCCCTTGATGAGCTGGGGATAGAAGTTTCGACAGGACGAGTTGTGGATTTCCGGGCGCGCGAGCACCTCAGATCCCAACCTGAGGTTGGAACAGTTCCATTAATATATCCATGTCATTTTGAGCACGGATTTATCCGCTGGCCAATAGTATCGAACAAAAAGCCAAACGCGATTGTGTCATCAAGCCAGACGCGCGATCTGATGGTTCCGAAGGGATATTACGTATTAACGAGGCGTTTTTCTGCAAAAGAAGAACGCAGAAGAGTAGTCGCGGCAGTTTACGATCCGAAACGTATTAACGTACCGCTCATTGGCTTCGAGAATCATCTGAACTATTTCCATGCGAGAGGCAAAGGATTATCGTCAAATATCGCAAGAGGATTAGCGTTATATTTGAATTCCACTTTATTCGATCAATATTTTCGTCTTTTCAGTGGGCATACTCAAGTCAACGCAACGGATCTACGAAAAATGCGTTATCCTACCCGCGAGCAACTCATTCAACTCGGAACCTATGTTAATAAACATATGCCGGATCAAGAAATAGTAGATGTAATTCTTCAAAAAGTATGTGCAAACGATGGCTAAGAAGGCGAAAACAAAGAAAATCGAACAAAAGATTGCAGAGGCATTATATGTCTTGGAGGTGCTTGGATTTCCCCGGCGGCAATTGAATGAACGTTCAACTTTAACGCTTCTTTCGCTACTGGATCTAAAACCCGAAGATGATTGGGAGAATGCGAGCGATCCTTTAATGGGCATCACACCAATGATGGAATTTTTCGCTGCCCATTATAATAAACAATACGCACCAAACACACGTGAGACGGTTCGACGACAGACTATTCATCAGTTTGTACAAGCAGCGTTCGTTCTTCCGAATCCAGATAAACCTTCGCGCCCAACAAACAGCCCAAAAGCAGTTTATCAAATCCAAACATCGGCGCTGAAGTTGTTACGTAGTTTTGGTAAACAGGTCTGGAAAGGTCGATTGCAGGAGTATTTGACATCTATTGAAACACTGAAACGGCTTTATGCACGGGAGCGTCAGATGCGCCGTATCCCGCTTATTCTACGTAGTGGAAAGCAAATCAGTCTTTCACCTGGAGGCCAAAACATACTGGTTAAAAAGATCATCGACGATTTCTGTCCGCTCTTCACACCAGCCGGGCATGTTATCTACGTTGGTGATACACAGAAGAAATGGGCATATTATGATTCCGAGGCACTTCTATCATTGGGTGTGAAGATCGAAGAACATGGGAAGATGCCTGATGTTATCGTTCACTATACTGAGAAAAATTGGCTCGTTCTTGTCGAAGCCGTCACAAGTCATGGTCCAGTGAATCCCAAGCGGAGACAAGAGTTGAAACAGCTCTTTTCGGGGTCGCATACCGGACTTGTATATGTAACAGCCTTTCTTGATCGTCGAACCCTATTGAAATATCTTGATGACATCTCTTGGGAAACAGAAGTCTGGATTGCCGAGTCGCCGACACACCTAATCCACTTCAATGGTGAGCGTTTCCTCGGACCTTACGAGGAAGACATGTGACTCTTGACTTGTTGAGCAGGGACACGTCTTTTTTTACAACTCATTTGTTGCTCGTGCTAAGAATAAAAGGTAGGTCAAAGGCGACATTTTACATATCACTAATCCTCTAATTCACTTATCCACTTCAGGACCATACTTTTTGATAGCCTCAGTTCTGATATAATCTATAATCGGAGCAAAATGGATCGCAGGTTCTATGCGGTTGCTTCGCCGAGTTCGGTCACGTTTGATAATATCGAGGATAATATCTTGTTCCCAGATCTTGGGTTCAATCTTCAGAGTGACTGAAAATCCATGATCCGAAAGAGACTCAAGGTTCGGTATCGGTAGTAATTGGGCCTGGGCTCCTTCGCATGCACAGACGGAAGGGATCAGCGTGGGTGTCACGAAGCCGTCGTCGAGGCCGAGATCGAAGTTTCTCTTTTTCATTTCGGTAAGAAATAATTTCATTGAGTACCACGATCCACGAACACTTTGTGCGGCGGATTTTGAGGTGTGGCCGGGCTGAACCTCCAATCGCTGTAGCTCTTTATCGAGGATTCGCGTTACGGCTTCGTTGTAGGGGTGCTTCGTGTCTTCAAGGGCCAGCCCGGCTACGTGAGTGCCGAACAGATTGGAAAAAGTATCTTCCCAGGTGAAGGCAGAAGGGCGTTCCGACACAAGCCCCTTACTCTTATAACCGAACCAGGTAATGATTTCATGCCAAGTTAATCCCGTAAAGGCAAGATATTGACCGAGATCGATGGCGATTCGGTGTGCGATACGATCCCTGGCTTCTTTTGATATGTCGTTCCAGTTATCCGGGTAGGTCAATTGGACGAAGTATCGTGAAGGTTCATACAATTCGAATGAAAAGTCCGTTTCGTTCTCGATGAGGTTATGGTATGTTTTCGCCGCGAGAAAGGCCGTCCAATCCGCGGCTTTTCGGGCATGGGCAATGTCAATATGGCCGGCTTTGCACGTATAGACTAAACCATTGCGTTCCGATAAATTAGGCCTGTATCCATGGTGACCCAGGTCTTGTCGGCCTAAAAATTTCGTGCCTAATTTCGGCCGGGGAACATACCCCACACGCATTCGCGGTCTTGCATGAAGGCCGGTGCGGACCAACTGTTCAGCCGGGCCCGAGTCGGCGGCCTTTGCATTCGCCTGGAATACAGCGGCTCCGAGCCAGGCGATGCTTTCCTGGCACCCCGTCGTTCCTATGAGGAAACAGGATATAAGAGTAACAATGAACAACCTTAATCTCATACGTCTTTAAAAAGTGTAAAGGATGAGCGCGATGATGTCAATTCCAAATCATCCACGAGGACCAAGGATATCTTTGGAATAGGCGATTAATGCTGAGTCGTGAATGATTTAATAATCGACTAATGAACTGAAAACGACAAATAGTGGAAAATAACGCTATATGAGGTTTTGCGCCGTTGTCGGCTCTGCCCGTTTGTTCGTCCGCCAGGAATCGTCGCCGGTGTATCCGACGACGGTGCGGCGTGTATAGGCGACGCCGCCCCAACGCATCTGTGTCGTGAAACAGACGAGCAGTGTATTGATCGTCGCCAGAATTGGCGCCAGCGGGGCGCCTCGTGGTATAATTCGGCGGAGAGACTCATAGAGTTGTTCATTCGAGGGATCGAATCGACGTAACGAGCGCAGACTTACCAGAAATGAGAAGATATCGATCAGTGGGACCGTTAATGCTAAAAGGCCGGCCGGATGCCACCAGGCGACGCACAGGGCGCCGATCAGGGCCAGGGATTTGAATCCGTGGGTGAGCAGGACGATCAGCCACAGGTCTTTCCGCGCTGACCACACGTGCAGAAGCTGCCGGTTCGTGAATCTCAGAACGTTGGACCAGGTCTCGCGTCGCCGGGGCTTTTTGCACACGGCCCGGGCGCCGGGAACGTAACATGTGCGATACCCTCCTCCTCTCAAGGCGACGCTCAGGTTAATGTCGTCCGAGAAGATCGGTCCCTTCTCCCCCTTCCAACGTTCTAACAGGTCCGTGGTCTCCAGGACGCGCCGGTGGATTGAAAAACTGCCACCCCGCACATAGCCCCAGGGTCCGATCAAAAAGCCCGCCGAACCGAGCACCCAAGCAGCCTGGGTACAGGACGCCAGAGACGTTCCCGGCTCGTAGAATACGGCAAAGGTCGCGGCCCCGAGCTTCGAATCTGCGTCGGCAAACGGCTCCACCAAGGCGCGCAGCCAATCCCTAGTAGGGTACACGTCGCTGTCAATGCCCGCTATGACCTCTGTTTCGACCGAGATAGCAGACAATGCCATGATCAGGTTCTCGTTCTTCTGACCTCGGTGGATCCCTTGTTCTCGGGCCAGTTGGACCACGTCATGCGCTATCACCAGGCGGACGTGGGGATGCCGTTCTGCGTAGGCCCGCAACGGCTCATATGCGCGGTCGTCGCGCGTGGTTACAAAGATGATCTCCCAGGGACCAGGATAATCCTGGGCAATCAGCGCGTCCACATTCTCCGGGATGATTTGTCCTCGGTGGGGTGCGATCACGGCGACGCGGGGATAGCGATCTACGAATCGGCGTCGGCGATGCCATCGCTTGATATAGTAATGGTGAAGCCCGGCGGCTACGAAGCTTAAGAGGCCCGTTACATTGGCTACCAGCGCCAAAATCAGTCCGATCATACGGATGCGTCCTTTATCATTTTTGTCGTCACCAGCGACATCTCACAGACAGCGGAAGACACAGGAGAATCTGCGTTTGTGGCTCCAAACGTCAGAGATGGCCGTGGCTGGCAATCTATCAGCCAACCGAAGGATGTGCAAGGAAAAACGCCGGAAAGGGTACAGAGTCTTTTCTTGAGAATTATTTCCCATGGCGTTGACAAATCTTTAGCGGACGGAATAAAATTCATAATATTTTTCATAACATTGGGAAATAACGTGATATGGCCGAGAGAAGCGTTTTGGAGCAACTCAGTCGAAAGGGTGTGGATCTCGCCGGGATCGTTGATCAGGTGATCGACAAACCCAAGGAAATAACCGAGTTAATCGAAGCCTTGAAAGTTGGGAAACGCGCCGTCAAATTTTCGTATGAAAAAGTATTGCGTATGGTCAGCGAGCGTCGGCCGGAATTGATCTATCCTTATTTCGATGTATTTGCTGAACTGTTGGATTGCGATAATAGCTTTCTTAAATGGGGCGCCATCATGACGGTGGCCAATCTAACCGCGGTCGATTCAGAAAACAAATTCGAGGCGATCTTTCGCAAGTACTACGCTCCGATCAAAGGCCCGGCGATGGTCACCGCCGCGAACATCATCGGCAGTTCGGCCCGGATCGCCCAGGCCAAACCCGACTTGACTCAGCGGATCACACATGAGATTCTCAAGGTGGAAAAGGCAGAATATGTGAACAAGGGTGTCCCATCTCCCGAATGCCGCAATGTCACCATCGGTCAGGCCATCGTTGCCTTCGATCAATTTTTCGATCAGATCGACGACAAAACCAAGGTGATCAAGTTCGTGAAAAGACAATTAAAGAATACGCGAAAGCCTGTCGTGAAAAAGGCCGAGCGATTCCTCCTCAAATACAAAGCCTGAAAAAAGGGGTCAGGAGCCTTTTTAGGAAAAAGGTTGACAAGCGAGGCGAGGTTGGCATAAAATACTTTTATGCCCAGAGCGAAAAGACAATCTCCCGGAGGTATTGTTTACCATGTCTTGAATCGTGCGAATGCCCGCCAAATCATATTCCGGGGATCCTCGGATTATGAAGCATTCGAAAAAATTCTCGCCGAAGGCCTTGTGAAAGTGCCGATGCGTCTGACCGGGTATTGTCTGATGTCCAATCACTGGCATTTGCTTTTGTGGCCGTATCATGACGGTGAGTTATCGACATTTATGCACTGGGTAACAATGACGCACACGCAGCGATGGCACGCGGTTCATCACAGCATTGGGACAGGACATCTCTATCAGGGCCGTTTTAAAAGCTTTCCAATTCAGGATGAACCTTATTACCTGACCGCGCTGCGATACATCGAGAGCAATCCTTTTCGTGCCGGATTGGTTACAAGTTCATCGCATTGGATGTGGAGCAGCCTGGCGATAAGAAGGGGGCTTGCGAAAAGCGGCGTTGTGATTTCTCCTGGTCCGGTCGAGTTGCCGGATAAGTGGGATGAATTGGTCGATATTTTACCCTGGGAAAACGATCTCGAGAAGATCGAGCGTTGTCTCCGCCGGGGAACCCCGTTGGGACGGGATGATTGGGCGAAGCAAGTTGCGGAGCGTTTATTTCTCACTTCGACCCTGCATCCTCGGGGGCGTCCTAAAAAAGGCTCCTGACCCCTTTTTTGGGTATTACAGTTCATGGAGCATCGCGACGGCCTTTTTGACGACTTTCTCCGCCGCCTGGGGGGCGAAGGGGGTGGTCTTGATTTCGTATCCTCCTTCGACATATAAACGCTTCGGGGGGAGATAGCCAGCGGCTCCGTTGCAATGCGTAATGACGAATGTGTGCTTGAAAGGGGAACCGGCTTTGATCGCCATGCCGATTTCCGTCAGGACTTCGCCGCCGAGTCCGACAAAACCGATCTCGCCCACGCGCGCGACGATGAGGTTAAGCGACGTCGGCGGGCAATCCTTGGTAATCGTCAGTTCACCACTGCGTTTGCCCGGCAGTTCGAGCGTGGTGCAAGCCGTTTTGATTTCTCCCGAAGTCGCTCCGCCTTCGATCTCGCGAAACACGCGAACCACTTCCTCACCCAGCATCGTCGCAGAGAGCACCGGCTCGGGAATCCACTCCGATGACTCCGTGTCAGAC
>JAFGTG010000365.1 GCA_016934255.1 Sedimentisphaerales bacterium
CTCCGAAGAGTTAGGAGGGCTTTCGCTTTCTCGATTCTCAAAGGCGATTCAAGCCGAAGGTTCGATCTGCAATCCCGGCTGTAACAAGCCATTGCACGTGCACCCACTCTTTACAAAACAGGATGTTTACGGGCACGGCAGACCGACGCGGATTGCGTTCCTCGACGAGTCCGCCACGATCGAGCAGTATGTCCAGAAACTGCCGGTTGCGGAAAGGATTACCCGATGTGTTTTTGAAATCCCGTGGTTCAAACACTATGAGCCGCAGATCATCGAAGAGCATGTGAAGGCGTATAAAAAGGTGGTCGATAACTATGAGACGCTCCTGGCGGGGGATACAGGCGAGGATATCGACACCGGCGGTTACAGCAGTTTTTTCAGCAGCCGGAAGAATACATAATACCAATCGTACATATTAAAAGCGCTTGTTTGTGTCATTTCTGCCTATGGCACGCCCAAGGCGGAGCGTAGCAAAGCGGAGTCGAGAAATCTGGCTTCTATCGAAACATACTTTACGTTCTGAACCGGATTTCTCCACTACAGACCGACACGACCGGTCTTTCGGTCGAAATGACACAAGCGCTAATATTAAATACAATCGGGGAAAAGACGCAGGGCTCCCAAATTTTGAGAGCCCCACATCCCTCAGACAGTCCAATTATCGCCTAAGCCCCGTTCCAAACAGTGCTTCCAAATTATGGTAAGTATAATCGGACGTCGTCAATATAGATCGTCCCTGATCCGTTCATTGAAGTTCCGGCTTTGGATCCCAGGCCAATGGCGAGCTGATCCACGTTGGTCAGATTGATCCCCTGGTCGGCAAAGGCCTGTAGCGGGACACTCCATTGTATCCATCGGCTTAACTGTATGGCGGTCGTGTCGTTATAAGCCACGACCGCAGGGGCGCCGGTGCTATTGGAGGCGGCCACGTACAGCGACTCGGGAGCGTTATTCGAACCGCCCCGGAACCAGAGTGACAACTCCTCGACGCCCGATTGTGTCCAATCCCGCAATTCCGTTAATGTCCGCTGAGCCTCCGAGTTCGTTACGCCGGCCTCGTTGGCATACGTAAGCGGCATCGATTGAGAGCCGCTGTGCACTTTCGATTGCTCGGCATACGGGGGCAGCAGGTAACCGACTTGCGCGCCGTTATCGGCGACGCCGTATCCGTCGATCCAGGTTTGCCAGATGGCTTCCCCGGCCGCGTCGTCGTCGGTATAGCTCTCGAAGTCTTCCACGACGAGGAACTTACCCGTCGTGAAGATCCAAAGGGGGCCTTTGGCCGTATTGCCCTGAGCGTCAATTTCATCAACGCGCCAGTAGTAAGTCGTCTCGGCGTCAAGCATGCCGGGATCGTAACTTTCGGACCCGAGCGTCATGGCGCCTTTGTATTCGGGCGAACCTGTATCCGCGCTGCGCGCTGTTTCTTGATCCGTACCAAAGTAGAGTTGGTGGGAAGCGGCACTGTCAGCCGGTGTCCAGGTCAAAATCGCATTCATCGCGATATCCGTCGCATTGTAAGTTGGCAGCGGATTGCCCACAGCGCCCGGCGTCGTAAAGCTCCAGACATCACCTTTGTATGTATCGATACCATCGAACTCATCAACACGCCAGTAATAGACCTTTTCCAATTCGAGCGAACCGGGATCATAAGATGCAGATCCTCTCGGAGAACCGGCGGCGGCATTACTGACATCGTCGAAGTTATCGCCGAAATACACGGTGTGTATTTTAGCTCCATAACCCGGTGTCCAGCTCAGGATCACCCCCGTATTGACGAATTCGGCGCCGTCGGCCGGGCTGGGATCGTACGCCGTCTTGGGCGCAATCGAGAAGCTCCAGACGATGCCTTTCCATGGACTGTTCGGATCGGCCTCGTTAACCTCGTCGATCCGCCAATAATACGTCGTTCCCGGCACAAGACCGTCGGGATAAGCATAGCCGGGAAAGCCCGCGAGGATCGTCGTGGTTATTTGGTTGCCCCGGAATACGTCCGAATCTCGTGTGGCTTCTTCGACTTCGCTGAAATTGTCGCCCACATACACGTCGTGTGAAACGGCGGAGGGACCGGGCTTCCAGGATAGATTCACCCATGTATTTGTGAGCAGTTCACCGTCGGCCGGTTTAGGACCATAGGCGGTTTGGCTTTGTTCGGTATCCCCCGTCATAATGGCCCGAATCTCAGTTTCCGTTAGCACATGATCGAAAAATCGCATATCATCGAGCAGCCCCTGGAAGACCCGCGCACCGTTGTGGGCCACTCCGATCCAAACCGGGCCATCGACCGGACCGCCGATGCCCGTCGGTTGAGGGCCCACCTCGTCAACACCGTTGAGGTAGCCTGTGGCGTGGGTTCCGTCAAACACCAGGGCCGTGTGACCCCACTCATTCTGGGGGATCTTATGCATAACGGCCTGGTCTGCCCCCTGGTAGGCAAGATGCAATCTTTCCCTTCGTTCTTCACCTACGCTGGCCCAATGTCCCTTGTTTTCGACCTGGAACATCATCGTATCGGCGGCCCATCCGTTCGATTTGCTGAAGAAATGTTGGATGTCCCCGGTTCCGTCCCACTTATGCCAGAAGGTCAGGCTAAATACACCTGTTTCTGTTGGGACGAACTCGCCACAGTTGGCTCCCCCGGTGTCGGTGAAATCCAGCGCTCCGGAAAAACCTAACGGACCGTCCCCCCATAATGGAGTTCCCAGCACTTCGGCATGATGTTCGTTGCCGGAACTGTCGTAGGCCATGGTCCCGGAACCTTCATCGAACATCCACCAGCCAATGAGATTAGCCTGAGCGGCGTTTGTGAGAATAAGGCCCAGAACCAGAGCCGGAAGCGCAAAAAACAACAATCCTCTATTCATAATAACCTCCTTCAACAAATTTCGACGTGGCCTCCATTTTCTGTGAAACTCAAGCCAGAATCACAGATACGACTTCACGTTCACAACGTGAATATTATATCAAAATACCGTCCGAAAGTGAAAAATATTTTCGTTCCGGCTATCTAAATGCTCTCATAAACATCAGATCATCTCCCACACCGATTTAGCGTTTTGTAGGGGCGGGTCCCTGTGCCCGCCCGTTTTCTATCGCCGGAACCGGACGCCCACGGGGAGGCGCCCCTACGGTTGCCGGATTCTGACGGCCACGGGGGGCCGTCCTCCCGCAAGGGACGCCTGACGGTGCTACGATCCGCTATCCGCGATATCGAGCACCAGAACCCAATCCCATATCCGTCCGGCTCTGGGTGTCTTAAACACCTTGCTTTTAGCGATTGGGAACTCTCCGGCCGCGGTTGCTTTACCTTCGCGAGGATCGAACCAGAAAGCCCGGATTCGCTCGCCGGAGAGTTTCGTTGTGTCGATGGTTACGGTTCCGCCCTGGGGCAGGTACACAAATAAAAAACTGCCGTCGCGGGCGCGAGCCGCCTGAACGTGTAATTCGCCTTCTCCCTGGCCGGCGAGGATGATCGACGGGTCCGGCTCCAGTTCCTGCCAGGGGTGCGTTTCGAATAACCTTCGCATGAATCCCATCTGTTGCGCCCCGTCGAAATCGATCGCGTCGTACCACATAACGTTCGAGTGGGTGATCGGTTCGCGCCGCTCGTTGTGGAACTGCCAGACATCGTGACAACCGTAGGAATGTCCGGCCGCCCCGGCCAGCATCGCCCAATAGGCCGACTGGCGAACCTGATGTGATGTGGCGCGGGTAATTCGGTCCCAGAGCTTGCGGTTTTGATAAAAACCGCTGCCGTCGCCGATGACCGGATGGTTTTCATATAACGGTTCGCCGTCTAATGTGGGTTTGATCGGCTTAAGTGCCCGGTCTCGTGCGATTTGCTCGTAGGTCGGGTAGCTCCATGAATGTCCCGAATAGGTAAAATTAAAGTCGAGCCAACCGTCGTTATGAAAGAAAGGGGAACTGCCTTTATTCTCACGGTTGGCCCCGTGATACGTCGCTAATTGCCGATCCTCACAACCCTCTTTCAGCCCCCGGGCCATCGCCCGCCAGACGGGTTCATATCCGACCGGATCCCTGTCGCCCCCCAGAATCCAGACAATCTGTTTGGTTTTATAGCGATTGCCCAGCCACTTACCGTAAGAAAAGGCGTTTTTCTCGTTGAAGATCTCCGGCCCCTCGCCCCACGCCTTGCGGACTTTATCTCCCCACGTGGCCACGAGCGCCATGAACAATCCCAGGCTTTGCGCCTTGTCGATGACGTAATCAACGTGCTGAAAATAGGCTTCATTCGGGCGTAACGGATCCATGTCGATCAGCGGATACTGTCCATACCGATTGGGAACTTTGAACAGCTTGTGTTCGGCTAACGTCATGGACTGGATGACGGTGAATCCCTGGGCCGCACGCTTTTCCAGGTACCGATCCGCTTCCTC
>JAFGTG010000366.1 GCA_016934255.1 Sedimentisphaerales bacterium
AATCTTCAAGCAAGCTGCGTAACGCCAAAAGCGTACTGAGGTTCCAGGAATTGAGAACCTCAACCCGAAAGAAATCGATAATCACATCGGAGGTACATTTTTCGCTCACCATCTCATTCACAGTGCTTAATTCCTCCGCGATTTTCGGTCCGGCAGAAGGCAGTTCGACATAAAGAACGTCTTGGGATAACCTTTGAATGGCCATTGTTCTCTCTTCCGTTTACTCCGATGAGTTTTTTTCTTTTCGTCGATACCTTCTATCGGAACAAACATCCCTTGAGTTAAATATTAAATAAGGAATGGGTATATTCCATCGAGGAAGAAAATATGTTATCGGCCGTGAGTGGTTTTTTCAGACGGTTTCGAACCAAACGGATCTTAGTCCGTTAACCACTGGTGAAGATTTTCTTTGACGAATGTATTATCTGTCAGGTGAGGATAGTCGCGTATGATTCGGTCGATAACCTCGGCTTGTCCGGGCGATAACCGCTCTTCGGGATCGAGCGACCGGACGTCTTCCAAGAGTCCCTGGCTATTGAGCACATAGGAAATACCCGGAATGCAGCCGGTAAAATGATTATCGGCGTCGAAAATCGCCTTATTGGCGAGCGTTAACTGGCTTGCGAGACTGAGCAGGTCGAGGGGTACCGTTGTCTGGCTATTGCGAATCGACTTAATGCGTTCGAGATGCTCGACCGCTGTTTTAGTCCAGCAGGCCCATTGTCCGAGTAATCCGCCGACAATTTGAAGCGATACTGTCCGGCCTTCAACGACAAAGTCCTGTCGCATGAGAAGATCGATAATAATGTTATCGTCGTTGCCGGTATAGAGTGCGATCTCGCCGGACCGGCCGGACTGCGCCACGGCTTCCAGCACGTCAAGGGTTTGGTACCGGTTAAATGGGGCGATTTTTATGGCGTGGACGTTGGGTATCGCTGCAAGCTTTCGCCAGAATTTGGCCGGCAGAACCATTTGGCTAATCGTTTCCTGCAAATAGAATCCCATGACGGGTATCACGTCACTGACGTTCCGGCAATGTTCGATCAATGCATCAATCGATTTTCCCCTCAGGGCCGTCAGGGATAATAAGCCGAGATGATAACCGAGCTCTTTGGCCAAATTGGCCTCTTTGATGGCCTGTTTCGTATCGCCGACAAGGCCGGCGATCATAATCGGCTCATCACAGCCCGTGGACGCGACCGCCTGGCGGGCCGTTTCTATAGCCAGTTCCAGCACAGGATGATATAAGCCGACCTTGGGATCGTGAATGGCAAATTGCGTTGTGTGCACCCCTACGGCCACTCCTCCCGCTCCAGCCGCTAAATAATACCGCGTCAATGCCTTCTGATGACGTTCGTCGAGTTTGTTGTCGGCGCTCAGCGCCAACGGATGGGCGGGGATAACACAGCCTGAACGGAGTTTTTCGAGAAGATTCGAATCCACGATCAATGGTCCTCCTTAGAATTTGCCGTCGCGCATATCGTACTTGGTTGGTTTGTTCAGCGTCTTTTTCCCGGAAGCAACCCAGGTCACGATCATCGAAATCATCTGGTCAAGCGACGTCTCCGGCGGCCCGAGCGTCTCAATGCATCGGGAGGCATCCGAGAGCAGGGCGGTGTCGGCCTCCTGCGAGATAAATTTCGGTTCCTTTTCAAGAATCCCCGCGATTTGTTTGGCAAGATGACGAACCGAAATAACGTCCGAACCTGTGACATTTAAAATCGTCGGCGGTGAATCCGCAAGCGTGATCGAGCGGATAATGTAGTCATTGGCGTCCTTTTGCCAAATCAGGTTGACGGCGCCCATGGTCAGATCGATGGGAACGCCGTTTAATATCTTTGTGGCGAGGTCCACAATAATGCCGTAGCGGGGTTCGTTGGCGTAGTTAAGCCGGATCAGTGTCACGGGTGTTTTGTAAATTTGCGAGAAATACTCAAACATCCTTTCCCTGCCGAGACACGATTGGGCGTACTCACCGATCGGGTCGGGCAGAGTGTTTTCAGTTGGTCCATTGCTGCTTTTGTCAACGAAGGGATAAACGTTACCGGTCGATAACGCCACGATTCGCGAATCCTTGTAGTGCCGGGCGACCAGCGAAGGGACATAACTATTCATCGCCCACGTTAACGGCTGATTGCCGGTCGCGCCGAATTTCATACCGACCATGAAGAATACATTCTCCGCCTTGGGGAGCTTTTCATAGTTCGATTCGTTGAGCAGATCGGCCTTGATCGTTTCGACGTTGGTCTTCTCGATCCGATGCTTTACAGACTTGTCACTAAATCGAGAAACGGCGTAAACATTCTTATCCGGCGACGCTTTTTTGAGCATCATCGCCAGGGTCGGTCCCATTTTCCCCCCGGCGCCGAGAACGACGATGTCCCCGTCTATCGCATCCAGGACTTTCGTGGTTGCCTCTGAGGGTTCGCTCAGCAAATCTTCCAGGTCGTGCTCGTTCAAGATGGAGGTATTCTTCATGTATGTTTCCTTCGGGTGCTGTGCGATGTTTAGGTTAACTTTAAAACCACGGAGATCAGGACTCTCACCGCCATGAGCAGCACGACGAGAAAACCGATCCCGCCAAGGATATTGAGCAGTAGTGTATTTCGCCGTTCTCCCATGATATCCTTGCAATTGGCAAGCCAGAGGATTGTTGCGGCCATAAGCGGATTGCCGATAACGGTCAGGGCCTGACCGAAGATGAGCAGGTTAACGGGTTTTTGGCCGGTCCGAAGGGCCAGCACGGCGACGA
>JAFGTG010000367.1 GCA_016934255.1 Sedimentisphaerales bacterium
CAACCGCGACAAGGATGGAATGGATGTGTAACTCGAAAGATTTTTCCCGAACTGTCATCACGACGTACATTCTGACGTGTCGTCCACTCCGGGGGTGGCGGTAATACGATGTCGGCCTTGACGAAATTTCCCGATTATTTCCGGGTCGGCGCGGCTTTCTTCGGTATGTCGGATTACGGTTACGATTCGGTGAATGGATGGTATTTTGACGGAGCAAGCAGTAGTCATCAGGCCATTATGAACGCCGATATCGGTAATCCAACGTTGGGGATACCGGATATTGAAGACAAATACGCCGCACGTGCATCTAACCTGGCCTCGAAAAACAATCCCTATAGTGAAATTCATCTGTTTGTCAATCGAGACGAACCCACATGCCCCATGATTAACGATATCACCTATCAGGATAATGCCGTTGCCAATGCGAGTTTTGAGGGGGAATTTGATAACATTACGGTGCATATCGGGACATCGGGAGTCTATGAGGATTTCAATCATAACGGTATTAACGAGGCCAATGAAGCGCAGTACTGGCCGCACGGCGATCCGAGTAGCAACGTACAGCAAGCGGCGGAGGCATGGTATCTGGACAGATTATTAGCGGGTCAAATCCCTCAGCCGGTGTTGAACGCCTCGGACGAGCTCTATGTCGCAGGGTATGTAAAAACCCGGGCATTTTCACTTTGGCTGGGTAACGGTCAAAACGCGGCCGCCCAATTGAACTACACGATCGCTTCGGATAAAAAAGAATTTAGTATCACGATACTCACAAACAACAAAACGATTGAAAGCACAATCAATATAGACACTTCCGATATGGAAGGCCGGATCAGCGTAAGAGTCAATGACACGATCGTTGATGAATTTGATAGCGGCGGACTATTTACCTATAGCCCATTTTGCCATGGGGACACGCTTGAATTAGTCGCGATACTGAGTAATTGAGACGTTCGTAGTGACGCCGTGAGGCGTTCTTCTTACGCCCTCCTATGCCCTCACGGGCACACCACGAACTCGATAAGCTGACCTTTTCTGAATCAGGAAACCTTCTCAGAAAATGAAACCCCAAGTCTCGCTAATCCTCAAAAAATGGACCTGGTACCTTTAATTTTATGGGGAAGGCTGGTACCTTTAATTTTCCGTACCTTTAATTTTTTCGCGTCATCGATAAAAACAACAGGGGCTCGTATCTTAGATTGATACGAACCCCTTAAAGTCAACTCTGTTTGCTAGTGCCATCGCCGCCTTTACCGTTGGGGTTCCGTCCGATATAACCGGATATCATCAACGATCATTTTACCTGAACCTCCGACTGCCGGGCCGGCTTTGCTGCCCAGGCCGATCACGAGCTTATCCACGTTGCCAAGGTTGATTCCCTGATCGGCAAAAGCTTGCAGCGGAATGACCCACTCCGTCCATGCGCGCGCCCGTGCCGCTTCCGGGTCATCGTTAACGACGATGGCAGGCGCGCCGGAGCTGTTAGCAATCGTCACATACATCGGATCGGCCGCATTGGCGGAGCCGCCCCGGAACCAAAGCGACAGTTGCCCGACCCCTTCGGCCGTCCAGTCACGCGTCGCGGCCAACGATACCATCGCCTCTGAGTTCGTTACACCATCTACGTTCTCGTAGAGCAGCGGCATGGCCTGATTTCCGCTATGAACAGCCGCTTGCTCGCAATATGGAGGCAGCAAATAACCAACCTGCGCGCCGTTGTCGGCCATGCCGAAACCATCGACCCACGTTTGCCAGATGGCCTCTCCCGCGGCGTCATCATCGGTATAGCTCTCAAAGTCATCAACCGAAATGAAATCGGCTGTCGTAAAACTCCAGACCAGGCCCTTGACGGTATTCGCAGCATAGACCGCGTCCACCCGCCAGTAATAGCTCGCATGCCAGTCGAGTTTGCCCGGAGCGTGGCTTTCACTGCCAAGCGCCTTGTTGCCTACGTACTCCGGCGAAGCCGTGGTGGCGTTTTGCACGGTGTCTTTATCTGTGCCGAAGTATAACTGGTGCGAAGTTGCATGATCCGCCGGCGTCCAGCTCAGTGTTGGCGTCATGGGTACGCCTGTGGCGTTATTGGCCGGCTGTGCATGCCCAACCGCACCCGGAGTTGTAAAGCTCCAAATATCGCCTGTATGGGTCTCCATACCGTCGAACTCATCAACCCGCCAGTAATAGATCTTCTCCCGTTCGAGGGTGCCGGCATCGGATGTTGCCAGTCCGCTTGGGCCTTTGTATGTGGTGGGCGCAGCGGCTTCCACGTCGGCCCTGTTATCGCCAAGATACACGTGGTGTAGCTTCGAGCCAAAGCCCGGCGTCCAGGTCAGAGTGACATCCGGGCCTACAAACTCGGCACCGTCAGCCGGATCGGGAGCATACGCCGTCTTGGGCGGTATAGAAAAGCGCCAGACGACGCCTTTGTAAACGGTGCCCTCGGCATCGATCTCATCGATTCTCCAGTGATAGGTTGTGCCCGGAACAAGACCCTCCGGATAGGGGTATCCTGGAAATCCGACAACAATAAAATTTGACGTCTGATTGCCTCGGAATTCATCCGAATCATGTGTCGCGTTATCAACGGCATCACGATCGTCGCCGATATATACATCATGCGAGACTGCCGTCGGTCCCGCTGTCCACCTCAGGGTCGCCCATATGTCCGAATGGATAGCGCCATCGGGCGGATCGGGAGCTCCGGCTTTATTGCCGGCCACAAGCAGGCCCGTTGCCCATATGCTGGGAGTTTGCCAACCGCGTTCTTCCGTTCCAAACCAAGCAATCTGCGAATCTTCACCACCGCCGTCATCATCATCATTGATAAAGACCTCGATGCCGATCAATTGGCCCGCCACCGGCGGCTTACCCATGATGCTCATCCAAGGTATCCTAAGTTCGAAGAGATACCCGCTGCCGGTCGTTACGACCGCGTATTCGATTCCGACGATGCTCGGCTCTCCATGGTGATTGGCCCTCGGTTGTTCCAGTTCACCATTATTCCAGGCGAAAGTATATTGATGGTCATTCTCGTCCACGGCGTCTAATTTGCTGTTGTCACCATCGACGTAGAACTCCACGCTGTCATCCTGCCAGGAGGTGTCCCTGCCCGAATCGGCCTGCAAAGCCTCATCGTTGACCTCGACCCATGCATAGATGTAGTCATAATCCCAGAGAGCACGCCATGTGCCGGAGCAATCCGCAGGTCCACTCGGGGCACTCCCCACGATAGTGGTAGCGACTTCCTGTTCCGTCGCATAGGACCACGGATCGTCCATAACGCCGTCGATCACCGGCATGCCTATATCCGGATTGCGGATAAGCACGTCCGGATCCGCAGCCCGAATCATCCCGGCCAGGCTGAGCACAATAATAAGAGACAATACATACAAAAATTTTCTATACATAAGACGCCTCCTTTAAATGAAATGATTGATATTGACACTGCATTCAGTTTGTCGTTTCCCCAGGATGATTCTTTGCGATTTGCGGTCACCTCCTTTCTTTAAAGGCCCGGTACGGCTCGTTGTTTGGAAAGAAAAATCCATTACGAGCTATTGAGACTTTGCTTACTGAAAGACGACTTACCCGTAGAATCCGACTATCTCACTATACGGGATTGAGCAGCTTTCTGTCAAGAGAAATCTTCAGATCATGCTTCCGAACCAGCGCGTTTTTGCATGACGAGATTTTGCTCAGGTGCGGATATTTCTCGCTCGCCTGAAGAACTCTCCGATACGATAGGCTCGGCCATTCAAATAGCAATTAAGAGAAAGGCGTCCTGTGCATTTGGGTCGTAAGGGGAAATCCGTATCAAAGGGGAATATGAGGGTCACATCTTTTTTTACGATTCTGCTGAAAAAAAACCGATGTGTAATGTCGCACGGGGCAACATGTTATGATCTGACTGCTGATTATTGCCAGAAAATCATGAAATCGATTTTCTGAAATAATATATGCCTAACTTCAATTTTGCAAAACTTTTGTTCTGAATCAGAAATCACCCCAAAAAGGAACCCAATAACTTTAGTTTTCCGCTAACTCATTGCCTGACCTTTTCCCTTATGGTATAATATACGTCGTTGAAAATGCGTTAATGATATACTGACAGGCGAAGGCACTATGAAAACGGAAATCTCAGTTCCAAACCCGATTTATAAGGCGGCCGAGCGATTAGCCGCAGCGCTAGGGATGTCGTTGAGTGAATTTTATGTCGCTGCTCTTACGGCCTACGTTGCAACCTATCAGAATGGAGACGTCACGAAAAAGCTTGATGAGGTGTACGCAAAAGAGCCATCAACGATGGACCCGGACATGGTGGCGATTCAGATCACCTCGATAGGGCAGGAAAAGTGGTAATCCATAGGGGAGAGATCTGGTGGGCGAGTCTGCGAAAGCCTGTGGGATCGGAGCCGGGCTACAGAAGACCTGTTCTGGTAATTCAATCCGACGATTTTAACCGCAGCCGGATTGCGACGGTGATTGCCGTTATCATCACCTCGAATATCAGACTGGCCGAGGCCCCAGGCAACGTGTTCCTACCCCAGAAGCTGGCAGGCTTGCCAAAAGACTCGGTTATCAATGTATCCCAGGTTGTGACCATCGACAAAACCTGCTTGACGGAAAGGTTGGGTGTACTTCCGACGGGCATAATCGATCAAGTTGAGAAAGGACTGCGTTTAGTTCTGCGGTTATGATTAAAGGGATAATGGGGACGGGTTTTGAAGATCGTGGAAAAAGAGTGCGTTCCAATTATAATTCGGCTCGTATAGGCACTATTGGCTTATCGGCGAAGACGGAGAGGAAAAAATGAAGAAGAGCAAATTTCCTCCTGATTGGAACGAGAAACGCGTACAAGAAGTTCTTGCGCACTATGAGTCGCAGTCAGAAGAAGAGGCCGTTGCGGAAGACGAAGCGGCATTCGAAGATCCTACCCAGACAACCATGGAGATTCCGAACGATCTCGTCTCAATCGTACGCGAACTCATCGCAAAAAGAGCAGGCTAAAGAACGGTCCGGTTTGTCACTGACTCCAAAATTTAAAGCCAGCCCCCTTTTATTTTGAATCAGGAATCATCCCCAAAATGGAATCCCAAGTCTCGCTCACTCCCAAAAAATGGACCTGGTACCTTTAATTTTCTCTATGTTGAAAAATACGGGTTGAAATTTTGTTCTTGTCTTGGATGTTAACATGTTTATTATGAGCTTCGATGAAATTATCTTTCTAGTCCTTACTCGCAGCATTGAACCAGGTGCTGGAGTGATCGGTATAACAAGGAGTAAACGATGCCGACTATTTCAATGTTCTATGGTATTTTGATTCAAATGTATTTTTATGATGATAAAAAGCACAGTTACCCGCATATACATGCCGAATATGGTGAGCATCATGCGTCCATAGCCATTGCGGATGGTTCACTTTTAGGAGGCGAACTACCTCCCTCAAAGATGAAACTGGTCCAAGCCTGGATTGAGATTCACAGAGAAGATTTGATGGCCAATTGGAGACTGGCCGTTTCCGGGGAGCCTGTGTTCAAGATCGATCCTCTGAGGTAAGAAAGGAATTTGTTATGGACACCATCGTCAAAGCGATCCCGATTGAAGACTATAAAATCGAAATCCTCACCAGCAGCGGCGTTGCAGGGATTTTCGATGTGAAGCCCTACTTGAAGGGATCGGCGTTTAAAGAGCTTGAAAATCCATCCTATTTCCGCCTTGTCCGCCCGGCTCATCATGGAATCATGTGGCCCAATGAGCAAGACTTTAGTTCCGATACCATTATTTTCGATATCGAACAATCCCGATAAGTAGATCTGTGAAACGTCTGGGGTCAGAGCTTCATTAGGATTTACCGATGTCGAATCGAAATGTTTCAAACGTTTCGGTGGACCTCCTACTATTTAATATTGACTATTGATTATTGATTATTGCTTTGCGGCTCAAAAACCGTGAAATCCGTGTCAAAAGGTTAGGTAGTGTCAAGCCTCTTTCGCTACGAATTTTCACCCTTTTTTATAAATAGTCCCAACCGCATCGGTAGGGTGTGCATAATTCCGTTTTTGCACACGCGGATCAAGCCAACATGTACCCAATCCTCCCCATACCGCGTGTGCAACATAGTTGCACACCCTACGGCGACGGGCGCAAGTCGAGGACTATTTTTTCGTATATCTTATTTTTATTTGAAATAAAGTTAGATATATAATAAACTATTATTAATGGATTATGAATGATGTTATTGAATAATTTGTGATTTATAAGGATTTGTCATTCTGAGTGAAGCGAAGAATCTCAGTCTTTGCGATTAAATTGAGACCCTTCGCTGCGCTCAGAGCCTGCCCTGAGCCTGTCGAATGGGGTGACATGGGAGAGGTTTTTAGAGTACTTTCGTCCATTCATTACTTAGATATAGTCATTAGTCAATAATCAATAGTCATTTCCGGAGGAAATTATCATGGCGACTCAAGCCCAAATTCCGGCCAATCGGCGCAATGCACAGAAATCAACCGGGCCCAAGACGGCCGAAGGCAAAGCGACGGCGGCGAAAAACGCGACCCAGCACGGCCTTTTTGCACGCTATGACGTGGTCATCAGCGAAGATCAGGCGAATTACGACGCACTTCGAGAGTCATTGCTCGATGAGCTGGCGCCCGAAGGGAGATCAACGACACGCGGCCGGAGCTGTCGGAATCGCTCATTACGGGTAAGCCCTTGTCCGCCGAAGGCGGGTCGAAGTAATCGGATAAGTGTTACGACGATCAGGTCCTGGGCTATATGGCGATGAGGGACTTTGCGGGCTCGAGGACGCTGGAGCGGCTGTCGATGTACTCCACAGGACGCCTTACGGCGGAGCGGCGGTTCGAGGCGAGCTTGTTGAAGACGATGGGCGAGTTGAAGAAACTTCAGGATACACGAAAACAAGGGCAGGCCGAGATGGTTGAGACGGAAGCGGGCTCTTATCGCGGGCAAGATGCCCGCGTGACGCGCGGGCGAGACGCCCGCGACACGGCCCGCGACACGGAATGCGTAAAACAAAGCCAATCTTTCGCACGAGAAATCAGAGGACAAAGGACAGAAAACAGACGTCAGAAGACGGATGACGGAAAACATATCCCCAAAACAATCCTGTCCAATTGAATAAAGGGTTCATTCGATTAATGAGTAGGTGCATCGAACAAACCGGAGCGTTGAGGTTGGTCTTGGGGATCGCATATCGACCTATTCATTATTCGGACGAAGCTAATTCGTTCTATTCGGGAATTCAACTTTCAGAATATCGCCGTTCAAATCCACCGAAGCGGAGACAACGCAACGACCGCCGCCGTAAAAATTCACCTGCCACACTTGCCATTGCTCGGCGTATTCCGCTCGGACATGCATCTCTTTGATGTCCTTCAATACGTTCCCGACGCGCTCATCGGCGCTGGCGATAGCGATAGCATGAACGGCGGTCATAGGCCGTTCTAATTGGGTTTGCAATTTCTCAATTAATTGCTCAAGCTCCTTCACCTCCGCGTGATTGCCTTGTGCTTTGGCTTGCTCAAGCTCCTTCTTGAGCGTGTTGATTCGTTCTGTAATCTTCGCTTTCGTCTGTTCATCCGATGCCGTATCCGGCTGCCCGCGGGAACGGAGATCGTCCAGCAATTCCTGGATCTCCTGGATCTCCGGCTCATTGCCGTCTCTTTTAGCCCTTTCCAGCGCCATCTCAAGCCGTGCGATTCGAATGTTTTTTGATATAGAGTCCGGGTATGTTACAGTCGTTGTTCCGGTATCGCTTATGGCGTAGCACCGAAGCGGCCCGCCGTAGATTTCACCCGGTCCGCCGGAGTGGCAGATATAGAGGGTTCCCTCGGCATCCATCGAAGGGCAATTATCAAACTCGCCGCCGGTTCCGAACGTCCACTTTAACGTTCCGTCGGCATTCACTGCATAAACCAAACCGACGTCGGTTCCGAAATAAACGGTCCCGTCCGAGCCGACAATCGGGGACGAATCGCTCCCCCACGGCATACCCCGCTGGTCGGGATTGAAATGCCAGTCGGGAAAACGTGTTTCATACGACCATATCACATGACCTTCCGGCGTGATCGCGGTCAGGCCCGTCTTGATGCCGGGCTCGGCTCGTGTATTCCGCGGCACCCACGAGGTAATATAAATCGTTCCTTCTTCCGAGATCGCCGGGGAGGTTTCCATTACGCCTACGATCAGTTCCCATTTCATCGTTCCGTCCGGATAGATGGCAAGAAGCCTGGAATGATCCTCGATGGCTCCGGGCCTCGTGCATACGTAAACGATCCCGTCTCGTCCAACCGCCGGAGCGGCTGCGATGCTGGTCGTGGTTTGGACGTCGTATTCCCACTTGATCGAGCCGTCTTGCGGATCCAAGGCCCGGAGCTTGTCACCGCCGACGTAGATTGTGCCGTCCCGGGCAAGGGCCGGGGAGAGAATCGATCCCGACGAACTGAGCAGAATGGACCATTTCTCCCAGCCGTCCGGACTGACGGCGTAGAAACGACATTCGGCCTGGCCATATTGACCTTCGACCGTACCGAAATAAAGCGTTCCGTTGGGATCGATGCTAATGTGCGTAGCCATATCCTGCTGGCCGACGCCGAAGGTCCATTCCACCGTGCGGTTCGGATCGAGAGCGTACAATCGTCTTTCATGTCCGGGCACCGAAAAGCCGGTCGCAGTCGATCCTTTCCATAAGTGAAATGCCTGACCGAAATAGATTTTTCCGTCCGGCCCTATGGCCACATCGTTGATGCTCGACCTGAGTCCCTTTTCCGTCAGTTCCTTCTTTTCGGCCTCAGACCAATCCTCAGGGGGGACAACCTCGACGGTCGGCAGATCGAACCGCCACTTTTCAGAACCATCTTGATTGATAGCGAAAAGCACCCCGGCTCGCGTACCCACATACGTCGTACCGTCGGCGCCGACGACAACGGAACTGCCCCATCCGGTTAGTGTGAACTGCCATTTTAATTTATTGGTCTGAGGCCCCTCGTACGGACTTTGTCCGGTGCGCCCCGGGTCGAAAGCGAAGCCGGGCCATTGTGCTTCCTGGGGTTTGGCTTCCACGGTGTTATGATCCACCACAGTGGCCTGATCCGCAGAAAGTGATCGAACGTGAGTGAATACGTTTACCAGAATCAGTAAAGAAAAGAATATGCCCTGTCTCCGTTTATGCCAGTCCATGTCAGATACCACAAGTCAAACATCAAAGTGTGCTCGATACCGAATCCTTGTCGAGCTTCGGGTATCAAGTATAACCGGCTTTCGAGCCGGTTGGCAAGAGAGAAGGGGTAAATAAAGTGCCTAAAGTTAAAAGTGACTAAAGTGCCCGCTTTGCTGTCATTCTGAGCGAAGCGAAGAATCTATGCCTCGTTGACCAGATCCTTCGGCTTCGCCTCAGGATGACACGTTCGTGTCACTTTAGTTCACTTTAGTCACTTTAGCTCACTTTTTTAAGGCCGATTCAGTCGGATGTCGTCGATGTACAACGTTCCGGTACCGCCGGCCGATGCTCCGCCTTTGCTGCCCAGACCGATCGCTATTTTATCCACATTAAGCAAGTTGATCCCTTGATCGGCAAAGGTTTGTAACGGGACGATCCACTGCGTCCAGATCGTGGTGGTCACTGCGCTCGGGTCATTATAGGTCGCGATTGCGGGACCGCCGGTAGCGTTCGAGACTGCTACATACAGTGGTTCCGCGGCATTCGCCGTATCCCCGCGGAACCATAGCGACAATTTCGCAACGCCTTCCTCGGTCCAATCCCGCACGTTTGTCAATGTCAAGACGGCTTCCGAATTCGTTACCGGAGCCGTATTATCATACGTCAGCGGCATGGATTGGGAACCTCCATGAACAATCGTCTGCTCGGCGTACGGAGGCATCAGGTAGCCGACCTGCGCGCCGTTGTCCGCCACGCCATAGCCGTCGATCCAGCTTTGCCAGACGGCTTGGCCGGCCGCGTCGTCGTCGGTGTAGCCTTCGAAGTCGTCCACAATGGCGAAATCGGCCGTCGTGAAGCTCCAGACTTTGCCCGTCCAGGGACTGTCGGGATTGAGATTATTCACTTCATCAATACGCCAGTAATATGAGGTCTCCCATGCTAATTTACCGGGATCGTAGCTCTCGTCGCCGAGCGACCGGGTGCCTTTGTACTCGGATGAGGCTTTGGTCGCATTCCTTACGGCATCCGCGTCCGCGCCGAAATACACCTCGTGTGAAGCGGCGTAGGAGCCGGGACTCCAGGTGAGAATCGGCGTCTGGGTAACGCCCACCGCGCCGTCGGCCGGATTCGGACTCCCGACCCCGCCCAGCGTCGTAAAGCTCCAAACGTCGCCTTTGTAGGTGCCGAAGCCGTCGAATTCATCCACTCGCCAGTAGTACGTCTTTGCTAACTTCAGTGATTTGGGTGTATATTTCGGCGTTCCGGTAGGCACGCCTACAGTGGCATTGGTCACTTCGTCGAAATTATCACCGAAATACACCGTATGGAGTTTCGATCCGTAACCCGGCGTCCAGGTCAGGACGATAGACGGATCGACAGACTCGGTGCCGTCGGCGGGATCGGGATTGTAAGCGGTTTTCGGTGGAATCGAGAAACTCCAGACATACCCTTTCCACGGGCTATTCGGATCATCCGGATTGACCTCGTCGATTCGCCAGTAGTAAGTCGTCCCCGGGACGAGGCCGTCCGGATAAGGATATCCGGGGAAGCCCACAACAAAAAACGTCGAGGTTTGGTTGCCCCGGAACTCGGGCGAATCCTGCGTGGCGTTGTCCACTGCGTCAAAAGCGTCGCCGACATAGACATCATGCGACACAGCGAAATCGCCCGGCTCCCAGTTCAGGCTCACCCACGTATTCTCGTGGATTGCACCATCATAGGGATTAGGCTTTCTGGCCTTGGGTTTCGGGCCTAGCGCATACCGAACGGCCGCTCCAAGCAATGCATACGCATTATCGGTCAACACAGGATCGCAGAACTCGTGAAAACCGAAACAAATCCGCACATCCGCTGCAACCTGACCACTGCCATCCGTAGGAGCCACCGGCAGAGTCGCTCCCTTCTCGTAAACAAAAAGAATATCGTAAGTCACGCCGTCCGCCAGGGTGGCTGTTGCGATCACCGTGGCCCCATCGCCCGCTATGCCTTTGCCGAGACGGCATTCGCCCAGACTGCTGGTCAGATCCGTGAGAAAGGCCACGCTTCCGCTGAGACCTGCGGCCAGATAGTGATCGGGATTAACGATCTCAATGTCCGTGGTGACCACGAGTTCGTCCGCGCCGCCCCCGTTCGTCAGACCCATCTCATCCCACGCCCACATCTCGTTGACAATCATCGGGACTTCCACTTCCGTGATTTCTTCCCTGATGGCACTTGAGCCGACCGATTCGGAAATGAAGACCAAATCCGCCGCGGCGGCCGCGGCCTCGGTGGCGGCTTCGTCTTCGCTATCATCAAAATACGTCACCGTATGTCCGAGACCTTCCATGTAAGCTTTCAGCTCATCGTCCGCGCCCGCTTCGGTGCCGTCCAGGGCTGAGATAAACAAGATGTTGGCCCCCATCGTTGCGGTGCTTAAGAAACCAAGAACGACGACCAATCCAAAGAATGATGTCAGAAAATGTTTACCGCTCATCGTTTTGTCCTCCAAATAGGGTTTTTTATTCCCGAAGTGAGAACCTCGCCTTCGACGTAAGCGACCGGGTAGGAATGGACTGCCCCGCTCTGCGCCCCTTGAACAATTTCTCACGGGGCGGCCAAACTCCACCTGCCGCGAGACTCAAAGCCGATACACTTCACTGTTCTATATCTACCAAATCCGCCGTCATCCGTCAAGGAAAATATTGTTATCCTATAGGATTAGATCGCCCCCTCACTTCTCATCCTTCCCCGGCCACGACCAATTCACAAGGTCGTCGCTCCAGGCGACGGCCAGGCTTGCGGCTCCGTGAGCACGATGGGCTTTTAGGCCCTCTTTCGACGAACCGTGGAAGAACATGATATATTTACCCACCGATGGTTCTTTCGTCGGAACGACACCCTCTCGTATGTATCAAAACAATTCGCCTGCCTCAATGAAAAACTCCTCGTCGTACAGGAAATGACGCGATCTTGCACGACGAGGAGCGCTGAACAAAAATTCCATTATATGGATCGTTTACATTCGCTTGTAGCGCGGTCCGCCGCCGCCTTCGGGGACGGTCCAGCGGATATTGTCTAACGGACACTTCCTCTGACACGTCTTGCAGTGCAGGCAGTTGGACGGATTGGCCGGTTTGACCTCGCCGTGAATGGTCTCATAGACTCCCGCGGGACAGAAGGTGATGCAGGGACTGTTAAACATCGGCGTACATTTCGTCCTGCACAATTCGGGATCGCGAATGGTCAGATGGGACGGCTCTTCCTCGCGATGCTCGGTCGCCGCCATCGCAGTAAAGGTGTCCTTATCGAAATTCTGATTCGGTTTCATGCGATATCGTGCGGGTGTCATCGCGTGATAGTCTTCTTCCACCCGGAATTTCGGCAAAAGCCCCCCCAGGACCGACAATGGCATTCCGCATAAAGGACCAAACTTGGCAATGGTCTGCCGGAAGTTCCGTGCCAGTCTCATTTCTTTATTTACGTTTGATTCCTCGATCAAGTCGGTGTATTTTTCAGCGGCCGCGCCGGGATCGCTCATGGATTGCTCGATGGCTTTGGCCGCCTGCATTCCCGAGTCGATGGCGTTGTGCAAACCCTTGATCTTGAGCATATTCACAAAACCGGCGCTGTCCCCCAGGATCATGACGTTGCCCTTGCCGATGTTCCCAGTGTCTGGATCGCGCGGTATTGCGAAGTACCCGCCTTCGGGAATCATCTTGGCGCCGGCTTCGACGACCGTACCGCCTTCGATGAATTGCCTGACAAAGCGGTGGTTCTTGAAATTCGTCAGCGCGTCCTGCACGTTGAAATCACTATACTTCCAATCGGCGCCGACGATCATACCGACAGACAGATGATCCTGCGCCCCGGCGTACAAAATCCCGCCGCCGAACATCCCGGGACCGACAACCGGCGTCCAGATGGGATACCCCATCGCATGAACGACCCGGCCTGACGTGAATTTCTTATATTGTTCGGGACTGACCTTAATCAGCTCCTTGACGCCTACTGAAAAGAGTTGCGGACTCAGCCTTTCCAGACGGGCTTTTTCAACGAATTTTTCCGTTAGCAACCCGTCGCACCCTTCCGCCAAAACGACAAAATCGGTCCCAATGACTTCGCCTTCGACGTAATTGGGCTGTTTATGACCTTCCTTATCAAGCCCCTGATCGACCAGTTTAACGCTCGCCGCTCCGGAGCCGGATTCGTTGAGTTGGATATCCTGTGCGCCAAAACCGGTCAGGATTTCGACGCCGAGGTCTTTGGCGATCTTACCCATCCACTTTGTGAGTTTGCTGATGGAAACGGAATAATCCCCATGGTGGATCATTTGGCCGAAACCCAGGCCGAACATCCTGGCCAGCTTGACGGCAAAGAAGATGTTGAACGCCATGTTCTTGCCCGGCAGGAACATGATATCATCCTTGTCGATGACGTTAGCAAGCACCTCTTTCGCTTCGTCCGTCTCCCGCCATCCCGGGCTGGCCGCATCCAGTAGCGTATGCAACGGCTCAGCTTCCAGAACCGCCCCGGAAAGATTGTGATTTCCAACCTCGGCCGACTTTTCCACAACGCACACGTCGAGATCGGGCTTATTCGTTTTGAGCTGTATGGCCGCAGCCAGACCCGCCGGCCCCGCGCCCACGACTAAAACCGATACGTTATTATTATCTTTGTAATTTGTTGCTTTAATCATTGTGCTTTATATCCTGTCCAGGTTCTATTTGGCTTCCAATGCTTGCACCAACTGAGGCACGGTTTCTTCGGCCGTCCCCACGATATAGTAATCACATTGTTTGAATATAGGCGCCTCGGGGTCGCTGTTAATGGCCACGATGGTTTCGGTGTTGGCCACGCCGATCATGTGTTGAATGGCGCCGGAGATTCCCAGGGCAATGTAGAGTTTAGGCCCGACGGACGTGCCGGTCTGACCGACCTGATGCACCCGCTCGACGAAGCCCTGTTCGACCGCCGCACGGGACGCGCCCTTTTCGACCTGCATTCCCAGTCTCTTCTGAAGGCTATCACACAGCGATCCCAGGAGCTTTTCATAATTATCTCTGCTCTGCACGCCTTTGCCGCCGCTGACAATCACGTCGGCGCCGAAATTCACTTCTCCCGAGCCCAATTCCGTCCTGATGATCTCCAGACTGATATCGTCCTGGGAAAGGGCGACTTCGTGCTGGACGACCTTGCCCTTTCGGGATGGATCGGCGGGAATTCGTTTCATCACGCCGGGACGCGCCGTCGCCATCTGCGACTTTGAATCTTTGGTCCGAATCGTGGCCATGACGTTTCCGCCCAGCGCGGGCCGGGTTTGCAGAAGCAATCCAATGTCCCCTTTCCGAGAACTGTCCCGGATGTTCAGCCCGGTGCAATCGGCGGTCAAGCCGCAGCCCACTCTGTACGAGATCATCGGGGCGAGCATTCGGCCCTGCGGCGTAGCGGCGAAAAGCACGATTTGCGGCCAGTGCATGCTGATCGCATCGGCGACAGCTTTGCGATACGCCGTCGGATCGAACCGCGCCAGTAATTTATCCTCGATGAGGTAAACGGTATCGGCCCCGGCCTCGATCAACTCCTTTGTCATGGGCTGAACGTCGTGGCCGGCAAGACAAACGCCGACTTGGGTTTCGAGCGAATCGGCCAGCTCGCGCGCTCTACCCGTCAGCTCAAACGTCGCCGGATGGATGATACCGTCGCTATGCTCGGCGACCACCCAGACTTCGCCCTTGAAGGTCGGCTCAGTCAACGTCAGGCCCCGGATCATATCATCCAGGGTTCGCGCATGGAAACGACCACCCTCCATGTCGAGAATTTTCTGCTTAATGTCATCATTGATCTGGTCCGGCTTCTGAACGCCCAGTTGATTGAGGGTATCAGAGAGGAATTGATAATCTTCCACTTCCCTCTCGGTGCCTTCGAAACTTCTTTCAAACAGAGACGCGCGTTGAGCGGGCAGGATATACCGACTTTCCTGCGTCTCGGCGGCTTGATCGCCGTTTCCGTTGCCGCTCTTGACACTTTCCATGAGCGCTTTGGCTAATGACTGCACGTCATTGAGCTGCTGACATTTTCGCGTGCTTTTGCCCGGCGGAAAAACACGTATAACGCTCGTCTTCGAGCCTTTCACGCCAATATTCGTTGCCTTGATGTCCTCGCTGCCCCAGGTCGTGACTTGCGTCTGGTTGGCCCATCGGGTTCGGCCAAACGTCGCAAACAAGGGATAATCATACTTCGCGACGGTGATTACCACCGGCGGCTTCTTAGCCGCAACCGTCTGGCTGCCTCCGCTGATAATGCGTGTGAACTCGAAGCGGTCATTTTTGAATTCGGCGTCCGTCACATAGCCGATACAGGGCAGGGACAATTCCTCCGCCATCTGGGGCGGCACCTGGGCCGTATCGCCATCGACGGACTGCATCCCGCAGACGATGTAGTAATCCTTGTTGTTTTTTAAAATTTCCTTGACGATTTTTCTAACGGCGAACGCCAGGGGATTCGCCGTCGCCCAGGTATCGGCGCCGCCCAAAGCCCTGTCGGTCAGCAGGACGACCTCGTCGGCGCATCGGCTCAGGCTATAGCGAAGAACCTCCTCCGCCATCGGCGGACCCATCGTCAGGGCGACGATTCTGCCGTTCGGATCGTTACTGATTTTTTTCATGTAGTTTGCGAACGCCAACGCCTGGGCATCCAGCTCGTTGATCACACTGGCTAAACGAGCCCGGATGAGCGTGCCGCTCACGGGATCGAATGCGTTGTCGGTGATTTGCGAGACGTCGGGAACCTGTTTTACTAAAACAATGTAGTCGCTCATTTTTCATTTCTCATTTATAGGGGGTCATCTAAACGTTTAATAAACATTTCAATGAATTTTTCAGGTCATGTTACTCCCTTCACTCTGGTTGGCTTTGGGTAAAAGAATGCTGAAGGTGGTCCCCCGGCCCAATTCACTTGCGACCTTCATACGCCCCTTGTGGGCTTCGATAATTTTCTTCGCGATCGGGAGTCCCAGGCCGGTGCCGGGAATGTGCTGTGTTTCCCGGCTCTTGACCCTGAAGAACTCGTCGAAGATAAAAGGCAGATCCTCCTGTGGAATCCCGATTCCGGTATCCGAGACTTCCACGACCAGATCATTATCCTGGCTTTTCTGGTCGATCGTAACGGAGCCTCCCGCACGATTGTAGTTGATACCGTTATTCACCAGATTCAAAATCGCTTCTTTCAAACATTTCGGATCGCCGTCGATCACAATAGGATTGTCGCCCGGATGGAGTTCGAGAGAGACTTTCCTGGCCTCCGCCTGCGGCTTGAGCTCCTCCAGTATCTCGGAGAGCATGGGCGTTAGGGAAACTCGCTCGAAATTCTCCGCGATCTTGCCCGCCTCAACGCGTGACATGTCGAGCCAGTCGTTAATGAGTTCCAGAAGTCGATCAATCTTGCCGGCGGCTTTCTCGATCATTTCTTTTTGCTCGTCCGTCGCCTCCCCGGCGAATCCCTCGCGGATCACCCCGAAATATTGCTTAACGGACGTCAGCGGCGAGCGGAGCTGGTGCGTGACGAGCGTCACGAAATTCTCTCGCATCATCTCCTTCTCCCGGCGCAGGCGTTCGGTTTCAGCGGCGAGCCGCCTTCGTTCCAGGCCGCGCTCGATGACAATCCTTAATTGATCGGGAGTGAACGGTTTGGGTAAAAAGTCGTAGGCATTGCGCTTCATCGCCTCGACGGCCGATTCGATCGTGGCGTAACCCGTGATCACGACGGAAACAATAGTGGGATCGATCTGCCCGATTGCCTCCAGCAGTTCCATGCCGCTCATTCCGGGCATTTTCAAATCGATCAGCACCAAATCGGGTTGGCTCTCTTTTATTTTTTGCAGACCGCTCTGACCGTTCTCGGCGGTATCCACGACGTATCCATCCTTGGCCAGGGCCTGACGGCAGGAATCACGTATCGCCTCTTCATCGTCAACAACCAGAATCTTGGGCGGTTCGTTCATCTAATTCTTCTCACTTTGCTTTTCAATTTTCTTAAATACGTCTCGTACGGCTTCGATCAACTCCTCCCGATCGAAGGACTTGATATAATAATAGAAGATATCTTGCTTGCGAACCTCGGATTCCAATTCGGGGGAATTTTCAGCCGCGGTCATAATCACTTGAACGCTCGGGTCGATCGTTTTGACGATGGAGACGGCCTTGTAGCCCGCCATCTCCGGCAAATCCACGTCCATGATCACACAATCGAACCGGGCATCGCGGATTCGTTTTGCCATCGCGCTGATGCTGGCGCTGACTTCGACATCATAGCCTTCTTCTACGAAAACGGAGGCCAGTTGCGGAGCCGTTTCGACATCGGGATCGACCACCAATATTCTCTTGCTTTCGAGCTTCATCCGTTGATATCAAAATTTACGTAGGGGCGGGCCCCTGTGCCCGCCCGTTTCCATCGCCGAATCGGATTTTATCGCCAAATCGGATTTTATCGCCAAAATCGGACGGCCACGGGGGGCTGTCCCTACGAACACCTAAAAAACAGGTTTTTTCCAATTTTTGCATTTCCTTTGCGTCGTGCAATTACTGTGCCAGAGGGTGTATCGCCGATAAGAATATCTTTTAAGTGTTTAATAACAAAGTGGATATAAAACGATTAATCAAAAAATGATGTTTAGAGGAAGCTTTTTGTGTGGGGCATTCTGTCCCATCAATGGGGAAATTGGTACCAATGAAAATCAAAATTTAAAGTGTAAAATGTCAAATACCGTAGGGGCGGGCCCCCGTGCCCGCCCGTTTCTATCGCCGAATCGGATCTTATCGCCAGAATCGGATCTTATCGCCAGAATCGGATCTTATCGCCAGAATCGGATCTTATCGCCAGAATCGGATCTTATCGCCAGAATCGGACGGCCACGGGGGGCCGTCCCTACACAGGTGTTTTTAATATTTGATCTTTGCATTTCCTTTGTAGTCATTCTATTCGAGAGCGTATCGCTTGAGTTTCGTGCGGAGCGTTTTTCGGTCGATGCCCAACCATTCGGCGGTTTTGCCTTTGTGACCGTTGAACATCTTGAGTATCCGTGCGATGTGCTCTTTTTCCACATCGACAAGGCTCCGGGGCGTGTCCGCGTCTGATTGGGCCGGCATGGCCGCATTCAATCCGTAATACAACAAGTCGGAAGGCTCAATCGTATCGTTCTCGGTCAACACGACGGCCCGTTCGATTGCGTTCTCAAGCTCTCTGACGTTGCCGGGCCAGTTGTAGTCAACCAGGGTCTTCATCGCCTGCCTGGAAATCGCCCGGATGTTCTTTTTTCTTTTTTGATTGTATTTCTTCAGGAAATAGTTGGCCAGCGGCGGAATATCGTCTTGTCGTTCTCGCAAGGGCGGAAGCGTAATGGGCACGACGCTTAAACGGTAGAAGAGATCCTCGCGGAAGGTCTCTTCCTGCGTGGCTTTCTGCAAGTCTCGATTGGTCGCGGCAATCACTCTGACATCGACTTTGATGACCTGCGAACTTCCGACTTTCGTAATCTCACGTTCCTGGAGCACGCGGAGCAATTTTGTTTGAACGCTCAGGCTGATATTCCCGATCTCGTCGAAAAAGACCGTCCCGCCGTTGGCCAGTTCCAGTCGACCATACTTGGTGGCTTCGGCGCCGGTAAAGGAGCCTTTGACGTGTCCGAACAATTCACTCTCGAACAGGCTTTCGACCAGGCTGCCGCAATCGACCACCACAAAGGGCTTGTCCCTCCGGTCGCTGTGGTAGTGGATCGCCCGGGCGATGAGCTCCTTGCCGGTCCCGCTTTCCCCGGAGATCAGCACCGTCGTATCGGTCGGACTGACCTTCCGGACGACCTGCTCAATCTCTTTCATCGGTTCGCTCTGGCCGACGATGGCCTCCGATCCGAAGCTTGCCTTGAGCTCGCTTCGCAAGAGGATATTTTCGAGGGTCAGCTCTTTTCTTTCCAGCGCTCGACCCACAATCTGCCGAAGACCGTCCGGCGTAAACGGCTTGGGAAGAAAATCATAAGCTCCGCATTTCATCGCTTCGACGGCGGACTCCACCGTCGCGTAGCCGGTAATCACGACGACCACAATCTCCGGATATTTCTCTTTGATGATGTTCAGGACGTCCATGCCGCTCAGGCCGGGCATTTTCAAATCAAGGATAACTAAATCGAACGCTTCCTTTTCCAGAATCCCCAAACCCGTCCGGCCGTCCCCGGCTACTTCCACCCGGCTGGCGCCCCGAGCGAGCGCCTGCCGGCACGAATCACGCATAGACTCTTCATCATCAATCACTAAAATACGAACCTGACCGAACATTTATACCTCCACCTTCAACGGGAGTCTCACGATAAAAGTCGCCCCCTTGCCTGAGTTGCTTTCCACTTCGATGGTGCCTTGATGCCGGGCGATAATACCGAAGCTGACGGCTAAGCCGAGCCCCGTCCCGCGCCCGACCTCTTTCGTCGTAAAAAACGGATCGAATATCTTTTCGAAATTCTCCCGGGG
>JAFGTG010000368.1 GCA_016934255.1 Sedimentisphaerales bacterium
CGAGCTGAGACCCAAAAGCTACAAGGCGGACGGAACATTCCAGGTCCCGCAGACGGTAGGGTCTGGTGAGTATATTCTTGCGTTAGCGATTCTGGATCCTGCGGGTATGCTGCCATCGACACGCTTTGCCACTAAGAACTATTTTAAAGGGGGACGCCATCCGGTTGGTCTGGTTGGGGTAGATAAGCCGATGCGCGAACCTACGTTGGATCCTGCAAGTTTTGATGACCCAGCGAGAGATAGGACGCTGCAGTACGTCCTTGATAACCGATAGAACACAACGGACAAATAAGGATTGCACCGTTCGGGGAGAATTTTTGTATGGAAGATGCGACACCGGACAAACAACCACAAGGAACATCCAGAAATAGATTAGTGTCAATTGACGCGCTGCGCGGCTTCGATATGTTCTGGATCATAGGAGGGGGCACCGTTTTCGCCAATACAGTAAAAGTGTGGGAGAATCCCGTCACGCGAACCGTTCAAGAGCAGCTCAGACACGTTACGTGGGAGGGCGTCCATTTCGAGGATCTGATCTATCCTTTATTCCTGTTTATCATCGGCGTGGTGTTGCCATTTTCTCTGGCCCGTCGAAAGGAACAAAACCAGAAACGATGGAGGCTCTACCTGCACGTTCTCAAGCGATCTCTTATCCTGATCTTGTTGGGTTCGATTCCGCGAGGCGTCTTGAGTTTTACACGCTGGCCTATGTTGGGAGGCGTGTTGGAGCACATTGGACTTTGTTATTTCTTCGCCACGCTGCTGGTGATGCATACCCGATGGCGAGCGAGAGCAATCATTGTGCCGGCTTTTCTCGTGCTCTACTGGTTGGCGCTTATCCTGATCCCGGTTCCGGGCCATGGGAGCGGCGTGTTTACCGAAGAGGGAAACCTGGGATCTTATATTGATCGATTCTTTATTTCGGGCAACCTCTGGAATGAAGGCCCTACCTCGGTTCTGTCCGGCATTGCAATTATTTTGTGGGGCTCGTTGGCGGGCGAGTGGTTGCGATCCAACCGGACGGGCAACCGCAAGGCGGCGGGTTTGGCTCTGGCGGGCGCAGCCGGCCTTATCCTGGGCTATCTGTGGGGATTCTCATTGCCGATGATAAAAAGAATCCTGTGGACAAGCTCTTATGTCACTTTCGCATGTGGCTGGAGTATGCTGCTTTTGGCAACGTTCTACTGGGTGATCGACGTTAAGAATTGCCGCAGGTGGGCGTTTTTCTTCACGGTCATTGGAATGAATGCAATCACCATATATTTCCTGCAACAGATTGTGGATTTCAATGAGATCGCAAATCTCTTATTCAGGGGCATCGCAGAGCATGTGGGAATGTTCATGCCCCTTGTTCTTCCGATGGGTGTTGTGACCCTGAAGTGGTTGTTTCTCTGGTTTCTTTATAGACACAAGATCTTCTTCAAATTGTGATGTTTGATTGAGTCCCGAAAAATGAGTCCCCAAAGAGCGTCGTCCAACAAGGATGATTATCGACAAATCCGCGTAAATGATCTACGAATTAAATCTACGATGACTTTTCGTGTCTTAATCGGAAGGAAGAATAGCAAAGGATACACATGATGATTGGCCTGATTGATCCACACAACGTAACTCATACTCACCAACCGGTAATGCGAGTTTTCGGGAAGTATCGATCTGGATCAACCTATCGTTAAGAAACCAAGAGACTCCCTCGGTGTGGTTTGCCCGCGTGTGAATAATCGCTGATCCGTTAAGACAAATGAATGTATCTCCGGGAGACGGTGCGATTATTTTCAGACGCTGATTCAATTCGCGTGGTGGTGGCAAGGGCCTATTGACTTGGATTGGCGTAAGCGATAGAGGCTCGATAGATGTTCTGAGTCGCGGTAAGCTGAACAGTTCGGCCAGTAGAGGCTCCGCAGCTTCGGCACCGATGTAAGCTGTTCGTCCTGTGCCGCGGAAGCGTCCGACCCAGACGCCGATCGCATATCGTCTGTTATGCCCAATGGCCCATGCATCTCTTCTGCCTGAGCTGGTCCCTGTTTTCCACATGAACCATGGGACGTTTTCAGCGAGCACAGTTTCCATACCTCTCGGTCGACGTTGACGCGAAGACAGAATTTCGCTGACTGCACGGCACACATTCGTACTTAACGTGCGGATAGGAGGAGTCGATTCGTCTGAGAATATCTTTGGATATCTTCGAAGCCCGTCCCGTCCAAGCGTCGCATAGGCATTTGTAAGTTCAAGTAATCTAACTTCAATTCCTCCCACGGCCAAGGCCAGTCCGCCGCGCTTTTGGGCATCGGGAGGCAGAGGGATACCGACGGCTTCGAGGATACCACAGCATCTGGCTAATCCGACGCCTTCGGCGATAAGCACCGCAGGGATATTGAGAGACCGTTGCAATGCTTCAGCGGCGGTGAGTTGGCCCATGAAGACCCGATCGAAGTTCAGAGGCGTCCATCCACCTCGTGATATGGGTATATCGAATACAATTGATTCACCGTTAAGTCGGCCGGCCTCGAATGCCGCGGCGTAAATAAAAGGTTTGAGAGCCGAACCGGGACTGCGCTTGGCCAAGGCACCGTTGACCTGCCCGTCAACCGGATCGGCGTGATCGCCGGAACCTATCATGGAGACGATTGAAGACTCGTTAATATCAATGACGACGACAGCCAGTTCTGTATCCTTCGGCAATCGGTGAAGATGTTCCCAAGTCAGGCGCTCAACTTCTTTCTGGATATCCAGATCAATCGTGGTATGCCCTCCTGACGATCTGCGTTGCAGAGCAAACCAGGCGGCGTGAGATGACCTCTGTATCCTTGGGTTGGGTTGTATCTCGATGAGATTCGATTGAGCTTGTTTTCGTTGGAGTTCTGTAATCATTCCTGCTTCGAACATCCGGCGCAGCACGACATGCTGGCGTTTTATGGCGGCTTTGAGATGCCGGTCCGGCTGGTATCTGATCGGGGATTGTGGAAGGCCCGCAATCAGAGCAGCTTGCCCTAACGTAAGGTCCTTTGCGTGTCTTCCAAAATATCTTAGCGAGGCTGCTTCTACGCCTCTTAAATTCCCGCCGTACGGCGCCGTATTCAGGTAGAGTTCGAGGATCTCATCCTTTTCCTTGAGCTTATTCAGTTGGAGTGCTCGGAAAGATTCGATCATCTTCGCCTTAAATGAGCGGGGCCGGTCGTCCATCATTCTGCAAAGCTGCATATTCAGCGTGCTGGCGCCCGAAACAATTCGTCGAGCGGCGATATTTTGGCCCGCCGCCCGTACGACCGCTATCGGGTCCACTCCGATATGGCGATAAAAATGTTCATCCTCGACCGCAATTGTCGCACGTTTCAACCAGGGCGACATCTGATCCAATGGGATTGGGTAGCGCCACTGCTCGTCGGAACCAACAATACTCAAAAGTGGCCAGCCGTGAAAATCCAAGACGGTGGGACTCATGGGCCACTTGTCGAGGCGTTCGATTGGAAACGGACATAACCACCAGGTCAAAATGAGTATGCCAATACATACACCTGTCACGATGCCCATAGCTTTGAGTGCAAGCTTTATGAGTTTCGCAGCTTTTTGTTTTTTCGTGAAAACCATGATGAATTATTCCTCGTTAACTCGTGCTTCTCGGTGGTTTTGAATGCTCAGTTGACTTTCCGGCCCTACTGAGGCCACGGTGGGTTCATACATGCACGATGCCTGGATCGGTGGCAAAGAGAACGTGCCGGCTGTGGTCACGCGCAGCGCATATTCGAAGGTCTGCTCGGTTTGATTTGCCCAGCAGAACAGGACGACGCGGTCATCAAGGAATTCTACATGGTCGGGGAAATTAGAA